>DAIRFV010000018.1:0-46593 GCA_036794905.1 Pyrinomonadaceae bacterium | reverse complement strand
GCGCGTACATCAGGGGCTGCGTGTAGCTCGGCTCGTCGCCCTCGTTGTGGCCGAGGCGGCGGAAGCCGATGACGTCTAAGACCACGTCCTTGTTGAACTCCTGCCGGTAGTCGAGCGCGATGCGCAGGACGCGGAAGGCCGCCTCGGGGTCGTCGCCGTTGATGTGGAAGATGGGGAGCTGCGTCATCTTCGCCACGTCGGTCGAGTAGATGGACGAGCGGCTGTCCTCGGGCGAGGTGGTGAAGCCGATCTGGTTGTTGATGATGATGTGGACGGTGCCGCCCGTGCGGTAGCCGTGCAGGTCTGCGAGCTGCAACGTCTCCATCACGATGCCCTGCCCCGCGAAGGCCGCGTCGCCGTGCAGCAGCACGGGCAGCGCGCGGTCGATGACCTGGTCGCGCGGCTGCCCGGCCAACTGCCACGCGTCCTGCTTGGCGCGCACCATGCCCTCGACGACGGGGTCAACGAATTCGAGGTGGCTCGGGTTGGGCGAGATGGTGATGCGCACCTTGCGGCCCGACGCCGTCTCGCGCTCGCCCGACGCGCCCTGGTGGTACTTCACGTCGCCCTCGTCGGCCGGGAAGTCCGGGTGGACTGAGCCCTCGAAGGCCGTGAAGATTCTTTCCGAGAAGTTGCCGACGACGTTGGCGAGCACGTTGAGTCGGCCGCGGTGCGCCATCCCCAGGGTGATGTCCTCGACGCCCCGCTCGGCCGAGCGCTCGACGAGCTGGTCGAGCAGCGGGATGATCGTCTCGCAGCCCTCCAGCGAGAAACGTTTCTGCCCGAGGTACTTCGTGTGGAGGAAGCGCTCGAACTGCTCGGCGCGGATGAGGCGCTTGAGGAGCGCCTTCTTCGTCTCGGCGTCGAGCGGCTCGGGGTTGACGAACTCGACGCGGATGCGTTCGCGAATCCAGAGCTTCTGCTCCTTGCTCTGGATGTGGCGGTACTCCGTGCCGACCTTGCCGCAGTAGGCGCGGCGCAGGATGTCGAGTATCTCGCGCAGGGTCGCGCTCTCCTTACCGCCCAACCCGCCCGTGATGAACTCGCGGTCCAAGTCCCAGATGGTCAGGCCGTAAGTCTCGATGTCCAGCTCGGGGTGGTACTGGATGGGGAGCGCGTGCAAAGGGTCGATGTCGGCGACGAGGTGGCCGCGCACGCGGAAGGCGTTGATGAGTTCGAGGACGCGCGCCTCTTTCGACACCTCCTCGCGCGCGTCGTAGCGCCCGAGCAGCGCCGGGTTGTAGTCCGTGGCCCAGCGCATCGGCTGGTAGGAGATGCCGAGGTCGCGGAAGATTCGGATGTAGAAGTCGTGCTCGCCGAGCAGCAGCTCGTGGACGAGGGCGAGGAAGGCGCCCGACTCCGCGCCCTGGATGACGCGGTGGTCGTAGGTCGAGGAGACGTTGACGACCTTGCTGATCCCTAAGAGCGACAGCGCCTGCGGCGTCATCGCGTGGTACTCGGCCGGGTACTCGATGGCGCCGGTCGCGATGATGGCCGACTGCCCGGCCATCAGCCGCGGGTTCGAGGAGACGGTGCCGATGGTGCCGGGGTTGGTCAGGGAGATGGTCGTGTCCTGGAAGTCGGGCAGGCCCAGCTTGCCGGCGCGCGCGCGCTTCACCACGTCGTCGTAGGCGGCGAGGAACTCGGCGAACCCAAGCGCGCCCGCGTTCTTCACGTTCGGGACGAGGAGCGTGCGCGTGCCGTCCTTCTTCTCAAGGTCGATGGCGATGCCGAGGTTGACCCCCGCGCGGCGGACGCGCGCGGGCGCCCCGTCCACGACGGCGAACCCGTCGTTCATCTGCGGGAAGCGTTCGACGGCGCGCAGGATGGCGTAGGCGATGAAGTGCGTGTAGGAAGCCTTGCCGCGCTTGTGCTCCTTCAAGAACTGGTTGACGAGCGCGCGGTTCTCTTCGAGAACCTTGACGGGCACATGACGGTTCGACGTGGCCGTCGGCACCGTCAATGAAGTCTCCATGTTCTCGACGATCTTGAGCGCGCCGCCGCGGATGGGCTGCGCCTCGCCGCGCACCTGCGCCGCGGGGGCTTGGGCCGGCGGGGCCGGCGCGGGCGCGCCCGGCGGGGACTGTGCCGCCGCCGCCTCGGGCGCGGGCGACGCCTGCGGCTGCGCTGCGGCCTGCGGCGGCGTGGACGGCCCGCCGTCGGCCGCCGCGGCGCCGTTGCCGCCCGCCGCGCCGTCGCCCAGCAGTTCCGCGAAGTACGCGCGCCACGCCTCGTCCACCAGCGAAGGGTTGCTGCGGTAACGCCCCAGCAGGCCCTCGACGTAGGTCGCGTTCGCGCCGAAATTCTCCGCGATAATCTCCGACAAATCCTGTCTGTTAAGCTCTTCGCTCAAGGTCTTATCACCTCAACACGCGCCCGCGCCGCCGGAGCCGGCCGGCGGCCGCCGAACGCTGAAATCTGCCTGCTGAAATTTGCTTGATAGCCTATCACCAACCGCACCCGTTTGCACACACCTCGCGCCGCGCCCGGCCCGCGCGCGCGCGGCCGAGATAAAGATTGCCGCGCCCTCCCCGCGCGGCTATCATGCGCCCTGGGCGGGGGCGGGAGGGTGAAGGATGAGTTCGAGAGACTTCGTGTCGAGAATCTTCTCAGGGCTTGCGGCGGCGTGCCTGCTGCTGTGCGCGGGCGGCGGCGCGGCGCGCGCGCAGACGGCTTCGGGCGTGGCGGAGGTGAACGGGACTCAGCTGTTCTACGAGTCGAGGGGGAAGGGGCCGGCGGTCGTCCTTATCCACGGCGGGCTCGTGGATGGTCGCCTGTGGGACGAGCAGATGGGGCCGCTCTCGAAGCGTTTCCGCGTCGTGCGTTACGACCTGCGCGGGTACGGTCGTTCGGCCGCGGCGCCCGAGCCGTTCTCTCACCTCGAAGACCTGCGCGGCCTGCTCGACCTCCTCAAGGTCGAGCGGGCGACGCTCGTCGGGCTCTCGCTCGGCGGCATCATCGCCGCGGACTTCGCGCTCGAACACCCCGCGAGGGTGGAGCGGCTGGTGCTCGTCGGCCCGGGCCTGCGCGGCGACAGGCAGCCGCCGCCGCAGGACGCGGCCGCCGCCGTCGAGGCGATGAGCCGCGGGGCGGAAGCCTTCGCCGAGGTCACCATGAGGCGGGAGCTGTACGCCGCCGTCCGGCCGGGCTCCGACGCCCACGCGCGGCTGCGGCGGATGCTGCTCGACAACTTCAAGGCGCTCTCGTCGCTGCGACCGGGCTTCATCAAATACCCCGACCCGCCGACGGCCGAGCGGCTGGCCGACCTCAAGGCGCCGACGCTCGTCCTCGTCGGCTCGCGCGACGGCGCCAACCTGCTCAACATCGCCGACACGCTCGCCAAGGGCATCCCCGGCGCGCGCAAGGTCACCATCCCCGGCGCGAGCCACCACCCGCCGGTCGAGACCCCGCAGGAGTTCAACCGCGCGCTGCTCGACTTCCTTCGAGGCCGTCAACCGTGAACCGTACACCGTGACGAGATTAAAAGCCCGCTCTCTCTCGTCACCGTTTACGGCTTACGGTTCACGATTCTTATGGCTTCTGTCTTCACGCACGCCTTCTTCGCCGCCGCGATGGGCGGGGCGTACGCGCGCGGGCCGGTGCCGGCGCGCTTCCGGGTGCTGGCGCTGGCGTGCGCCCTGCTGCCGGACGCGGACGTTGTGGCGTTCGGCTTCGGCATTCCTTACGACAGCATGTTCGGGCACCGCGGCATCACGCACTCGCTGGCCTTCGCGTTGCTGGTCGGTGTCGTGGTGACGGCGGTCTTCTTCCGCGGCGCGCCGAACCGTGCGGCGCACGCCGCCTTCTTCTCGCTGGCGACCGCGTCGCACGCGGCGCTCGACGCGCTGACGAACGGCGGGCTCGGCGTCGCACTCTTCGCGCCCTTCAGCGGCCGGCGCTACTTCTTCCCCTTCCGCCCCGTCGAGGTCTCGCCCGTCGGGGTAGGCGCGTTCTTCAGCGAGTGGGGGCTCGCCGTCATCCGGAGCGAGCTGCTCTGGGTCTGGCTCCCCGCGGGGCTGTGCGTCGCCCTCGTGTTAATCTTCAGAAGGAGGTCGCGGCCCGAAGCGTTCTGACTCAGAGCACGAACCTCGTCTTCATCTCAAGCGTTCTGACTGGGAGTATGAACCTCGTCTTCATCTACGGCCCGCCGGGCGTCGGCAAGCTGTCGGTCGCGCGCGAGCTTGCGCGCGCGACCCGGTACAGGCTCTTCGACAACCACGTCAGCATCCGCTGCGCCCAGTCGGTCTTCGACTTCGGCACGCCGCCCTTCTGGAAGGTGGTGAGGAGCATCCGCACCTTGATGTTTGAAGAGGCCGCGGCCAACGGCGTCTCGCTCATCTTCACCTTCGTCTACGCGCACCCGCAGGACTTGCCCGGCGTCGAGCGCATGTGCGGCCTCTTCGAGGCGCGCGGCGGCCGCGCGCTGCCCGTCCGTCTCTTCTGCGAGCACGAAGAGTTGGAGCGCAGGCTCCCACAGCCCTCGCGCGTGGAGTTGGGCAAGCTCACCTCGCTCGAAACGCTGCGCGGGCTGGTGCAGAAGGACGACCTCTTCTCGCCCGTGCCCGGCCGCGAGAGCCTTGAGATCGACAACACCGGCCTCGCGCCCGCCGAGGTTGCGGGGCTCATCATCAACCACTATCATCTGCCCGCGAACCGAGCCGATTGAGCGCTCGAGTCGTTTGCCCATCGAATCGGTGGGCAAACGACTCGAGCTCACATTCCCACGACATGCCCGAGAAGAGCCTGAAGATCAGAGGCGTCGAGTGGCACTACGCCACCGGCGGCAGCGGCGAGCAGGCCGTGCTGCTCTTCCACGGCGCGGTCGGCGGCGCCGAGACGATGCGCCGGCTCGCCTCAGCCTTCGAGGACGAGTACCGCACCATCACGCCGACCGTCGCCGACGTGGCGACCCTCGCAGAGGTCTGCGACGCCGTGAGCGCCATCCTCGACCGCGAGCACGTCGGGCGCGCCGTCGTCTTCGGCGGCTCGTTCGGCGGGCTGGTCGCGCAGGCGTTCTTCCGACGCCGGCCCGCGCAGGTGCAAGACCTCGTCCTGCTCTCGACCGGCGCGCCGAGCCCGCGCACGGGCGCGCGCACCGCCTGGGCGACGAGGCTCATGCGCCTGCTCCCCTTCCCCGTCATGCGCGGGCTGATGCGTCTGGAAATCTCAAGGCACCTCGACGCGCCCGTGCGGCCCGAGCACGCCGCGCGCGTCGCCGAGTTCAGGCAAAGGCTCGACCACTACTTCGAACACACCTTGACGAAACAGACGCTCCTCTCGCGCGTGGCCCTGAGCGTGGACTTCAACCGCGGAGAGTCTTACGCGCCCGCTGCCGCGGACGGCTGGCCCGGGCGCGTGCTCATCATCGAGTCGGACGACGACCCGATGCTCCCCGCCGCGGAGCGCCTGCGGCTGCGCGAGACGTACCCGCGCGCGCTCGTCTGCACCTTCACCGGCGCGGGGCACATGATCCCGCTCCTGCGGCTCGAAGAGCTGGTCGGCGTCGTCAAGGCTTTCCTCAAAGAGGACTACAGCACGCCCGCCGAAATCTTCAACGAGTGCCCCGAGGCCGAAGGGCACGAGCACCTGCCCCAAGTGACGGAGTGAACCATGAGACGAAGACGGGAGACGAATGACGAGAAGACGGCCGTCGAAAGTCGGACGGCGTGCGGCGGCGAGCTGAGCCCTTCGCGGCGCCGCTTCACGAAGACGCTGGCCGCGGTACTCGTCGCCGCGCCCGCGCTGGCCGCGCAGGCGCAGACGCCGCCCGCCACGTCGGAGCCCAAGGCGCCGCCCCAGCCGCAGCCCGCGCCCGCGCAGCCGCCGCAGGGGCCGCCCGCGCCTTCGCCGCTCGCGCTCGCCTACGCGGAGGTCGCGCGTCTGCGCTTCGGCTCCTCGTTGAAGCCCGAGCAGTTCGAGGCCGTCAAGCGCGACCTCGAAGGCAACGTCCGCACGGCCGAGCGGCTGCGCGCCTCCAAGCTCAAGAACTCCGACGAGCCCGACTTCGTCTTCGAAGCCTGAGTGAATGCGAGGACTATTAACCACAGAGGCACAGAGACACGGCTTGAAGAGATATAACTCAACCAGCCGTGTCTCTGTGCCTCTGTGGTTAACCACCTCTCAGCTCCACCCGACTGCAAATTGATATAAGAGCAAAGGCCACGCGTATGATTCCGGTCGAGACACTCTACGCACCCGTCTCCGAGCTTGCGGCGCAGATACGCGCGCGCAAGCTCTCGCCCGTCGAGTTGACCGAGGCCTACCTGCAAAGGCTTGAGACGGTGGGCCGGCGCCTGAACGCCGTCGCCCACGTCACGCGCGAGACCGCCCTTAAGGAAGCGCGGCAGGCCGAGGACGAGATCAGGCGCGGGCGCTACCGCGGGCCGCTGCACGGCATCCCTTACGGCGTCAAAGACCTCTGCGCCACGCGCGAGGCGCCGACGACGTGGGGCGCGACGCCTTACAAGGAGCAGCGGTTTGACTACGACGCGACGGTCGTCACGCGCCTGCGCGAGGCGGGCGCGGTGCTCGTCGCCAAGCTCGCGATGATCGAGCTGGCGGGCGGGATGGGCTACAACCAGGCCGACGCCTCGTGGACGGGCGCGTGCCGCACGCCCTGGAACACGGGCTTCTGGTCGGGCGGGTCGTCCTCGGGGCCGGGCGCGGCGACGGCCGCGGGGTGCGTCGCCTTCTCCATCGGGTCCGAGACCTCGGGCTCGATCATCACGCCCGCGGCCTTCTGCGGCCTGTCGGGGTTGAGGCCGACCTACGGCGCCGTCTCGCGCCACGGCGCGATGGCGCTCTCGTGGACGCTCGACAAGCTCGGGCCGATGTGCCGGTCGGCGTTGGACGCGGGGCTCGTGCTCGCGGCCATTGCCGGGCCAGACCCGCTCGACCCGACCGCGCGCGCGTCCGACGCGCTCCCGCGTTACTCGAAAGAGGGGCGGCTGCTCAACCCGCGGCGCGAGCGCCGGCTGCTGCGCGTCGGCGTGATGAAGGACTCGTACGAGAAGGCGCAAGGTGAGGTGCGCGACAATTTCCTCGCCTCGCTCGAAGTGCTCAGGCGCACGGCCGCCGTCGAGATGGACGTGAAGCTCCCCGACTTCCCCTACGGCCCCGCGGTCGGCACCATCGTGGACGCGGAGGGCGCGAGCGCCTTCCGCGAACTCATCGAGTCGGGGCGCGTCGCGGAACTGGCCTCGCCCGAGGGGCGGGTGGGCGGCTACAGTGCGTCGCTGGTGACGGCCGTGGACTACCTGCACGCGATGCGCCTGCGCGCGCCGATGCGGCGTGCGTGGGCCGAGATGTTCAGGAAGGTGGACGTGCTCGCCGCGCCCTCGCGCTCCACGGTCTCGTACCCCGTGGACAAGACCTTCGACAAGGCTTACCCGGGCATCGGCGCCTCCTCGCCCATCGGCGCGAGCAACCTCGTCGGCGTGCCGGCCGTCTCCGTGCCGAACGGCTTCGGGCCGGCGGGGCTGCCCACTGGCATCCAGCTCATCGGCCCCGCCTGGGGCGAGCGCGAGCTGCTTGAGCTGTCAATCGCCTACCAGTCCCAGACCGACTGGCACAAGCGCCGTCCACCGGAAAGTTAGAAGTCATCCGAAATTAATTTAGTCATCAGTCGAATGCACGTGCCGACTATTGAACACGGAAACACAGAGACGCGGCTAAAGACCCACAGCCGTGTTCTTAAGCCGTGTCTCTGTGGTTAGCTTCTTCCGGCTACGGAAATTTAATCCCTCGAAATTTTAATCGGGCAACCCGACATTCCTCATCCGAAAACGCCGACGCCTTATCCATTCTTTCGGAGTCGCCGCAACTGTCGGACTCTTCCTGCGCACCACCCCGCGGCCGCGCCCCGGATTCCCGAGGCTTTCAAAGGCCGCGCCTTCTGGCACCGGCATTGCCTTATATAAGTCCGGACTTCGATAAGGAACTCTAATACGAGTTCTTGTTGAAATTTTACGCGCGGGAGGCGGCGTCTGCGCCGTGTGGCAGTGTCAGAAGTGTCACACGTTTGGCAGATCGCGCCGGCATTTTCGACGAGAATTATGTCCGGAGGCGGACTCCGTCGCACGTCTCTCGCGGACACGCGCGCGCGCCTGCGCGCCGGGAATTTTTCGGTGCAACCCGCGCGCGGGCGAAGGTCATCAAGTGGTGGCCGGTAAGTATATGCACACACACTCAAGAGGAGATTTAAGCAATGCGTAAGCTTTTCATGGCGGCCCTCTTCGTCGCCTGCACTTCGTCGTTCGCGTTCGCGCAGACTGACGACTACAACAAGTACGACTTCGGCGTGCTCTACTCGCACAACCGCCAGGACGTCGGCGTCGCCGACCCGAACCAGAACTTCATCGACGAGCGCGAGGGCTTCCACGGCGTCGAGGTGTTCGCCAAGGGCAACGTCAGCCGTTACGTCGGCCTCAAGGGCTCGTACTCGTTCAACCGCAAGTCGTTCGACATCGACGGCGGCACGGCGGCGACCTCGTTCGACGTTGACGCCGACCTGCACCAGTTCCTCGGCGGCGTCGAGTTCAAGGACAACGCCCGGGAGACGAAGGTCAAGCCGTTCGCCCACGTGCTGGCGGGCGTCGCGCACGCGCGCGCCGACGTTAGCAACGCGACCGTCTCGTTCGAGGAGAGCGACACCGGCTTCGGCGCGGCCATCGGCGGCGGCGTTGACTTCAAGCTCAGCGACCGCGTTGACCTGCGCGCCATCCAGTTCGACTACAACCCGATCCGTGCCAACGGCGAGACCTCGAACAACTTCCGCATCGGCATCGGCATCATCTTCCGCTAAAGGCCGCGAGCCCGGCCGCGAGGCAGGGCTCAGGTCGAACGCAGAAGGAGGGATGACGAGAGGCACGCTGCCTCTCGTCATCCCTCCTTCTTTCTTACTCCCCTTACCTCGTCAGTCGGAAGCCCTCCCTCACGGTCGGGCTTGGGCCTCTAAGCCTTCGAGCAGGCGCGGGAGGTCGAGGACGAGCGCGACCGTGCCGTCGCGCAGCTCGGTCGCGCCGCCGACGGCGCGCCAGCGCTTCGCGTGGCGGCCGAGGCCGCGCACGAGCACCTCGCTCTGCCCCTCCAGCCCGTCCACGGCGATGGCCGCGTGTGCTTCCGCCTCCGAGCCCTGGCGGGCGCGCGCGACGACGTAGGCGCGCCGCGGCGCGCCGTTCGAGTCGCCTTCCCGCGCGCCGAGACCCAGCAGCTCGCGCAGTTCGACGAGCGGCAGCTCCTGCCCGCGCCAGCGTAAGGTCTGACGCGCGCCGCGGCTCTCGACCTCGGAGGCTTCGGCGTGGCCGGCCTCGACGACGTGCGGCGCGCCGAGGCAGTAGCGGCGTCCGCCCAGGCGCACGACGTGCGCGGGCAGGAGCGCGAGCGAAGTCGGCAGGCGCAGCTCGAAGGTCGTCCCGCGCCCGCGCCCGCTCCGCACGCGGACTTCGCCGCCCGCCTCCTCGACCGCGCGCTCGACCACGTCGAGCCCGACGCCGCGCCCCGAGACGAGGGAGGCTTGCGCGGCCGTCGAGAAGCCCGGGCGGAAGATGAGCCGCAGGGCGTGCGCGTCCGTGAGCCGCGCGCCCGGCTCGACCAGCCCCGCCCCCGCGGCCGCGCGCGCCACCGCCTCCACGTCAACCCCGCGCCCGTCGTCCGAGACGCGCAGCACGACGAGCCCGCCCTCCGTGTCCGCCTCGACGCGCACGCACCCCGCGGCCGACTTGCCCGCGGCCACACGCTCCGCTTCCGTCTCGACGCCGTGATCGACGGCGTTGCGCACGAGGTGGAGCAGCGGGTCTGCGACTCTTTCGGCCAGAGAGCGGTCGAGCCGCGCGTCCCCGCCCGCGATCTCGAACTCGACGCGCTTGCCCGCCTCGCGCGCCGCCGCGCGACCCGCGCGAGCCGCGCGCAGGAGCGAGCCGCGCAGGGTGACCATGCGCAGCCCGATCAGGCGCTCCTCAAGCGCGAAGAAGCGTCGGCGGACGGAGCGCGCGCGCTCCTCCAAGTCGGCGCGCGCCTCGACGCCCGCCAGCGCCACGTCGAGCGCGCCCAAAGTGTCCGCGAACAGCCCGTGCGTCGCCGAGATGAGTTCGTCCAGCTCTTCGAGCGTGACGCGCACGCCCGCCGTTGACGTGCCGGTTGAAGAGGTCGTGTCCGTCGCCGCGGGCGTGGCGGCGTCCGGAGTTTCCAACGTCCCGTCCCGAACAGCTTCAAGCGTCTTCCCGCCGGGCGACGAGGCGTCAAGGTTGACAGGGTCACTGCCGGCCGTCGCGTCGAGCCGCGCGTCGAAGGCGGCCGCGCGCGCCGAGAGTTTCCCGAAAGCCTCCGCGCTCGCGTACACGAGGCGGAAGCCGACGCGGCCGGGGGCCACGTCGCTGACGAAGGGCTGCGTCGAGACGACCTCGCCCGACTCCTTCAAAGACTCGCTCAGACGACGGTACTGCTCGTCGAAGTCCGCCAGGTCGAAGTCCACGCTGACGACGTAGGCGCGCGCGCCCTCCGCCAACGCCTCGGCCAGACTCACGCGCTCGTGCGCGTTCAGGCCCCGCGCGATCTCGGGCGGCAGCAGTTCTTCCGCCGCGGCCGCGGGCTCGACCGGCGCGTGCGCGGCCAGACGGCCCAAGCGCTCGACGAGCCGCGCGGGCGCCGTCCACGTCCCGCCGCGGGCGGCGGCCTCCAGGCTCTCGGCCAGCGCACCGACGGCCTCCTCGCACGCGTCGAGCACCTCCTCGTCGAGCGGCACGCCGCCCCGGCGCACCGCGTCCAGGAGCGACTCGAACTCGTGCGCCACGCGCCCCACCGCGTCGAGGCCGGCGGCCGCGGCCGTCCCCTTCATGGTGTGGACGTGCCGGAAGGTGCGCGCGACCAACTCGCGCCGCGCGGGCCCCCGCCCGCGCACGACGCGCAGCTCGGCCACGTCGCCGTACAGCTCCTCGATGAGGTCTTCGGCCTCGGCCAGGAACTCTCTGAGCAGGTGTTCGTCCATGAAAAAAAGTAGGCAGCAGGCAGCAGGCAGCAGGCAGTTAAAAATCGTCGGGCAGCGCGCACGCCTGTTGGCCGTGACGCGCCGCCCTCTAGACTACTACTGACTACTGACTACTGACTACCGTCTACTTATTTATTGACTACTGGCTACTTTGCTTTCGCCTTCGGCCGGCCGGTCGTCGCCGCCGTCGCCGGGCGGCTCCTCGTCCGGGTGCGCGACGGCGTCCTCCTGCGGGCGCTCGCGGTCGAGGTCGCGCTTGATGGCGTCGAGGATGCCGTTGATGAACTGCGTGGCCTCGTAGGTCGAGAAGCGGCGGGCGATCTCCAGCGACTCGTTGATGGCGACCGTGCGCGGCGTCTGCTCGTGCAAGAACTCGTAGACGGCCATGCGGAGGATGTTGCGATCCACGACGGCCATGCGCGAGATGCGCCAGTGCTCGGCGCGCGAGCGGATCCGCTCGTCGATCTCTTCGAGGTGCGCGAGCGCGCCCACGACGAGGCGGGTCGCGAATTCGCGCGCGCCCTCGTCCATCTCCGGCTCGCCGAGTTCGTCCCAGTAAGAGCGGACGAGGTCGTCCGGCCGCACAGAAGCGCCACCCAGGTCGGCCGCAAAGAGCATCTGCAAGGCGCACTCGCGCGCCTTACGCCTTGAACCCATATGTATAAATGCTCGTAAGCCGTAAACCGCGAACCGTAAACCGTGACGGGAGAAGAAGGGTCGCCCCTTTCCTTCCTGTCACGGTTTACGGTTCGCGGTTTACGGCTTTCAAAAGATTGACCATTTCGACGGCCGACATCGCGGCCTCGAACCCCTTGTTCCCCGCCTTGACCCCCGCGCGGTCGATGGCCTGCTCCAGAGTGTCCGCGGTGACGATGCCGTAGAGGACGGGCACGCCCGTCTGTAGGCCGACGTGCGCGACGCCCTTCGTGACCTCGCCCGCCACGTACTCGAAGTGCGGCGTCTGGCCGCGGATGACCGTGCCGAGGCAGACGACGGCGTCGAAGCGACCCGACTGCGCCGCCTTGAGCGCGGCCAGCGGGATTTCGAACGAGCCGGGCACGCGGAAGTGCTCGACCGCGCCCTCGTCCGCGCCCAGGCGTTCGAGCGCGTCCAACGCCCCCTCGACCAGCCGCGCCGTCAGAAAGTCGTTCCAGCGGCTGGAGACCAGCGCGAAGCGAAAGCCCCCGGCGCTCAACCGCCCCTGATGCGTCACAGGCTCCAAAATCTTCCTCGACTTCTCCGAATCACGTGGGAGTTAAGAACTGAAGGCAGTATAGAAAAGTGGGTGACGAGTTACAAGTGAGGGGGAAGAAAGTAGACAGTAGTCAGTGGACTGTATCAGTAGAAAAGCCTTTGTCGCTCGAACCGTGCGGCTCTCATCCTCAACGCCGGTCAGGAGGAGCCCTACTGACTACTGTCTACTGTCTACTGTCTACTGGCCTTTAAATGCGGGCTTCCGCTTTTCGAGGAAGGCGCGGGTGCCTTCGCGCACGTCTTCGGTCGCGAAGAGTTCGGCGAAGAGTTCGGCTTCGAGGCGGAGGGCTTGGTCGAGGGGGAGGCGCGCGCCGCGCGTGACGGCGTGGAGGCAGGCGCGCGCGGCGAGCGGGGCGGCGTGGTCGGCGATTGCCTGTGCGAGGGCTTCGGCTTCCGGGGTGAGGCGCGCGGGCTCGACGACGCGGTTGACGAGGCCGAGGCGCAGAGCCTCTTCGGCGCTCAACTCTTCGCCCGCGAGCATCGCGGAGAGGGCGCGAGACGCGCCGACCGCGCGCGCGAGTCGCTGCGTGCCGCCGTAGGCCGGGATGAGTCCGAGGCGCGCTTCGGGGAGGCTGAAGCGCGCGCCCGCGGCGGCCACGCGCAGGTGGCAGGCGAGCGCCAGCTCGCAGCCGCCGCCCGCGGCCGCGCCCTGCACGGCGGCGACGACGGGCGTGTCGCACAGCTCGACGAGATCGCAGACCCCCTGCCCGCGCGCGGCCTTCGCGTGCGCGCCGGCCTCGTCCATGCCTTCAAGCTCGGAGATGTCTGTGCCGGCGCAGAAGTCCGGGCCCGCGCCGCTCAGAATGACGGCGCGCAGGTCACGCCGCGCCCCGACGCCCGCGAAGATTTCCCCGAGCCGTTCGAGCATCGCGCGCGTCAGCGCGTTCCGCTTCGCGGGTCGTGCAAGCCGGACGAAGAGGAACGCGCCGCGCTCCTCGGATGTGACTTCCAGCTTCAAGTCGCTCAGACGAGATTCATCGGCACGGGCTGCTTCGGGTCGGCGTAGTCGTAGAAGCCGCGCCCGGACTTGCGGCCGTAGAGGCCGGCCTTGACCATGCGCTTGAGGAGCGGCGGCGGCGCGAAGCGCTTCTCGCGGAACTCTTCGAACATGATCTCGGCGATGTAGTAGGTCGTGTCGAGCCCGACGAAGTCGAGGAGCGTCAGCGGCCCCATCGGGTGGCCGCACCCCAATTTCATGCCGTTGTCGATGTCCACGATGGAGCCGACGCCCTCTTCGAGCGCGCGGATGGAGTCGAGCAGGTAGGGGACGAGCAGGCGGTTGACGATGAAGCCCGATTTGTCGCCCGCGCGCACGGGCACCTTGCCGAGCTTGCGGCCGAACTCGACGGCCGACTCGTAGACCTCCTCGTCGGTGAGGATGGTGCGGACGACCTCGACGAGCTTCATCAGGGGGACGGGGTTGAAGAAGTGCAGGCCGACGAAGCGCGCCTGCCGCTCGGGGCGCGTGGCCGTCATCATCTCCGTCACCGAGAGCGAGGAGGTGTTCGAGGCGAAGATGGTCTCGGGCTTGCAGACGGCGTCGAGCTGGTTGTAGGTGTCGCGCTTGGCTTCGAGGTTCTCGACGATGGCCTCGATGATGATGTCGCAGTCCTTGAGGTCTTCGAGCGAGGTCGTGCCGCGGATGCGGCCGCGAATCTCGGTCTGCTGCTCGGGCGTAATGTTGCCCTTCTCCACGAACTTCGCCAAAGACTTCTCGATCCCCGCGAAGCCGCGGTCGCACAAATCCTGCGTCACCTCGCGCACGACGACTTCGCACCCGGCGGCCGCCGCGGTCTGCGCTATCCCAGAGCCCATCAGCCCGCAGCCGAGCACACCGACTTTGTTAATCTCCATCTCTTCAAGTTCTCCTGTCGGGAAATTTTCATGTTTGATGTTAGATTTTTGATACGCGATTCGAAGGGTCGCTGCCCTCGAATCGCGTATCAAAAATCTAACATCAAACATACCATCACTTCTTCACTTCGGCGGGCTCTTCGGCCTTCTGCATGTTGACGCCGAAGTCCTCGCCCTCTGCGTCCACCCACTCCGAGAAGCGCCCCTGCCAGCCGTCGAAGTCCGCGTTGAGCTGCTTCAGCCGCTTGCCGCGCTCGCCCTCTTTGAGCGACCGGTCGGCGGCCGTGTCGTGCGCGCGCATGACGATCGCCTTCAGCTCCTCGCGCCGCGTGTCGGCCTCGGGGGTGAGCGAGGGCGCCTTCTCCAGCAGGCCGGCGGCCGGGCCGAGCCCCGCCTCGTCGCCGCGCAGGAGGAAGTTTCTGAGCGCGCTCTGCCCCGCGTTGATGGCCTCGATGAAGGCGCGGACGGGCGGCCTGCCGAGCGTGTGCGCGCGCTCGCTCAGGTTCGACAGGCGCGGCGGCGGCGCGTTGAAGTGGCGCGCCACCATCACGAAGGAGACGGCGACGAGCGCGAGGCAGGCGACCTGCGCCGCGTGCCACGCGTGCGCGACCGCGCCCCGCGCGCCCGGCCGCTTGTAGTCGACCACGAGCGCGAGCCCCATCCCCGCGACCAGCCCGCCGAGGTGCGCCGCGTTGTCGATGAAGCCGCGCCCCATGTAGCCGATGAAGAGGTTGATGGCGAGCGTCGGCAGCAGCCCCGTCCCGAAGACGCGCTTCAAACCCTCGGGCAGCTCGTGCCGGTACTTGATGCCGAAGACGAAGAGCACGCCCATCAGCCCGAAGAGCGCGCCGGACGCGCCGGCCGAGGGGCTGTCGTACGTCTTGAAGAGGAACTGGCCGAGCGGCCCCCGCGCCCACTCCGGCCGCACCGCGAGGTAGCTCGCCACGACCCCGGCGATGCCCGTCAGAATCCAGAAGACGACGAAGCGCGCCGACCCGTAGAGCTTCTCCACGTAAGGCCCGAGCATGAAGAGCCCGTACATGTTCGACAGCAGGTGCAGCGGCCCCAGCCCCGGCAGGTGCACGTGCAGGAAGATGGGCGTGACGAAGCGCCACCACTGGCCCTCGTGGTCGATGAGGTAGTTGAGCTTCGCGCCGTACGCGCGCAGGACGTTGCCGGTCGCGCCGCCGGAGAGCCACATCAGGAGGTAGAGGAAGACGTTGGCGATGAGGAAGATGAAGGTGAAGGTGGCGGGGCGCGAGATGACCGCGCGCAGGAAGCGCATGGTCTCGGGGTCTGCCGTAGCGGCCGCGCGCGGCGTTGACTGTTGCGCCGCGCGCGCGGTCGGCGTGCCGCACATCATGCAGCGCGCCTCGCCCGCGCCCACGAGCGCCCCGCAGTGGCGGCACACGCCCGTGCGCCCCGCCTCCGTTGTCCGACCTTCGGCCAAGACCTTAAACGTCCGTTCGTCTGAGAGAAACTTTGATCCGCTCGATTCTATTTCCCCGCCGTGCAAACGGCAACTTGAGGGAGCAGACAGTAGGCAGGTGAGAGGGTGCTGGGTGTTGGGTGCTGGGTGCTGGGTGCTGGGGAAGAGCAGCCTGTCTTCCCCAGCACCCAGCACCCTCTTACTGCCATCTGCCTCCTGCCTACCTCTCCCCCCTTCGTTCTCCCTGACGGCAAACTCGTCAGCGTTTCCCGTCAGCCTGACTGAAGGCGGGCGGCGGGCGCGCCTTTCTTCAGAGTATCGCGGCGGCACACACGTTGCCCCCGGGTTCCCGGTCGTACGAATACTCACGCGAGACGGCCGGACAAGACGACTCTGAAGGAGTTGACCCACTTGAGAAGCAGACACAGATTAATCGCGGCGCTCGCCACGCTCTCTCTCTTGACCCCGATGGCCGGCGCGCTCAAGGCATCCGCGAAGTCGCCCGCGCAGGGCGCGCCCGCGGCGCGACGCGCGTTGAAGAAGATGACCGACGACCTGCTCGCGCGGGCGGGCGGCACGCGCCGGGGCGCGGGCGAGACGGCGCGCGTCATCGTCCGCGCGGCCGAGGGCCAGGCGAGCGCGGCGGCGGTCGAAGCGCTGCGCGGCGCGGGCGGCCGCGTCTCGGACGAGCTGGATTCGCTGGGGCTCGTCGTCGCCGAAGTGCCCGTCGAGAGGCTCGCGGAGCTTGCGGCGCGCGACGAAATCTCCTGGGTCTCCTCCGACCAGGACGTGCGCTCGACCGCGTCGAGTTTTGACAACACGAGCCACCACGAGGTCGTGACCGGCGTCAGCAACCTCCTCCCCGCGGGCAACGAGGCGCTGGCGAACGGCGGCGGCGGGAATAAGGTCGGCATCGCCATCCTCGACAGCGGCATCAGCCCGCCGGACGCCGCCGAGTTCGCGGGCTACGAGTGGCGCTACTCCTCGGGACTGCTCAGCACGGGGCTCCTCTCGCAGAGGTACCTGGCCTCCTACCCGCGCGTCCTCAAGAAGGTTGACTTCACCGGCGAGGGGCGCACCGAAGACGTGTACGGCCACGGCACGCACACGGCCGGCGTCGCCGCCGGGTCGGGTCAGGCGAGCGAAAACTACGCCGCGCAGAACGGCGGCGCGCAGACCTACGGCGGCATCGCCACCAACGCCAACCTCCTGGACGTGCGCGTGCTCGACTCCGGCGGCGCGGGCAAGGTCTCGAACGTCGTCAAGGCCGTGGACTGGGTCGTCAAGAACAAGAAGACCTTCAACGTGCGCGTGATGAACCTTTCCCTGGGCGCGCCGCCCGTCCAGAGCTACAAGACCGACCCGCTGTGCCTCGCGCTCGCGCGCGCCGTGGACGCCGGCATCGTCGTCGTCGTGGCCGCGGGCAACTGGGGCAAGGACGCCGGAGGGCGCACCATCTACGGCGGGATTCTCTCCCCCGCCAACTCTCCCCGCGTCATCACGGTCGGCGCCGTCAACACGCAGCAGACCGCCGCGCGCTCGGACGACGTGGCCGCCACCTACTCGTCGCGCGGGCCGACGCTGGTGGACGGCGTGATGAAGCCCGACCTCGTCGCGCCCGGCAACAAGCTCGGGGCGGCCGAGACCGCCGCCACGTCGCCGACGGCGAGCAGCTACTACACCGCCTCGGGCGGCGGCGGGCTGCTCGGCACTCTGGTCTCCGGCGACACGAGCACGAACAAGCCGGTCGCCACCGGCACCTACCGCGTGATGAGCGGCACGTCCTTTGCCGCGCCGGCCGTGGCGGGCGCCGCCGCGCTGATGGTCGAGGCCAACCCCAGTTTGACGCCTTCGATGGTCAAGGCGCTGCTGATGAGGACGGCGCAGCGCCTGCCCGTCTACGAGCAGCTGGTCGCCGACGGGAAGCTGTCGCACTTCGAGCGCGTCATCACCGAGGGCGCGGGCGAGCTGAACGCGAGCGCCGCGGTGACGGTCGCCAAAGCGGTTCGCAAGGACGCGAACCGCGCCGCGCCGGGCGACAACCTCCTCACGTCGAGGAACACGACCTACTCGACGCTCGGCCTGACCGCGCCCGTCGCGGGCGAGACGATGCCGCTCAACAACGGCGTCATCTGGGTCGAGGGCGTCACCTTCAACGAGCGGCTGACCCTGACGCAGGGGTTCCGCCTGCCCGACGGCCGCACGCTCACGGAGGGCTGGGTGATGGCGGGCGGGCGGGTGCTGCCCGACGGCACGTACCTCCTCTCCACCGGGCACACGGTCGCGCCGGGCTCCATCGTCGGCAGCGGGATTTTATTGAGCGACGGGATTCTGTTGAGCGACGGGATTCTGCTGAGCGACAGCTTCGCGGGCACCGGCATTCTGCTCAGCGACGGGATTCTGTTGAGCGACGGCCTGCGCGAGGGCGCCGCCTTCGCCAACGAGTCGGCCTGGGCCTCGAACCTGGTCGAGCCCGGCTCGATGCGCTTAAGACAGGAGCAGGTGCTCCTCCAGGGCGAGTCGGCGCTGCCGGCCTCCGTCAGCCGCCTCTCCACGTCGAGCCCGCTCTACCCGAGGAAGTAAGGAAGTAGACAGTAGTCAGTAGTCAGTAGAAAAAGCGCGCGGCCCTCATCAATCGTTGATGAGGGCCGCGCTGCTGTTTTCTCTTCCCTACTGACTACTGTCTACTGTCTACTGTCTACTTCTTTCCCCCTCACGGCTGGGGCGGGGTCGCCCCGGGCGGGACGAGCCAGAGTTGGGTCGAGCCGGTCGTGCGCTGTCCGCCGTCGAGGGTGACGATGCGCGAGGCGTCGATGCCGCGCGTCAGGACGACGTAGTCGCGCGCGCGCTGCGCACGCTGGGCGCCCGTGCCGAAGCGCCGGTTGCCGCCGCCGTAGCCGATGATGTAGCCCTGTGCGCCGGGGCTGTTCTGCAACTCGATGGCGAACACGTCGAGGCGCGCCTTCTCGTCGTCGCGCTGTATCTCGCCGATCTCGTCGAACTTCGTCGGGTTGGGCGACGCGGGCACCGCGGCCTGGCACGACGCTCGGCATTCGAGGTTGTAGCCCGCGACCTCGACCGTGGCCGTGACGGGCTGGCCGGCGAGGCCCGCCGTGTCCACCGTGATGGTCGGCGTGCCCTGACCCGAGAGGATCGAGCCGGCCGAGACCTTCCAGTTGTAGACGGGCGTGACGCCGGGGGTGCCGCCCGAGATGGAGGCGGTGAAGGTGATGGGCGTGCCGGCCTGCTGCACGTCCGGGCAGTAGATCGAGACGTTCGGGCAGAGGGAGCGCGGCGGCGGGCAGTTGCGCACGACGACCTTCGTCGAGGTGAAGGCCGTGCAGAGCGGGTCGCCGACGGGGCCGCTCTCCAGCGTCACCGAGGCGTTGTAGACGCCGGGCTGCGCGTCCGACAAGTCCCAGATCACGTCGGTGCCCTCGGTGGTGTCGAGCCGCCCGCCCGAGACCGTCCAACGGTAGCGCAGCGGCTTGCCCTCGGGGCTGTAGCCGGTCGCCTTCAGGCGCACGCGCGGGTTGGCCGTCGACTCGGCGTCGGGGCAGAGCGTGACGACCTGCGTGTCCGAGTCGACCTTGATGGTCGGCGGCTGGTACTGGGGCGCGGGCGTCGCGGTCTGCTGCGGGCCTTTGCCCTTGCGCGCCGCGCTCGATGAGGTGGAGACAAAGGCCGCGACGGCCAGCAGCAGCACGCCGAGGACGGCCGCCGTACGCTTTCCTGAGAGCATGTCCGACTCCTTAACTTTCTCTGCGTGGCAGATACAGGCGCACAGGTTAAACCAAATCCACTGCGCCGACAACGGTATTCTTACAACCCTCGGAAACACCCAATCCCGCCCCGTTTCCACCCCCCCGCCCGAAAGTCGCGCCCCGCCCCGTTCTCCGGCCAAAAGAGGAGCCGGGCGGGCCGGCCGGTCGTGATATATTGCGGCTCGTCCGGAGGTGTTTAAGGTCAATCTAACCTGAGCGAATCGGCAAGGGGCTTGAGAGGCTATGAGCGTAGCTACCGCGGCGATGCCCGCCGCTAAACCGAGGGCGGGGCGCGCGATTGTGTGGGGCGGGCTGTTGGCGGGGGTGGGCGACATCACGTTCGCCTTCGTCGTGTCGGGGCTGCGCGGGGTGGGCCCCCTGCGCGTGTTGCAGTCGGTGGCTTCGGGTCTGCTCGGGAGGGCGGCGGCGAAGGGGGGCTTAGCGACGGCCGCGCTCGGCGCGTTGCTGCACTTCCTGATCGCGTTCGTCTGGGCGGCGGTCTACTGGCTGGCGAGCCGCAGGCTGAAAGTCCTCGCGCGGCACCCGGTCGTCTGCGGGCTGCTCTACGGCGCCGTGGTCTACTTCTTCATGTACTTCGTCGTGCTCCCGCTCTCGGCCATCTACTTCCCGCTCACGCGCACGGCCTCGTCCATACTCCTCAACGCGGCGGGGCACATGCTGCTCGTCGGGCTGCCCATCGCGCTCGCCACCAGTAAATTCTCGGACAAGACAGGGAGGGAAAGATGATTGACGGCAGTGAGAGCCGGGGGCCGCAGGCGCAGCACCCCGTGGACGAACTGTTCCTCGACCGCTGGTCACCGCGCGCGATGTCGGGCGAGGGCGTTAGTGAAGAGGACTTGATGACGCTCTTCGAGGCGGCGCGCTGGGCGCCCTCGTCCTACAACAACCAGCCGTGGCGCATCCTCTACGCGCGGCGCGAGACGGACAACTGGGAGACCTTCTTCGGCCTGCTCGTCGAGGGCAACCGGGCGTGGGCCAAGGACGCGGCGGCGCTGCTGCTCTTCGTCTCGAAGGAGACGTTCGACTTCAACGGGAAGCCGTACCCGACGCACTCCTTCGACACGGGCGCGGCGTGGGAGAACCTCGCGCTCCAGGCGACGATGCTCGGGCTGGTCACGCACGGCATGCAGGGGTTCGACTACGAGAGGGCGCGTTCTGAACTCAACATCCCCGAAGGCTTCCGCGTCGAGGCGATGATCGCGGTCGGCCGCCCCGGCGACCCCGCGCGACTCTCCGAGGGCCTGCGCGAGCGCGAAGCCCCCAGCGGCCGCAAATCCCTCGCCGAGATAACCTGCGAGGGCGCCTTCAACTTCTGAAGTGCCGGAACATTGACCGACGAGAACCGCACAGACGAACTCACGACCCCCGACGCCGGCCGCGCCGCGAACGTCGCCGAGGCGCTCGCGCTCCTGCCCGGCGCAGACGGCGCGCGCTTCGCGAAAGTTTTGGAGCACGGCAGCCTCCTCGTCGAGATTTACGCCCCGCGCGGCCGCGACCCGCAGCGGCCGCACACGCGCGACGAGGTCTACGTCGTCGCGGGCGGCAGCGGCCATTTCGTCAACGGCCCGCGCCGCCACCCCTTCGGCCCCGGCGACCTCCTCTTCGTCCCGGCCGGCGTTGAGCACCGCTTCGAGGACTTCACCGAAGACCTCGTCGTCTGGGTCATCTTCTACGGCCCCGAGGGCGGGGAGAAAGAGGCGTGAACCGTCAGCCGTCAACCGTGACGAGATAAAAGTCCGTCCTTACTTGTCACGGTTTACGGTTCACGGTTCACGGTTTATAGTATTCGGCGCGCGGCGTCGCCTCAGACGCACCACCTCGGCCGCGCGCGTTTCTGCTTAAGCCGTAAAGGAGCCCTCCGATGAGTCAGTACAGGCCCCCCGCCTACCAGCCGCCCCGTCCGTACCAGCCGCCGCAGCCGCCGTCTTACCCCTACCCGCCCCAGCGGGTGCAGCACGTCGTACACCACTACCAGGCGCCCCCGAAGTCAACGGGGACGGCCGTGCTGCTGGAAGTCCTGCCCGGCTTCTTCTTCCAGACCTTCGGCATCGGCCACATGTATGCCGGCAACGTGGCCGCGGGGCTGCTCCTGATGTTCGGCTACTGGTTCATCCAGTTCATCAACCTGCTGCTCTGCTTCCTCATCATCGGGTTCATCACGCTGCCGCTCTGCTTCATCCTCGCGATGGTCATCTCCCCGATCCTCGCCTCCAACGCGGCCGCGCGCACCAACGCCGCCGCCGGCTACAGATAGGTCGCGCGCCGCGCGTCATGGCATCACGCACGAAGTCAGCCGGAGTCAGGAATCGCGCACGCCGGCCGCCGCGGCAGCCGTTGCCCGGGCGGCGCGTCGAGCGCGTGCGGCGCCTGCTCCTGCGCCGGAGTCTGCCGCGCGTCCTGATGTCACTGATACTCGCGGCGACCGGCGCGGCGGGGTTCGTCGCCTCGTTTTTGATGCTGCACCTCGGCGTGTCGCGGATGTGGCTGCGCTACGCGCTGGCGGTGCTCTTCGCCTACGCCGTCTTCATCGTGCTGCTGCGCGTCTGGCTCTTCCTGCAAGGGCGCGACGTGCGCGCCGGCGCGTCCGGCCCAGAGCTGGACACGGCGGCGACGGGCACCGAGATCGTGTTCGACGTGGCCGGGCGGCCGCTCCCCGCCCCGGACACTTTCGGCGGGGGCGGCGACTTCGGCGGCGCGGGCGCTGGCGGGAGTTGGGGCGAAGGTATTAGTGATGGACTACAGAACGCCTCGACGGCCTACGACGCGGGAGGCGTGGCGGCGGGAGGCGGCGGCGGGGGCGGAGGGGGCGGCGGACTGCTCTCCGGCCTCGACATCTTCGACGCCGACTCTGAAGGGTGCGTCTTCTTCCTGCTCGCGCTGGCGCTGATCGCGGCGGGCGTGTGCGCCTCGCTCTACGTCGTCTACGCCGCGCCTTTGCTGCTGGCCGAGATACTGGTCGAGGGCGTGCTGCTCTCGGGGCTCTACCGGGGGATGAAGCGCGCGCGCCGCGGCGGCGGCGGCGGCGACTGGCTCGGCGCCACGCTGCGCCGGACGTGGCTGCCCGTCCTGCTCACGCTCCTCACCTTCGCCGCCGCCGGCTACCTCCTCCAACGTGCCGCGCCCCGCGCGCGCTCCATCGGCGAGGCGTTCCGCATGGTCACCTCCGACTGAAATTCCCTGCCCCTTAACTCACCCCGTGTTTCTCAGCCCGGCCGAGATGCCGTTCATGGTGGCGGCGAGCGCGTAGTCCAACTCCTCCGACTCCTGGCCGGCGCGCTTGCGTCGCAGCAGCTCGATCTGGACGAGGCTCATCGGGTCTACGTAAGGGTTGCGCAGCTTGATGGAGTCCGCGAGCACCGGGTTGCGCTCCAACAGGCGCGTCTGCCCGCTCACGCTCAGGATACGGCGGCGCGTGCGCTCGAACTCGTCGGCGATCATTTGGAACACGCGCTCGCGCAGGGCCACGTCCCCGACCAGCCCCGCGTACCTGCGCGCAATCGAGAAGTCGGCCTTCGCCATCCCGGTCTCCACGTCGCCCACGAAATTCATGAAGAGCGGCAGGTCGCGCATCATCTCCTCCAACAACGCGGCGCCGCCCTCGCGCTCCTCCAGGAACCTCTCCAGCGCGTGCCCGACGCCGAACCACGCGGGCAGCACGTGCCGGCTCTGCATCCACCCGAAGACCCACGGGATGGCGCGCAGGTCTGCCAGGCCCCGCGTCTGCGAAGACCGCCGCGCGGGGCGCGAGCCGATCTTCGCCAGGTCGAACTCAAGCACCGGCGTCGCCTCCTCGAAGTAGGGCACCACGTCCGGGTTCTCCGCGACGCGCTCGCGGTAGAACTCGAAGGCCGCGCCCGACATCCATTCGAGCGCCTCCTCCCACTCCGCGCGCCACGCCGCGCCCCCGGGCCGCGCCAGCGCTTCGAGCGCGGCGGCCACCATCAGCTCGAGGTTCCGCTCGGCCAGCACCGGCTCCGAGTACTTCCAGTTCAAGACCTCGCCCTGCTCCGTAATCTTGAGCGAGCCCTCGAACGCGCCCGCGGGCTGCGCGACGATGGCGTGGTGCGTCGGCCCCCCGCCGCGCCCCACGGTGCCGCCGCGGCCGTGGAAGAGTTGCAGGCGCACGCCGCACTCGCGCGCGACCTCGTGCAGCGCCCGGTGGGACTTGTAAAGCTCCCAGGTGCTCGTCAGCATCCCGCCGTCCTTGTTCGAGTCCGAATAGCCGAGCATCACCTCCTGACGGCGGCCCCACGAATCGAGGTACGGCCTGTACTCTTCGGCAGTCCACAGCGCGCGGCACACGCGCGGGCAGTTGCGCAGGTCTTCGATGGACTCGAAGAGCGGGACGGGCATCAGCCCCGGGTCTTTGCGCGGCGCGTCGGCCGCGACGCGCACGCCGCAACTCTCCGCGAGCCACACGAGCCGCAGCACGTCGCCCGCGCCGCGCGCGCCGCTGATGACGTGACTGCGTATGGACTCCGGCGGGAACTCCCGTTTCAGTTGAGCGACCGCGCGCAGGGCGTCGAGCGTCGCCGCCGTCTCCGGCGAGGGCGCTTGAGGAAGTCTTGACTGATCGTCCCCCTTGTCCGTGTTCTTACCGGCAACGCCTCCGTCTTTTCCGACCGCGTCATTCTCATCAACAATGGACGCGCCGCGCGCAAGCTCCTCGGCCGCGTGGGCGTGGACGCGCGCGTGCTGGCGCACGTCGAGCGTGTGCAGGTGGAAGCCGAACGTCCCGACCTGACGGACGAGCGGGTCAACCAACTGCCGCGCGAGCCGCAGCGCCCCGCCCTCCGCGAGGCTCGCGCGCAGGCGCCGCAGGTCGGCCGCGAACGACTCCGCGTCCGGGTACCCTTCCGCTTCGGAACATTCTTCGGCGCCCTCCCCGCCGCGCGCCGCGCGCAGACGCCGCAGGACGAGCCAGAGGAAGCGCCTGTAGACCTCTTCGGCCGCGTGCGGCTTGGCCTCGGGGCGCCTCGGCGGGAGTTGACGTTCGTACTCTTCGAGCGCCTTCACCAGCTCGGGCGAGACGCGCGCCTGCTTGGTCGAGCTGCTCAGGCGCTCGTGCAGCTCGCCGACCGAGGCGAGGTAGAAGTCGAGCACCGTCTCGCGCGCCATCCGCAGCGCGTCGCGCGTGCAGCCCGGCGTGACGTAAGGGTTGCCGTCGCGGTCGCCCCCGATCCACGAGCCGAAGCGGAGCACGCGCGGCAGCTCCCCCGCCTCGAGCTCGCGCCCGTAGGTGTCGCGGAAGGCGTCGGCCATCTCCTCGTAGACCTCGGGCACGGTCTTGACGAGCGCCGCCGGGTAGTAGTCGAGCCCCATCTTGATCTCGTCGCGCACGGTCGGCTGGCGGCGGCGCACCTCGTCGGTCTGCCACAGCGCGGTGATCTCGGCGGCGACGCGCTCGGCCGCCTCGCGCGCGCGCCTGTCCGAAAGCGGCAGGCTATCCAGACGCTCCAACTCCGCCGCGATGCGCGCGCGCTTGAAGAGGACTGTGCGGCGCGCGACCTCGGTCGGGTGCGCGGTGAAGACCGGCACGACCTCGACGCGGCCGAGCAGTTCGATGGCCTCCTCCACACTCGCGCCCGCGTCGCGCACGCGCCTGAGCGTCCCCAGAAACGTCCCCGCCTGCGGCTCGCCGCCCGACACCTCCGCGGCGCGGCGCCGGCGCTTGCGGTGGTTCGTCTCGGCGAGGTTGGTCAGCTCGAAGTAGATGGCGAACGCCTTCGTCAGGCGGTACGCCTCTTCGATTGACGCGCGGGCGACGACCGACTCGGCGCGCGACATCAGACGCTCGCGCTCGGCCGCGTCCGCAGACTCGCGCCGCGTGCTCGTCAGCGAACGCAGCTCCTCTTCCGTGTCGAACAGCGCCCCGCCCGCCTGCTCCTTCAGCACCAGCCCCAGCAGCCGCCCGAGCGAGCGCACGTCGCGCCTCAGCGGCGCCTTCTTCGAAGCCTCCGCCCGCGCCGTCAACTCATCCAGCCGCCCGCGCTGGTCGTCCACCTCCCACAGCCGCTCGTCTTCGTCCACCTGTCTCTTCTTTCTCTGAGTGATAAGTGATGAGTAGAGGGGGGTGTTGGGTTTTGGGTGTTAGGTGTTGGGGTAGACAAAGGCCAGCACCCAACACCTAAAACCTAAAACCCGGCACCTTCTTTACTCATCACTCATCACTCTTTTAGACCGGTTCGCGCGCAAAGACAACGGCCCGCGTCGAGATGTTCGACGCGGGCCGTTGTCTTGGACTGCTTTCAGGTCAGGCTGCGGGTAAAGGGGAGTTACGGCGCGGGCGGCGCGGGGGGGGCCGGCGGCGCGGGCGGGAGCGGGGGCAGGGCCCCGGTGGTGATGACCACGGTGGCGGCGTTCGCCGCCGCCGCGCGCGCGTCGGACTCGAAGCGCACGTTGCCGTTGACGTGGTTGATCTGAACGGGCGCGCCGCCCGCGCCGAAGCGCGCGCGCGTGTTGGAGCGGCTCAGGCGCTCCTGCATCGTGACGTTGGGGACGTTGAGACTGAGCGCGCCGTTGTGATGGCTCGCCTCCACGTCGGCGTTGACGAGCTGGCCGAGTCGAACCTCGACGTTGCCGTTGACGTGGCTGACATCCATGCCCTCGTCGCCGAGTTGCGTGACGCCGAACTTCACGCCGCCGTTGACGTGGCTCACCTCGGAGCGGCCCGCCGACTGCGCGACCTCCACGCGGCCGTTGACGTGCGAGACCTCGACGGGGCCTTCGACCTCGCCCACGCTCACCGAGCCGTTGACGTGCCGCGCCGACAGCTCGACGCGCCGCGGCAGCACGAGCGTCACCTCCTGGCGCACATGACCGCCGCCGTTCCACAGGCGGTGCCAGAGGCCGTTGGCGCGCCGCTCGCCGCGCACGACGAGCGCAGACTCCGAGGCTTCGACGTTGACGCGGCCGTATGCGAGGTCTTCGGGGCTGTTGGCGGTGCGGACGATGTGGACTTCGGCCGAATCGGTGTCGGCCGTCTTCACGGTGACCGCGCCGTTGATCTTACGCACCTCGACGCGCGCGCCCGGCTCCAGACGGAAGGTCTGCCGCGTCTCGTCGCGCCGCGCGCCGTGAGGGTTCGCGCTGACCTCCGCCCTGTTCATCCAACGCCCGGCGAGGGCCGCGACGGCCACGAGTAAGACGACGACGAAGATTTTGCCTTTCATTGCCCACCTTCCGGCGGCGATGCCCCCGAGCCCGGCCGCCACTGTTTATGATGTTTGCGATGCCCGCCGACTATTCCAGGAGTGAGAACGACGGCGCCCGCGTTGAAGTTCACAGGAAATTAAAGAGGGTGTTGGGTGCTGGGTGTTAGGTTTTGGGTAAGAAGAGGCAGTTTTACCCAGCACCCAGCACCCAACACCCAACACCCTCTTTACTCATCACTCATAGCGACGGCGATTTCGGCGGCGACGCGGGCGTTGTTCTCCAGGAGGGCGACGTTGGCGCGGAGGGTGGCTCCGCCGGAGCGCCAGCTCATGTGCGCGAGCAGGAAGGGCGTCAGCTCGCGGCCCGTCACGCCGCGCGCGGCGGCGACCGAGAGGGCTTCGGACAAAGACTCTTCCATCACGTGCTCGTCCACCTCGAAGCCTTCGGGGACGGGCGCGGTGACGACCAGCGCGGCTTCGAGCCCGAGCGCGTCGCGCGCGCGCGCCACAAGCGCGACCTCTTCGGGCGTGTCGGCGCGCGCGTCCAGAGGGAGCCCGCTGTGGCGCGTGTAGAAGGCCGGCATCTCGTCGCAGCCGTAGCCGACGACGCAGACGCCGTGCGTCTCCAACCACTCGCGCGTCGCGGGCAGGTCGAGCACGGACTTCGCGCCCGAGCAGACGATGGTCATCGGCGTGCGCGCCAGCTCGGGCAGGTCGGCCGAGATGTCGGGGAGCTGCCCGCGGTGCACGCCGCCGATGCCGCCCGTGGCGAAGACCTTGACGCGGGCGCGGCTCGCGATCCAGAGCGTGCCGGCGACGGTCGTCGCGCCGTCCTCGCCGCGCGCGACCGCGAGGGCCAGGTCGCGCCGGCTCACCTTGCGCACGCCCTCGCCCTCGGCCAGGCGCGCGAGCTGCGCCTCTTCGAGCCCGACGCACAGGCGCCCGCCGAGCACGGCCACGGTTGCCGGCACGGCCCCGCCCTCGCGCACGGCCTGCTCCAGACGCCGCGCCGTCTCAAGGTTCTGCGGCCGCGGCAGCCCGTGCGAGATGACCGTCGATTCGAGCGCCACGACCGCCCGCCCCGCGCCGAGCGCCGCGCGCACCTCTTCGCTCACCTGAAAAAGTTTCTCGTCCGTCATAGGTTGAAGGGACAACTCTAGCATAAGCGAGTAGGCAGTAGTCAGTAGCCAGTAGCCAGTAGAAAAGCAGGGGCGGCGCGCTTCAGTCTTTAGACCGGGCGCGCCGCCTCGTCCTCCTACTGGCTACTGGCTACTGGCTACTGTCTACTCTTCCCTACCGTATGCGCGTGGTGAAGCCGACGCTGCCGGCGTTGTTGGGCGCGGCCTGGCTGAGGTTGCCCGTGAACGTCCAGCGGACGTGCGTGACGGTGCGGTCGTAGCCCGCGGGCGCGCCGCCCGCGCCGCCCGCGGGCGTGTACGTCCAGGTCGCGCCGTTGTCGTTCGAGTAGACGATTGAGATGGTCAGCCCCGTCGTGCCGAGGTCGTTCGTCGCCGAACCGACCTTGAAGTCGGTGCTGTCCGGCACCTTGTCGGTGATGACGAACTGCTGCGCGGGCGAGCCGCCGACGTTCGTGAAGTCTATCCCGTAGGTCAGGTCGGTGCCGGGCTGCTGCGGCGCCGTGGTGCAGTCGGCGGGGCTCGTGCAGGCTTTGAAGAGCGTCACCTCGGGCGGGGCCGCCCCGACCGTGACGTTGCCGCTGAACTCGGACGTGTTGCCGCCCGCGGTCGCGGTGGCGGTCAGCACCGTGCCGACCGCGACGCCCGCGGGCAGCGGGACTGTGAACTGGAAGAGGTTCGTCGTGTCGGTGCCGACGTTGAGGCCGCCCACGGGGCTCGTGTAGGTTCCCGTCGCAGCGTCCGTGTCGGCGGCGGAGCCTTCGGCGAGCGTCGTGACGTAGGTCTGCCCCTCGCCGAAGCCGGAGGGGTCGGCGGCGGCGACGAAGAGCTCGATGCTCGCGCCGGGTCGCGCGAAGCCCTTCAGGATGAGGTTGCCGCCGATGGCCTGCGCCGAGGTGATGACGGGGAAGTTCAAGAGGCCGTTCGCGCCCGCGTCCCCGTCGCCGCCGTCGTTCGTGGTGACGAAGGGGGCCGTGCCCGTCGTCTGGCTGTTGGCGGCGGCGAGGAGGTCGATGCCGAGCTGGCCGCTCGGCCCCGCACCGGCCTTGTTGGTGACGGTGCCGTTGGCGTAGATCGAGTTGCGCGTGATGACGTTCGAAGTCGCGCCCGAGGTGACCATCACGCCCGCGCCGAAGTTGGCGCTGACGACGTTGCGGCTGACGGCGTTCCCCGCCCCGTAGACGCGCACGCCCGCCGTCTCGGCGCCCGCGCCCGAGCCGATGCCGTTGCCGGTGACGGTGTTGTTCTCGATTGTGTTGCCGCCGGTCGAGGAGAGCATGTCCACGCCCGCCCCCTCGTTGGCGGCGAAGAGGTTGCCGCGCACGGTCGCCGTGCCGCTGCCGCTCACGTCGAGGCCGTCGAGACTCGGGTTGCCGACGCCGTTGTAGCGCACCTCGTTGTTCTCGACGAGCCAGCCCTCCGAGCCGCCGCCGAGGTGGACGCCCTTGCCGCCGCTGAAGCCGACGAGGTTGTTGCGGAGCGTGCCCGAGTCCGCCCCGACCGACCGCACGTTGTCGCCCGCCGAGGCGGCCGCGCCCGTCGTGAAGGTCGCGGCGTTGGCGACGAGCCCGAGGAAGTTCCCCTCGATGAGCGTCCCCGTGAAGCCGTTGCCGACGCGGACGTTCGCGCTGTTGTCGTTGTTGGGCGCCGACCCGAAGCCGCGCAGGGCGAAGCGGCGCACGGTGGAGTTCGACGCCTGGAGGTCGAAGCCGACGCCGACGGCGGCCGTGCCCGTGACTTCGAGCTCCGGGCGCGCCACCGGCGAGAGCGCGAGGCCGTCCACGCCCACGGTGCCGCCCGCGCCGAGCGAGCCGGTGTTGGGGTCGCTCAGGCCGGTTCCGTTCGAGTTGTTGTAGGCCGTGCCGTCGAGCGTGGTCGAGCCGTCCACGACCGCCGCGAGCGCGCTCGTCACGGCGACCTGCCAGTAGGTGGCGCCGCCCGCGTTGGCCGCGACGGCGGGGACGAAGCGCATCGCGTTGGCGCCCGAGACGGCGTTGGCGTTCTGGATGAACTGCCGGAGCGAGCCCTGCACGGTGCGCGTCGTGCTCGACGTGTCGTCGTCCGCCGCGTCGCCGCCGCGCGTCGTGGTGACGACGTTGAAGCTGAAGCCGAAGTCGGCGGTCGTGACGTTGCCGGCGGTCACGTCCACGCGCGCGAGGTGCTCGTAGGTGTTGCCGGCGACGGCCGTGCTCGCCGGGTTGAAGCTGTCGGAGGCGGCCGACTGCCGGCCGCCGAAGCGCGAGCCGAGGTCGAGCGCCGCCGTGGCGGGGTTGTCGCCGTAGGTCTGCTCGGCCCAGGCGTCGCCGCGCCCGGCGATGAGGCCGGCCGAGGGCGTGACCTCCTTCGAGTTGACGGCGACGAGGTAGTTGTTGCCCGTCGCACCCGGCGCGACGTTAAAGCTGTACTGGCCGGAGGCGTCGGTCGTCGCGGCGGCGAGATAGACGTCGCCCGTGTCCACGACGCCGTTGTTGTTCACGTCCTGGTAGAGGCGCGCGGAGACGTTGGCCTTCGCGGTGGCGTCGCCGAGCTGGCTGTCGCCGTTCACGTCCTCGTAGACCGTGCCGGAGATGGCGCGCGTCGTGATCGTCAGGCCGCAGTTCGCGGGGCGGGACGAGGGCGTCATCACAGCGTTCATGTACATGCGGACGCCGTTGATGTTGTCCTGCGCGGTCGTGTTGTACTCGTGGCCGCCGAGGTAGAAGACGTAGCCGCCGACCGACGGGCCGGACAGCCGCGCGGCCGTGCCCTTGGCCGGGAGGATGCCGGCCTGCCCGCCCCCGATGGAGCCCGAGGGGCTGCTGGCGTGCATCTCGGCCGTGGCGCGGTAGGCGCCGCCCGAGGCGGGCTGGATGTCGCGCACCGAGCCGCCCACGTCGGCCAGCGCGCCGATGAACTGGCTGTAGGGCAGGTCGGGGCTCAGGTACTGGATGCCCGTGCGCGCGTTGCCGTCCACCACGCCGGTCGTCGTCTGGTAGCGGCCGTAGGTGGCGTTGTTCTCGTAGGCGAGGATGCCGTGACACTCGGCGAGGAAGTTGCCGCCCGACTGGACGAACTGCCGGACGGCGTTGGCCTGCGGGTCGGAGTTGGTGCCGCCGTCCCAGTGCGGCTCGGTGCCGATGGTGAAGCAGGCCGAGGCGTTGACGGTGACGAGCGTGGCGGCCGGGATGATGTCGTAGTGCGTCCCCGGGATGAACCCGGCCGCGTTGAGGTAGTTGGTGTGGATGGTGGCGCTGGCGCCGTCGTCGAAGACGGCGACCTTCGGGCGGTGCGTGAGCGTGTGGCGGACGTTGACGGTGGCGTCGGCGGTCGTCTCGTAGACGTTGACGCCCGCGCCCGTCCCGTTGTAGGCCGTGATGATGGCGCGCGCCGCGACGTTGAAGTCGCGGTGGACGACGAAGGGGCCGCCGCGGAAGCTGAGGGTCGAGGCGCCGGAGGTGGTCGGCGAGATGCGCTGCGCCGCGGCGGTGAAGTCGGTGCCGTCCTTGGCCTTGCCGGGCATGATGGCCCACTTGACGGGGATGCCCGCCCAGAGGAGACGCTCGACCATGCCGTAGGCGCGGAGGTTGAAGAGGCTGCCGCTCAACTGGAGCGTGTTGTCCATCGGGATGACGAGCGAGCCGGCGGGGATCAGCTCGGCCGGCGCGCCGCCGCCCGCGTTCTGCGCCTCGACGCGCCGGGGCAGCGACAGGGGCCCGGCGAGCAGCAGAAGGGCCAGCGTCGCGGACGAGACGAGCGACAGGCACACGCCGAGCGCGCCGCGGCGTCCGGCCGCGCGGCGAGTCCCGCCGACGTGTCTCCGCCCCGTTCGTCTCAACTACTCTTCCTCCTCCTCGTCGTGCCCCTTCTCGCCGCCGAGCCCCGACCTGCTCGTGCCGAAGAGGTCGAAGAGGTTCGAGAGCTTCGAGGAGAGGGTGAAGTAGAAGCCGCGGCGCGCGGGGCCGAGGCCGAAGCCGCCCGGCTCCGACGCGCCCGTCCAGTTGTAGCCGCCGCCCACGCGCAGGTCGGGCAGCACCCAGAAGCCCAGCTCCGAGCCGAACGAGGCGCGCGCCGTTCGTGAGGCGGGCTGCGCCAGCCACCGCCCCTCGCCCGCCACGTCCACGTAGCGGCCCAGACGGTAGACGGCGCGACCCTGCGTCATGTATGTGAGCGTCGAGACGCGCCCGAGCCCGAACGAGCTGGTGTCGCCGAACTTCAGGGCGAAGCGGCCGTAGAGCTCGACGTCGCGCGTCGCCTGGTAGTAGCCGTCCGAGGAGAGCGTGTCGGAGCGGTCGCGCGTCTCGCCCTGGCCCGCGCCGTTCTGCTGCAAGAGGTCGCGCCGCGTGTAGCTGAAGAGCAGACCCATCGTGTCCCTGTGCAGCGGGCGCCACGCGAGCGCCGCGGTCGCCGATATCGCCGAGCCCTCGCGGCCCGCGAAGTCCGTGCGCGAGAGCTGGAAGCGCGCGAGCGAGGTCACGCCGTCGCCGAGGCGCCCGGCCGCGCCGAGCGTCAGCACGCTGCCGACGCCGCCGCGGTCGCGCATCTCGTAGCGACCCGTCGTGCGGAAGTCCTCAAGGGGTTGCCAGGCGAAGCCGAGGTGCCCGGCGTTGAAGCTCTCGCCCGCGCCCGCGATGTGGAAGCCGCGCTCGTAGCCGAAGTCGAGCGCCAGCTCTTTGTTGACCGGCAGGCGGTTCGACAGCCCGATGACGGCGAAGCTGTCCGTGCCGTTGATGCCGTTCTCAAGTTGGTAACGCGTGTTGAGGCTGCCCACCCGGCCGAGCTTCGTCTCGACGCCGATGGCCGTCTCGTTGCGCGCGCCCGTCGCGGCGAAGCCCGTCCCCGCCACGTCGCCGATGGGCGTGATGGGCGCCGAAGACATCCGCTGCGTCAGGAAGAGCTTCGTGTACTGGTTCCACTGGTACGTGGCCGCCAGCGTCGTCTGGTTCGGGTAGGTCGGGTCGGCCTCGCCGAGGTTCTGCTCGCGCTTCGCGGAGAGCTGGAGCTTGTCGGTCGCCTTGTACTCGGCGCCGACGCTGACGAGGTTCGAGTCGGTCTCGCGACCCGTGATCTCGTCCCTGAGGTGGCGGAAGTCGTAGCCGAACTGCGCGCGCAGGCGCTCGCCGAACTGCTGCGTCCAGATGAGCGAGGCGGTCTGGCGGCTGTTGTCAACGTTCGCGGTCTTGTTGCGCTCGTCGGTGAAGGAGAGCTGCGCGCGCGCCGTCTTCGAGACGCGCATGTCAACCGACACGTCCGCGCGCTGCGAGCCCGGCGTGACGGTCTGGCCGAACGGGTTGAGGAAGCCCTCGTCGGCGCGCGCGAAGGAGGCGCGCACGGTCGTCTCGCGCCACGCGAGCGGCTGCTCCAGTTCGACGCGGTAGGCGTTGCCGTCGTGGCGGTCGTCCGTAGAGACGTTGCCGAAGAAGACGTTGCCGCCCGTGGCCGAGCGGCCGCGCGAGGTCGCCCACTCGCCGCGCAGACGCCCGCCGCGCGGCAGGCTCTTCTCAACATCCAGTCCGCCGAGGACGAACGAGCCGAACTCGCCCTGCCGCTGGTCGACCAGCGAGAGCCCGACCTTCAGCCCGAGGTCTTCGAAGTGCTTGTAGGCGCGCGCCGTGTAGACCGCCTGCGACATCGAGTCGGCCGCGTGCTCGTAGGTGGCGACGACCTGCACGAGGTTGAACGAGAAGTCGAAAGAGGAGATGGGGCGCAGGAAGAAGATTTCGCCCGTCGCCGCGTCGAGGTTGTAATCGACCGAGCGGATGAGCGCCTCGCGCGAGAGGATCGCCTCGGGGTTGCGGCGGTCGCGCACCTCGATGACGATGTTCTCGGAGCCGGGCAGAATCTCGGCGTGCGAGAGCCGCGCGAAGCCGAGCGCGCCGCCGGGGAACACGTCGCGCGCGAACGCCGTGTCGGGGCGCGCGCCGGTCAGGGAGATGTAGTCGCCCTGCGCGTTCTCAAGGTGCACCTTGACGCCCGTGAGCTTGCGCGTGTAGGAGGCGAGGCCGGCGTGGCGGTTCTCGGTCTCGAAGTCGCCGAAGAGGAAGTAGGAGCGGCCGCGGTCGAGCCGCGCGTAGAGTTTCGAGTTGGTCTGCGCGTCCTCGAAGCGCGTCGAGGAGTCGCCGAAGAGCGGGTAGGCGCGGTCGAGCGGGTCGAACTGGAAGAGGCGGTCGTGGCCCGCCGTCCGGTTGATGGGACGGTTGCTGTCGTAGGCGAGCGTCAGCAGGTTCTTCCCGCCGAGGAACTGCCCGCGGTAGAAGAAGGCGAGGCGGCTGCGCACCGTGGCGTCCGACTCGGCGCCGGAGAGTTCGGGCGCGGCCGCGCCGAAGGTCATCTCGCCTAAGCCCACGAGGATGGCGGGTCGCACTTCCGGCGTGATGCGTATCTCGCGCTCGGCCCGGACGGCGCCGGTCGTCGCGCGAATCTCGGCCGAGCCGGGCGCGTTGTCCGCGACGAGCACGGCGCGACCCTCGCCCCCGACGAGCGGCACGATCTGCTCGCTCGCCGCTTCGTCTTCCTGAGAAGCAACGTCGGGCTCCGACTGGTTCAGCGAGCCGACGCGGGTGTTCCCTTCGCTCTGCTTGAGCGCCGCCTCCGCGGCACGCTCCACGGCCTTGCCGTTGCGAGTCCCGTCAGCACCCACTTCATCGACGCGCATCAGGCGTCCCGAAGAGACGGCGAGCGCGACCGAGCCGTCGGCCGCCGGGTGATTCCACTGGTCGAAGGCGCGCACGCGCACCACGGTCGAGTCGCGCCCGCCGGCCGAAAGCTCTGCCTTGTCGGTCACGATCTCAAGGCGCTTCGCGGGGCCGCGGCCGTATGCGTTCAGCTCGACGGTCTGGCCCGCCTGCCCTTCCGGCCCGACGGCCGTCACGCGGATGCGGTTCGGCCCGGGCAGGACGCCGAGGCCGACGAAGGTGTAGGTGGCGAGGTCGTTCTTCCGGTCAATTCTCTTCTCGCCGATCTTCGAGTCGGGCACGCGCTGGCCGCCGACCTCGACCGAGACCGTCCACGCGGCGTTGGTGCGCGCCTCGATCTCAAGCGCCGCGCCCGTCACGGCCTCGTCGGCCCGCGGCGAGAGCACGCGCACCTCGCCCGGCGCCACCGGCTCCAGCGCCTCCTCGGTCGTCGTCTCGTAAGTGCCCGAAGCGACCGGCGCGGCCGGCTTCGCTTCCGCGGCCGGTTTCGCTTCGGCCGAGTTCTTCACCTCCGCCGAGTTCTTCGCCTCCGCCGAGCCCTTCGCCTCGTTCGCGCCGAAGAGCGAGCCCGCGAGCGACGCCTTCGGGTTCGAGTCGCCGGCGAGGCTGTTCTGTAAGGCGGTGTTCACGTTCGAAGTCGGAGCCGCGGAGTCGGGCGCGCGCAGTCCGTAGTTCTGGCGCAGCAGCGCGCCGCCGCCGAGCGGCGTCCGCAGCAGACGCGTCCAGCTACGCTCGTCGCGCCGGTTCGTCTCGACGAGCGTGTAGCCGGGCGGCAGCGTGACGGGGTCGAGCGAGAGCACCTGCGCGCCCTCGTTGACGACGGGGAAGTTGTAGAGCCCCTCGGAGTCGGTGATGACCGACTGGCCGTTGTTCAGGTAGAGGCGCACGCCGGGCACGCCGCGCTCGTCCTTGTCGAACTGGCCGTTGAGGTTCGCGTCCGCGTAGACGCGGCCGAGCAAGACCTGCTGTGAGGAGAAGAGACCGCGGCGGACGCGCACACCCGCGCGTGCCCGGGGGGTGGACACACGCTCTCCGTTGGAGAGCGTGCCCGCCGCGGAAGCCGTGTTGAACTGTTCGCCCTCGCGGGCGTTGGCGCCGACGCGCACGCGGTAGACGAGCGTCACGCGCCCGCCCGCCTCGACGCGACCCAGGCGGAAGACGAGAGTGTTCTCAGCCGCCCGTTCGGGCTCGACGCTGCGCGCGGGCGCGGGCGGGTTCTCGACGAGCGCCGTGCCTTCGGCGTAGTGGAACGACGGCGGGAGCTGGTCGCGCACCTCCGCGTTGTCGAGCGCCGCGGGCGTCGCGTTGCGCAGCTCCACGCGATAACTGACGGTGTCGCCGACCTCGACCGAGGGGCGGTCTGCCGATTTCGTAATCTCCAGCGAAGAGTTCTCGAACATCGGCACGTTCAGCGCGTAGGCCGCGAGCCGCGGGATGTCCACCTGCTCTTCGGTCAGCTCGAACCCGCCGGCCTGCGCGACGGGCAGGCCGTCGAGCGCGCGCACGGCGAGCGAGAAGAGACCCGTGCCGTCGGGCGCAATCGTCGTCTCGATGAGGCGCGCGCGGTAACCCGGCGCGGTGACGTTCAGGAAGTACCGCGCGGGGCTCTGGGGCGTGCCGACCTGCGCCGTCGAGAGCACGAAGCTGAAGCGCCCGCCCCCGTCCGACGCGAACGGGTTCGCGTTGTCGTTGTTCGGCTCAAGCCCCGCGTCCGCGCCCGCCTTGAGCGGGACGAGCGCGCCGGTCGCCGAGTCCGCGAAGAGCGAGACGCGCGCGCCGGGGACGGGCGTGCCCGCGCTGCGACCCTGGTAGACGACGCCGAACGGGCTCGCGACGGCCGTCGCCGAAGTGCTCGACACCGAGGGCGCGTTGTCGGCCGCGACGGACGCGGTGTTGACCAGCCCTCGGCCGTGCGGCACGGCCTGCGTCACGCGCGCCTGGAGCGCGACCTCGATCACCTCGCCGACGGCGAGCTGCGCGACGCGCATTTCGACGCGGCGGCCCGCGACCGAGCCCTCGTCCCCGTCCGCCGCGTCCGTGACCGCGCGGCCGCTCAGGCGGAGCGAGTTCGGAACGTATTCGAGCCCTTCGGGCAGGTCGTCGCGCAGCAGGACGTTGCGCGCAGGCGTGTCCCCGCTGTTGCGGAAGGTGATGGTGTAGCCGAGCACCTGACCCGGCGAGGTCGTGACGCGCTCTTTGCCCTCGACGAGCTTGACGGGCGGGAGGCTCACGTCGGAAGGCGAGGTGAGGCGCGCGCCGTTGCCGTAGGCGTTGACGATGGTGCCCGCGTCCTGCGCGCCCGCGTTGAGTGCTTCGGCCACCGAGGAGCGCGCGACGATGCGGATGGTGAACTGCTCGCCCACGCGCCCCGCCCCCACGTCCACGACGGCGAGCACCCCGACACACTGACCGCGCGCGAGCCTCGGGCTCATCGTCGAGTCAACCGTGACGGGGCGGTCGGACGCCGTGAGCGCGCCCGAGCCGTCCACGTCGAAGTGGAGCGAGACGAGCGCGGCCGGGGCCGAGACTTCGGCCGAAGTCAGTGTGTAGAAGTCGGGCGTGTTGCCCGTGTTGCAGACGCGGAAGAGGCGCGTGACCCGCTCGTTCGGCCCGACGCTGGCCGAGGGCTCGGTCTCGTCGGGCGTGACGGTGACGGCGGCGACCGTGCTGACCGTCACGGTGACAATTGGCGAGACGGTCTGAAACTCCTGACCCGTCTCGTCGGCGTAGGTCGCCTCGGCGCGGTTGGAGATGGTGACGCCCGCCCCCACACCCCCGTCCCGCGCGGCCGCGACCCGCCCCCCCGCCGCGAGGGCGGCGAGGGCGACGAGGAGCGCGAAGGCGCGGAGGAGGATGTGGGGGCGGGCGTTAGTCATCGGAGAAGACGAAACGCGTTGCTAGGGGTTTTGGGTTTTAGGTGTTGGGTGTTGGGCTCAGGTCTTAACCAGCACCCAACACCCAACACCCAGTACCCTCTCCCCTAGTTGATCCGGCGGCGGAAGACGAACGTCCGCGAGACGCCGGGGTTGAGCGTGCCGGCCGCGTCACGGAGGAACGTCGTCGTGGCCGTCACCGCGCCGTTGGTCGTGCCGTCGGTGATGGTGCCGCCGCCCGAGTCGGACGGGGCGGGCGAAGTCACCTGCGTGGTCGTCGCCGCCCAGTTGTTGGGCGCGGCCGAGCCGTCCTCGCTGATGACGATGTTCGACGCCACGAGGTCGACGCAGCCCGCGCCGCCGCCGCCCACCGAGACGTTCGCGTACGTGATCGTGTACTCGATGTCGGCGCCGGGGACGGGGTCGCTCGCGCCGCCCACGCCCGTCGAGTTGAACACCTGCGACGACTTCACGAGCCTCAGGAAGCCCGTGTAGAGGTTGTCGTGGGTGTCGTTCGACGACGCCGGGGTCACGCCCGAGGTGGCGCGCACGACGGTGTTGAAGCCGCCCGCCTGGAGGACGGCCGTGCCGGCCGGAGCCGTCACGCGCACGATGACGTTGGCCGACGCGCCGAAGGCCACGGCGAGCGTGGTGCTGCCGCCGCCCGAGAGCGTCGTGAACGACGTGCCGCCGTTCGTGCTGATCTGGACGGTGAAGCCCGCGGGCACCGTGGGCGCGGTGAAGGTGAACGTGTCGTCGGCGTTGCCCGTGTTCTGCACCGTGTTGGTGAAGTCGACGGTCGTCGCGCCGGCGAGCGTGCCGAGGTGCGACAGCCCCGCGACGGCCGCGGGCGCGACCGAGCGGTTGGTGTAGTCGTTGTTGTTGTCGGTCGGGCCGACCGCGGCGGGCGCGCCCGACGGCCCGAAGAGGACGGAGCCGACCTGCGTCAGCAGCGTCGGGAGCTGGAAGCCCTGCGTGGCGCTCAGCGGGTCGACGCCGAACCGCGGCTCGTTGAAGTCGGCGTTGCCGTCGCCCTTGTTGACGACCGCGTCGCCCGACTGGTCGGTGATGTTGGCGCTGACGTTGTTGCGGCCGAACGCGTCGCCGATCTCGTAGAGCGGCAGCGTCGCGTTGATGCCGGTGTTGACCGTCACGACCATCTGCATGTTCGAGACGGAGGCGGCGGCCGCGAGCGACGCGCCGACGTTGAAGGCGACGCGCACGACCGAGCCGGCCGGCGGCGCGGCGGTCGTCCAGGTGGCGCCCGTCACGGGGTCGGTCGCCAGCGACGAGGTCGAGTAGAGGACGGTCACGCCCGCGGGCGGCGTAATCGACGAGAAGGTCGTGCGCGAAGGCACCGGCGCGATGACGAAGACGCCCGTGTTCGAACCCGCAGGGGCGTTCGTCAGCGTGCGCGACGAGACGGCGCGCGCGCCCACGTTGTCGAGCGACCACGTGTAGGTCACGTTCGAGCCCAGCGCGACGGGGCCGGCGGGCGCCGTCAGGTTCAGGCGGAGCTGCGCGTCGTTCTCGACCGTGGTCGTGATGCTGCCGACCGCCTCGGACTCGCTGCCCGTGAGCGTGACGCCCGAGGGCACCGACGTGCGGACTTCCGCCGCCGAGCCGTTCGAGACGACGTTGTCGCCCGAGGCGTCGCCGAGCGTGACGCCGACGGTCGAGCCCGCGGCCGCGCCCGCAGAGACGGTGGCACGGACGATGACGTTGAAGGAGGCGTTGCGCGCGAGGAAGGGCGAGGCCGACGGGTAGAGCACGGCCGAGCCGTTGGCGAGGATGTCGATGTCGCCGCCGTCGATGCCGTTGCCGTTCACGTCGATGACGGCCTGCGTGACGGTGAGCCCGGCGGAGGGGACGACCGCGGCGCCGCCCGCGGGGAAGCTCACCTGGGTGGCGAAGTTGCCCGAGTTGGTGACGGTGAACGTGAAGTCAACATTGGTCTGACCCGAGACGACCGTCGGCACCGAGCCGCCGTCGGGCGTGATGGTCAGGCCCGCGACGTTGGCGACCGTGACGGTCACGGTGTTCGAGTTGACCGAGTAGTTGTTGGTGCCGTCGGAGTAGGTGGCCGACGCCTGGTTCTGGATCTGCGTGCCGCCGGTAGTGGCCTGGCCCAGCGCGGGCGCGGCCGACAGGCACAGCGCGGCGAGGGCCAGCAGCACCCCGGGGAGTGCGCGCAGGCGTGTGGGGGATATTCTTCTCTTATTCATCTTCGTTCAGTTCCTTCCGGTGGTCGGTGGGAGTTTTGGCGGCCTCAGCTCAGGTAGGTGCCGGAGGAGGACTAGAGTTCGTCCGGCCGCGAGCGTGCCGCGCGGGTTCCCTGGGTCACTTGACGCGCACCTTGTATGAGGCCGACAGCTTGCCGCCGGGGGCGAGCGCGTCCGACCACTCGTAGCGCACCTCGGTGTACATCGAGACGGGGGCGGCCACCTGCTTCACGGTGCCGTCCGGCTGACGCTCTTCGATGACGGGCTGCGTCGAGAAGGTCTTGCCGCCGTCGATGGAGTAAGTGACCTGCGACCCGTTCTCGCCCGAAGCGGAGCCGGCGACGAGCACGGTGCCGGCGGGGATGTGGCCGACCGCCTTGTAGTCGCGCGCCGCGCCCGTCCCCTCGTTCGACGAGACGATCTGCCAGTCGAGAATTTCGCCGGGCTTGACGTGCTCGACCTGGTCGAGCGCGAGGCGGGCGCCGCCGCGCTCGACCGAGCCGGCCAGCTCCACCTTGACCTCGGGCCGGACGGCCGCGGCCGCGGCCTTGAGCTGCCGCTGCGCGAAGGCCGCGCCGCCGACCAGGGCGACGACGCAGAGCGAGAGGCAGGCGAGGGCGGCGGCCCGTCTGTGCTTAAGTCTGTTCATTGAATTCTCCTCCGATGATGGTTGCTTGGGTTGAGGCGCGAGGCTGGCGGCGTAGGTTACGGCCGGTGCAGGCGCGGGTTAAAAGAGCGAGGTGCGGTAGGGCAGGAAGCAGGGTGAGAGTCCCCGTCTCAGGCGGGGTCGGCCATAGCCTCCTCTTTGAGGGCGCAGGCGACGGCGTACATGAAATCCCGGACGCGGACGGGGCGCGGCAGGACGGCGGCGAGGCGCGCGTGCGTGTGCGCCCGCATGATCTCGGAGGGCCGGTCGTGGAAGGCGATGAGCGACGTGCGCGGCGCCAACTCGGCCAGCGCGGCGACCGCCCCGCTGCGCCCGAAGCCGGCCATGTCGAGCCCGACCGCGATGAGGTCGAAGTCGCCGCGCGCGGCCGCACGCAGCACGTCCATCGTGTGGCGACACGCTTCGGCCTCGTGCCCGGCCGCGCGCAGCGCCCTCACCAACTGCTCGGCCGCCACACGGTCGTCGTCGCAAATCATCACGCGCGCCATCTGATTGATTCCTTTGCTCGAATGAAACTTCCGAAGGGTCAGGCGCCTACACACACCCCCGCCCCGCCGAACGCTTTAACAACCACCGTACCGCGCGCGCAGGACTCTGAGCTAAAGGGCGTAAGCGCTTCAGACTTATTGTTTACGGCGATGACGGGCGCGGTCAGGCGGAGGGCGGACGAGGGCCCTGTGACAGGCGAGGCTGCAATTCTGTCAGGCGGACTGACGTTTTGTCAGCCCTCGTACTCGCGGAGTTTGCGGTAGAGGGTGCGGGCGGAGATGCCGAGGACGGCGGCGGCGCGTTCGCGGTTGCCGGCCTGTTCTTCGAGGACGCGGAGGATGTGTCGGCGTTCGAGCTGGTCGAGCGTCAGGGGGGTGGAGGCGGAGGCGTCGGCCTCGCCTTCGGCGGTGTGCGAGGCGCCGGGGGGGAGGAGTTGGTCGGCCTCGATGATGTCGGAGTCGGCGGAGGCTAAGGCGGCGGCGCGCTCAAGGGCGTTGCGCAGCTCGCGGACGTTGCCGGGCCAGTCGTAGGCCGAGAGGCGCTGGCGCGCCTCCTGTGAGAGGTCGAGCGCGGGGCGGTGAAAGCGCTCGCGGAAGAGGGTGAGGAAGTGTTCGGTGAGGGCGGGGATGTCCTCGCGGCGTTGGCGCAGCGGCGTGACGTGGAGCGAGATGACGTTGAGGCGGTAGAAGAGGTCTGCGCGGAAGCGGCCGGCCGTCACGTCGTCGGCGAGGTTGCGGTTGGTGGCGGCGATGACGCGCACGTCCGATTCGCGGTCGCGCGTCGAGCCGACGCGGCGGAAGCGCCCCTCTTCGAGGAAGCGCAGAAGCTTCACCTGCGTCAGCGCGGGCATCTCGCCCACCTCGTCGAGGAAGAGCGTCGAAGAGTCGGCGGCCTCGATCAGCCCCCTCTTCGTCGAGGTGGCGCCGGTGAAGGCGCCGCGCTCGTGGCCGAAGAACTCGGACTCGAAGAGAGCCTCGGGCAGCGCCGCGCAGTTGACCGAGATCATCGGCGAGTCCGAGCGCTGGCTGCGCGCGTGGAGGAAGCGCGCGAGCACGTCCTTGCCCGTGCCCGACTCGCCGGTGATGACGACCGTCGAGTCGGCGCGCGCGGCGGTCTCGGCCAGGGCGACGAGGCCCTCCATCGCCCTGCTCTTGTAGACGAGCGCGCCGGCCGCGTCTTCCGAAGGCTGGCGGACGGCGTCCCTCAAACTCGCGTTCTGCCTGACCAGCCTTCTCTTCTCGTCGGCCTTGCGGATGACGGCCTCGATCTCGTCGAGGGTGGCGGGCTTCGTCAAATAGTCGTAGGCGCCGAGACGCATCGCCTCGATGCCCGTCCCCAAGGACGTGTCGGCCGTGAGCATGATGACCTCGGGCGCGTCTTCGAGCTTGCGCGCCTCGCGCAGGGTGTCGAGCCCCGAGAGCCCCGGCATCCGTATGTCCAGCAGCATCACGTCGAAGTCGCTCCTGGCAATTGCCTGCAGCGCCTCCTCGCCCGACGCGGCCGGGGTCGAGTCGAATCCCATGCGCGCGACCTGGTCGGACACGAGTTTGCGCAGCACGGCGTCGTCGTCAACGACCAACACGCGAATTTTTCTGCTCATAAGGACAGTGATAAGTGACGAGTGAAAGTGAAAAGCAGGCAGAAGTCAGTCGGGAGCGCATCTTAACATTTCCGGCGCGCCGCTTGTCCAATAAGTTCTCACTGTTTTTCCGGCGTGCGCCTCGGGAGCCAGAGGCGGAAGCGGCTGCCCACGCCGGGCTTGGACTCGACGGTGAGCGCGCCCCCCAGGGCCTCGGCCGCCGTGAGCGAGATGGCGAGGCCGAGGCCGGCGCCGCGGCCCGGGTCTTTGGTGGTGAAGAACGGGTCGAAGATGCTCGCCAACGTCTCGGGCGGGATGCCGGGGCCGGTGTCCGTGACCTCGACGCACACGCGCTGGCCGTCGAGCAGCGTCGAGACGCGCACCGCACCGCCCGCGCCCGCCGCGTCGAGCGCGTTCGACAGGAGGTTGTCCAGCACCTGCCGCACCATCGCCTCGTCGGTCGCGACCTCGCCGACCGAGGGGTCGGCCGCGACCTCGACGCGGACGCCGCCCTCCTCCCGCCCACGGTGCTCGAAGAGCTGCGCGGCCTGGGCGACGACGCGGTTGAGGTCTACGGGGTCGCGGCGCGGGCGCTTCTGGCGCGAGAGGTCGAGCAACCCCCTTGTGATCTGCTTGCAGCGCAGAGCTTGCCTGACGATCTCTTCGAGGTAGTAGTCCCACTGCCTCTCGCGTGCGGCGTGTTCGGTCGCGGGGTCGGACTTCAGGTCGCGCAGCGTCGCCTCGGCGCAGGTGGTGATGGCGGCGAGCGGGTTGTTGATTTCGTGCGCGACGCCCGCGGCGAGTTGCCCGATGGTCGCCAGGCGCCGCGAGCGCGCGAGCTGATCCTGCACCTCGGCGAGCGTCGTGATATCGCTCCAGGTAATCACGCTCCACGAAGAAGGGATCTGGAATCCCGGTCGTTGAGGGTCGCCGTGTCCCGACTCCGGACTCCAGACCTCGGGCTCCAGACTCGACAGCGGCGCGACGGCGACGAGGTAGCGGCGGCCGTCCTCGGCCTGTAGCTCGAAGGAGCTGGTCGTGCGGGGCGTGCCCGGGCGCATGTGGTAGGCGGCGGCGCGCTCGCCGAACAGGCGCGCGAACGCCTCGGCGCAGGACATGCCGACCACGTCCGACGGGTGCAGCCCCATCGCCTCGGCCGCGGCCATGTTGCAGCGCACGACGCGCATCCGGTCGTCGTGGACGATGATGCCGTCGGGGATGGCGTCGAAGGTCTGCTCCCAGACGCGCTTCGCCGCGCCGAGCGTGTCGAGCAGCCGCGCGTTGTCGAGCGCGAGCGCGGCCATGTCGGCCAGGCCTTCCAACTGCTGACGCTCCTCGGCGGTGAAGCGGTGGGGCTCGCGGTAGCCGACGGCGAGGATGCCTAAGTTCTCGCCGCGCGCGCGCAGCCGCGCTATCGCGAGGTCGCGCACGCCCTCGGCGCTGTGGAGCGGGAACTCGCTCCGGGGCAGGTCGCCGGTCAGCCCGTGCACCTCGAAGATGGGCTCGTCCGACTCCCGGTTGAAGGCGGCGGCGCGCTCGGCGAGTTCGCCGCGCAGGGGGTTGACGATCTCTCCGCCTTCGGCCTGCACGCTACGAAAGCCGCTCGTCGCCAGCCACGTGACGGTGCGCTCGGCCTCGGAGAAGCTGGCGATGCTGGCCGTGTCGGCGCGCAGGATGCGCCTGACGGTATCGACCACCGTGCCGAGCGTGGCCGTGCCCTCCGCGCGCCGCGCGCCCACAGTCCTGCTGTCCCTGCTCTCAGCCATCTCGCCCTTATCTTGCCAGAATCGACTGCGAAAGTCTTTGCGAGTCTTTTATACGTTCACCGCGGGCAAGAGTTTAGAAGGCCCGGAGCCGCCGCCGAACCGCGTCGTAATTTTATTTCACCTGACGCAGGCGCCCCGCGCGACTGTGGCGACGGTCGGCGCGCAGGCCTTCGATTTTCCCGGGGGAGTTTGACGGCACGCACCTTGCCCGGTGTGCGCCCGGACGTTGAAGTTATGAACATCGAAAACTATCCGGTGCGGCGAGAGAAAGACGACAGGAGGCTCCTCCTTATGAAGAGAGTTGTGGAGGTTCTGGGGTGGCTCACGGCGGTCGCCCTCTTCGCGTTCGCCAGCCACGCCGTTTTAGGTCAGACCGGGAGCGCGGGCTCGCAGGACGACTCCGGCGCGCGGCGCCAGCGCACGCGCACGGCGCGCGGCCGTGAAGACCTGAGCCCCGGCTCGCTCATCCGCGAGGCGCGCACCGTCTATGTCGCCGAGAGCCGGCACGTCGAGAAGAAGTACCTCGAATACAAGCTCGGCAAGTACGACGAGCTGCGCGACTGGGGTCTGATGCTGGTCTCAGACCCCGCGGCCGCCGACCTCGTCCTCACCGTGGACAAGACGGCGCTCAACTACATCTTCACGCTCACCGACCGGCGCACCTCCGTCATCGTCACCACCGGCAAGTGCGTCGCCGTCAACGGCCGCCTCGCCGCCGAGTATCTGGGCAAAGAGATCGTCAAGAAGATCAAGGACGGGCGCGCCTCCGGCGACGGCCCGCGGCGCAGGAGCCGCGACCGCGACGACTCGGACGAAGACGAAGACGAGTGGAGCGAATCATAAAAGCCCCCGCGATGGCAGGCCGCGGCGGGCGCTTGAAGTAACGGAGGCGGAGGCGTCCTTAAGTAACGTGATTTTTTTCGGAGGCACTATGATTCGGAAAATCTTTCTCGCGGCTCTCACGCTGATAATCTTCTCGCCCGCGGCGGCGCGGGCGCAGGGGGGCGGCGCGCCGGACGTTGACGCGCACAGAGCCGAGGTCGGCGTCCTATACACGGGCGTCAATCTCGAAGGCTTCGGCGAGACCGTCAACGGCCTCGGCGGCCGCTTCGGCTACAATTTCAACAAGCATCTCGCGCTCGACACAGAGTTCAGCTTCTTCCCCGAGACGCACCTCGGCAACCGGCAGTTCGGGCAGAAGACGCAGGCTTTCGCCGGCATCCGGGCCGGCGCGCGCTCGCGCTACGTCGGCCTCTTCGCCAAGGCGCGGCCGGGCGTGATGTTCATCGGCGAGGTCACGTCGGGCTTCAACTGTAACAGCAACGGCCTCGGCCAGACCTGTCGCCCCAGCCACAACAACTTCGCCCTCGACGCAGGCGGGGTCCTCGAACTCTACCCGTCCCCGCGCGCCATCGTCCGCTTCGACGCGGGCGACACCATCGTCCGCATACGCAACACGACGCGCGGCCTCCTCGGGAGTTCGACCGCTGTCAGCGACACCACGCATAACTTTCAGTTCAGCGTCGGCTTCGGCTACAGGTTCTAGAGACGTTCACGATTCATGACGAAAAAAGGGGCGGCCACTTTTACGAGTGGCCGCCCCTTCCTCGTGTATCTACGAATCTCAGTCGCCCTTCGGCGCGGCGGCGCGCACTTCCGCAGAGACGCCGGCCTCGTACTTCTTGAAGTTTTCGTTGAAGCGGCGGGCGAGGTCTTTCGCCTTCTCGTCGTAGCCGGCGGCGTCCTTCCATGTGCCGCGCGGCTCAAGGACTTCGGAAGGCACGTCGGGGCAGGAGGTGGGGACGTGGACGCCGAAGACGGGGTCGGGTCGCGTCTCGACCTGCGCGAGCGAGCCGTTGAGGATGGCGCGGATCATGGCGCGCGTGAACTTGATCTTCATGCGCTGCCCCTCGCCGTAAGGTCCGCCCGACCAGCCCGTGTTGACGAGCCAGCAGACGGCCTTGTGCTCCTGAATCTTCTTCCCCAGCAGGTCTGCGTAGACGCCCGGGTGCAAGACCATGAAGGGCGCGCCGAAGCAGGTCGAAAACGTCGCCTGCGGCTCGGTCACGCCGCGCTCGGTGCCCGCGACCTTCGCCGTGTAGCCGGAGAGGAAGTGGTACATCGCCTGCTCGGGCGTGAGCTTCGCCACGGGCGGGAGCACGCCGAAGGCGTCGGCCGTCAGCATGATGATGTTCGACGGGTGGCCGCCGTAGCCCTCGGGCACGATGTTCGGGATGCTCGTCAGAGGATAAGCCGCGCGCGTGTTCTCGGTGCGCGAGGCGTCGTCGAGGTCGGGCACGCGCGTCGCGGGGTCGAAGACGACGTTCTCCATGACGGTGCCGAACATGCGCGTCGTGCGGTAGATGTCGGGCTCGGCCTCGGCGGAGAGCTTGACGACTTTGGCGTAGCAGCCGCCCTCGAAGTTGAAGACGCCGTCGTCACTCCAGCCGTGCTCGTCGTCGCCGATGAGGCGGCGCTCGGGGTCTGCCGACAGAGTCGTCTTGCCCGTCCCGGAGAGGCCGAAGAAGACGGCCACGTCGCCGCGGTCGCCGACGTTCGCCGAACAGTGCATGGACATCACGCCGCGCTGCGGCAGGAGGTAGTTGAGGATGGTGAAGACCGACTTCTTCGTCTCGCCCGCGTAGGAGGTTCCGCCGATGAGGACGAGGCGCTGGGCGAAGTCCATCAGGATGAAGGTCTCGGAGCGCGTGCCGTCCGCCGAGGGGTCGG
>DAIRFV010000175.1:0-12302 GCA_036794905.1 Pyrinomonadaceae bacterium | reverse complement strand
TAAAGGTTGACGCGCCGCCGACCGATGGTTGTACAATGCCCCCCCGCTACCGTGGTTGGTACCGACCGCTACATTAAAGGAGTCATTCATGGCGATACGCGCCGCTGCCGCGTTGCTGTTCGTCCTGCTCGCGCTGACGTGCGCGCGGGCGCAGGTGGTGCTGTTCGACGACGGCTGGCGCTTCCAGCGCGGCGGCGCGCAGGGGGCCGAGGGCACAGACTTCGACGACTCCAAGTGGCGCCATCTCGATCTGCCGCACGACTGGAGCATCGAAGACCTGCCGGGCAAGGGCACGCCCTTCGACCCCTGGGCCGTCAGCCAGGTGAGCGGCGGCTTCACCGTGGGCGGCACCGGCTGGTATCGCAAGACCTTCGACGTGCCCGGGTCGCAGAGGGGCCGGCGCGTCCTCGTACAGTTCGACGGCGTCTACATGAACGCCGAGGTCTGGCTGAACGGCCGGCGCGCGGGCGTCCACCCGTACGGCTACACGAGCTTCTGGTTCGACCTGACCGACAAGGTCAACTTCGGCGGCCGGAACGTCCTCGCCGTCAAGGTGAAGAACGAGGGCGAGAACAGCCGCTGGTACTCGGGCTCAGGGCTGTACCGCCACGTCTGGCTGAAGACGCTCGACCCCCTGCACGTCGCGCAGTGGGGCACCTACGTCACCACGCCCGAGGTCACCTCTTCGTCGGCCAAAGTTAACCTGAAGACGAAGGTGCAGAACGAGTCCGACGCCGCGGCGCGCGTCAGACTGGTCACGCGCATCCTGAATCCCGCGGGCGCGGAGGTGGCGCGTGAGGAAGACGATCACAACGTCGAGGCCCAAGGCTCGTACGAGTTCGAGCAGAACGCGACCGTCCGTTCGCCCGCGCTCTGGTCGCCCGACACGCCAGCGCTCTACACGGCCGTTTCCGAGGTCTACCGCGAGCGGCAGTTGACCGACCGCGTCGAGACGCGCTTCGGCGTCCGCACCATCTCCTTCGACGTGACGCACGGCTTCCGCCTGAACGGCCGGACGCTCAAGCTCAAGGGCGGCTGCCTCCACCACGACAACGGCCCTTTGGGCGCACGCGCCTACGACCGCGCCGAGGAGCGCCGCGTCGAGCTTTTGAAGGCCGCCGGCTACAACGCGCTGCGGATGTCGCACAACCCGCCGTCGCCGGCCTTCCTCGACGCCTGCGACCGTCTCGGCATGCTCGTCATCGACGAGGCGTTCGACACCTGGCGCGAGGGGAAGAACCCGCACGACTACCACCTCTTCTTCGACGAGTGGTGGCAGCGCGACATCGAGAGCATGCTCGCGCGCGACCGCAACCACCCCTCCATCATCATGTGGAGCACCGGCAACGAGATTCCCAACCGGCACCGCCCCGAGGTCGCGCGCCTGTCGAAGACGCTCGCCGACCACATCAGGAAACTTGAGCCGACGCGCCCCGTCACGTCGGCCGTCAACGAGCTGCGCGAGGACAAAGACCCTTACTTCGCCACGCTCGACATCAGTGGCTACAACTACGCGGCCGGCGGCGACCACCTGAAGAAGAGCCTCTACGAGTTAGACCACGCGCGCGTCCCCGGGCGCATCATGTACGGCGCGGAGTCCTACCCGCTCGAAGCGTTCGACGCGTGGATGAACGTGCTCGACCACAGTTATGTCGTCGGCGACTTCGTCTGGACGGCCTTCGACTACATCGGCGAGGCGTCCATCGGCTGGCGCGGCTACTGGCAGGAGTCGAACTTCTACCCCTGGAACCTCGCCTACTGCGGCGACATAGACATCTGCGGCTGGAAGCGCCCGCAGTCCTTCTACCGCGACGCGCTCTGGAAGGAGAACCAGCTCTCGCTCTTCGTGCGCGCGCCCCGCCCCACGTTCGAGCCGAACCCGAAGCGGCAGTCCTGGTCGAAGTGGCACTGGCACGACGTTCTGGCCGACTGGAACTGGAAGGGTTACGAGGGCCGGCCGCTCGACGTTGACGTGTACTCGTCGTGCGCGGAGGTCGAGCTGTTTTTGAACGGGAAGTCGTTGGGACGTAAAGACACGAACCGCTCCAACCAGTTCACCGCGACCTGGAGCGTGCCCTACCGGCCGGGCACTTTGAAGGCGGTCGGCTACGGGAAGACGCCGCGCACGGCCGCCGCCCACGCCGAACTGCGCACGGCCGCCGAGCCCGCGCGCCTCAAGCTCACGGCCGACCGCCCGCGCGTGCGGGCCGACGGGCAGGACTTGAGCTACGTCACCGTCGAAGTCGTGGACGCGCGCGGCGTGCGCCACCCGAGGGCCGAGAACCTCGTCAGGTTCAACGTCGAAGGCCCCGGCACCCTCGTCGGCGTCGGGAACGCCAACCCCGTCAGCACCGAGAGCTACCAGCAGCCGCAGCGCAAGACCTGGCAGGGGAGGGCACTGGTCGTCGTCAAGTCGGGTAAACAGCCGGGCCGGATAATTCTCCGGGCCACGACGCAAGGTCTGCCCCCGGCGACGCTCGTCATCGAAGCCGGCGGTCAGCAGTCATACTGACGTAAGGATTCATCACGGGGACGCGGGGGCACGGCTTCGAAGACATAAGACTTCAAGCCGTGCCCCCGCGTCCCCGTGGCTCAACGCCGGCGCGGCGCCACCCGCGCGGCTGGTGTCAGAAAGGGGGCAAAATTCCCTTCTCCAAAACGAACGTTCGTGCTATATTGCGCGCGATGACAGTTCCGGATAAATCGGCGGGCGCGCGGGCGGAGAGGGCCCCGGCGCGGGCGCGCAGGGCGCACGGCGAGCGGACGCGGCAGGCGATCCTGGAGGCCGCCGTGGACATCGCCTCCGCGGAGGGGCTCGAAGGTCTGACCATCGGGCGGCTCGCCGCGGAGCTGTCGATGAGCAAGAGCGGGCTCTTCGCGCACTTCGGGTCGAAGGAGGAGTTGCAGCTCGCCACGGTCGAGGCCGCGCGCGACATCTTCGTCCGCGAGGTCGTCCGCCCGGCCTTCGAGGCGCCGAAGGGGGTCGCGCGCCTCTGGGGCCTGTGCGACGTGTGGCTCGAACACGTCAGGCGCGAGGTCTTCCGCGGCGGCTGCTTCTTCGCGGCGGCGGCGGCCGAGTTCGACGGGCGCCCCGGCGCCGTGCGCGACCGCGTCGCCGCGATCATGAAGGAGTGGCTGGCCGTGCTCGGCCGCTCGGTGGCGGAGGCGCAGGCCGAGGGGCAGCTCGACCCGGCGGCCGAGCCCGCGCAGCTCGCCTTCGAGCTGAACGCTTTGGAGATGGGCGCGAACTGGGCCTACCAGCTCCACGGCGACCGGCAGGCGTTCGCGCGCGCGCGCGCCGCGATGGTCGAGCGGCTGCGCCGCCTCGCGACGAAGGACGGCCTCCCGCTCCTGCCCCCGCTCAAACAGTCGAAGCCGCGACGGCCGCGCGCCGCGCGAGGCAAGGCACGCACATGAGCACAAGAGACGTTCACCTCCCGCCGATGTTCGTCGAGAAGCGCGGGGCCGCGTGGGGCCCCGTGCGCGTCGAGCACTACCGCCTGCGCGCGGGCGAGCTGCCGGAGCACGCGCACAGGGATCACCTGCTGCTGCTCTCGCTGAGCGGGTGCAGCGGCGAGATGCGCACGGCCGGGGGCTTGCGCGCGGCGGCGCGTGCGCGCGGCGGCGTCTGCCTCATCCCTTCGGGCGAGCCCTTCTCGACGCGCGTCGGGGGCGACACGGAATGTCTCGGCATCTACCTCGACCCGGCGCTGGTCGAGCGCGCGGCGTGGGAGGCCGACCCCGGGTCGCGCTTCGAGGTCGTCGCGCGCAGCAACGCGCGCGACCCCCTCGTGAGCCGCGTCGGGATGGCGCTGCTGGGCGAGATGGATTCGGAGGCGCCGGGGGCGCGGCTCTACGCGGAGTCTCTGGCGAACGTGCTGGCCGTCCACGTGCTGCGGAACTACACGGCCGCGGGCGCCGGGGCGGGCGGCTTCAGGGGCGGGCTCTCGGGCGGGCGCCTGCGCCGCGTGCTCTCCTACATCGCCGAGAACCACGAGCGCGACCTGAGTCTCGAAGACCTCGCGACCGAGGCCGCGATGAGCACCTTCCACTTCGCGCGCGAGTTCAAGCGCGCGACGGGCACGACCCCGCATCAACACTTGATTCGCTTCAGGGTCGAGCGCGCGAAGTCCCTGCTCGCCGAGAGCCGGTTGCCGCTCGCGGAGGTCGGCCTGCGCACAGGCTTCAGCCACCAGAGCCACTTCACGCGCCTCTTCCGGCGCCTGACGGGCACGACGCCGCAGTCGTACCGGCTGATGATGTCTCGCGCCTGAGAACGAACAGCAAGATTGTGCAAGCGCCGGCAATAACGGGAAAGACCCGCGGGCTCTTCAAAGCTTAAGCTCACCCCGTCAGTTAATCCGACGGGGAGGAGACGAAGTGATGAAGAGGTTGCTGTTGAGACTGTTCCCGGCGCTGTTGCTGCTGACCTGGTTGGGCGCGGGCGCGGCGGCGCAGGTGGCGGGCGGGCGCGGTCAGGAGATCATCACGCGCGGCAACGAGCGTTACGCGCGCGGCGAGTACAAGGCGGCCATCGCCGAGTACGAGCGCGTGACGCGCGCCGACGGCGAGGCCTACGCGCAGGCGCTCTACAACATCGGCGTGTGCCGGTTCGAGCTGTGGCAGACCGAGGAGGCCGCGCGCGCGTACCGCCGGGCCGTCGAGGCGCGCGGCGGGCGTTACCCGAAGGCTTCGTACGCGCTCGGCGTCGCGCTCGAAGAGTTGAAGCAGGTGTCGGAGGCGAAAGAGACTTACGAACACGCCGCCGCCGCCGGCTACGCGCCCGCGCTCTACAAGCTCGGGATGCTCGCGGCGCGCGCGGGCGACGACGCGCGGGCGGCCGAACACTTCCGGGCGGCCATCAGTCGCGCGGAGGGGAAGTTTCCGGCGAGCCACAACAACCTCGGGGTGATGCTCGCGCGCGCGGGGCGCCTGGCCGAGGCCGAGCGCGAGTTCGCGGCCGCGGTGAGCAAGTCGGACGTGCCCTTCGAGGAGGCCGCCAGCAATCTCAAGCTCTGCCGGAAACTTTTGGCGGGGCAGTCGAAGGACGGCGCCGCGGCTTTGAAGGTCGCCACGGCGGCCGACGGTTTCAACAGATAGAGCGGAGGAGGCGTTGACGAACGTGGAGACGAAGCCTTTGGACGTGCTGGCGATCCTGAAGCTGTACGAGATCAGGGGCGAGGCGCTGATGCGCGAGGCGCGCGCGTGGTTCTTGACGGAGTTCGCGCCGCGCTCGGGCAAAGAGGTCGTGCGGCTGATGCTGAGCGGACAGCGGCAGAGCGCCTTCTACCGCATGGTCGCGTCGCACTGGGAGTCGGCGGCCTCGTTCGTCAACAACGGCGGCATCGACGAGCGCCTCTTCCTCGAAGGCAACTCGGAGCACGTCGTCGTCTACGCCAAGCTCCAGCCCTTCCTCGCCGAGGTGCGCGAGATCATGGGCGAGCCCGACTACATGGCGAACCTCGAACGGCTCGTCTTGAAAATCCCCGACATCGACAAGAAGCTTGAGAACCGCCGCCGCCTCCTCGAACGCTGGGCGCAGGCGCAGAAGGAGTAACCAGTAGACAGTAGCCAGTAGGAAGACAAAGCGGCGCGTCCGGTTTGAAGGCCGAGACGCGCCGTCTCTCTTTTCTACTGACTACTGACTACTGTCTACTCCCCTTCATCGTCGCGTCCTTAACTCAGTCGAGTGGATGTGCGGGACGGCGTTGAAGGTGATGAGCAGCGACTCTGCCTCGCGCAGTTGGAGGACGGTGTAGGAGGTGTTGAGCAGGACGGCCGCGAGGCGCGGGATGTGGACGTTGGATGCTTCGAGCGCGCGCGCCGTCCAGATGGCCGTCGGCACGGCCGAGGTGAAGACGGCCACGTTCTTGCGCGGCTGTTCCCCTGCATCTCCCGCGCCGGGGCGGCAGGCCGCGACGCGCTCGATGAACTGTTCCCAAGACTCGCCCGCGTACGGGTAGCGCCCGGCGACCCACGCGTTCATGACTTTCGTGTCCGACGCGCGCCAAATCCTGTGCACGTCGGCCGCGTGGTCGCCGGCCTTTGCGCTCGCCTCGGCGACCATCTCCTCATGCTCGCGCCGGAACTCCGCGTCGTCCTCGCACATCAGCGGCGCGATCTCCTTGTAGACGTGGTGGAAGTCGAACTCGTCCCAGCCCGCGTCGATGGAGGGCTCGGGGAAGGCGAGCCCGGCTTCGGCGTAAGCGGCCGTGACGCCCGCGGCCGTCCGCTGCTGGCGCAGGAGCCCGCCCGCGTACGCGGCGGCGAACTCGATCCCCTGCGCGACGAGATACTCGCCGAGCAGACGCGCCTGCCGCACGCCCAACTCGGACAGAGAGTCGTACGACTCGCGCGTGCCCGCCTGCCCGTGACGTATGAAATAGACGTTGCTCAAACCGGCCCCCCCGCGCTCAGACTGAAACTGCCTTCGCGCCGTTCGGGCGTCATCAGCACGCCGCGCCGCGGGCGGAGCGTGACGCCGGTCTGCGGCTCTATGCGCTGCCCCGGCGCGAGCCGCAGCCGCCACCTCTGCGCCAGCGTCGCGACGACGAGGACCATCTCCATCCACGCGAAGCCCTCGCCGATGCAGCGGCGCGGCCCGCCGCCGAAGGGGAAGTATGAGAACTGCGGGCGCGCGGCCCTGGCCTCCGGCGTCCAGCGCTCGGGGTCGAAGCGCTCGGGCTCGGGGTAGAAGCGCGGGTCGCGGTGCATGACGTACGGGCTCAGGATGACGAGCGAGCCGCGCGGAATGTTGTAGCCGCCGACCTCGTACGCTTCGAGCGCGCGCCGCCCGAGTATCCACGCGGGCGGGTAGAGGCGCATCGCCTCGGCCAGCACCATCTCCGTGTAGCGCAGCCGCGGCAGGTCTTCGGCCGTGGGCGGACGGCCGGACAGGGCCTCTTCAAGCTCCGCGTGCAGACGCGCCTCGGCCTCCGGATTTTGAGAGAGCAGGTACCACGTCCACGCGAGCGCGTTGGCGGTCGTCTCGTGGCCGGCGAGGAAGATCGTCATCGCCTCGTCGCGCAACTGCTCGTCAGACATCCCGGTGCCGTCGCCCTCCTCGTCCTGCGCCTTGAGGAGCATCGAGAGGAGGTCGCCGCGGTCTTCGCCGCTCGCGCGCCGCTCCTCGATGATGCGGTAGATGATGCGGTCGAGCCGCGCGCGCGACTCCTTGAAGCGGCGGTTGGCCGGGAGCGGCAGGCGACTGAGGAACTCCGCGAACGGCATCATGAAGCGCGCGAACGAGACAATCGAGGCCGACAGCGCCTCGCGCACCTCCTCGGCCTCGGCCTCCGTCTCCGTCCCGAACAGAGTCTTGCCGACGACGGCCAGCGTCAGGTGCATCATCTCCTGCGCCGCGTCGAACGTGCGCCCGTCCTCCCAGCGCTCGCGCTCAAGCCGCAGGGTGTAGTCCACCATCAGCGACGCGTAAGCGTTGACGCGCTGTTTATGAAAAGCGGGCTGCGCCAGACGCCGCTGGCGGCGGTGGAGCGGCGGCTCGCTCGTCAGCAAGCCCTCGCCGAGCAGACGCTTCGCGCGCTGGAGCCCGCGCCCCTTCATGAAGCTCGCGTTGTGCGTGACGAGCACGTCCCTGACGTGGTCTGGATGGTTGAGCAGGTAGAAGTGCTGCGTGCCCCCCGCGAAGTGCACCACGTCGCCGTACTCGCGCGCCGCGCCCGACAGAAAGCCGAGCGGGTCGCGCGTGAACGAGAGGAACGTCAGGCCGGGCACGGCCCCCTTCGGCCCCGGCGGGTAGGTTCGGGAAGGCATGGCGACTCAGCTTACTGCTTTGTTAAGTTGAGAGATAGTCAAGAAGGATTAACCACGGAGGCACGGCTTAAAGACATCAGTCAACGAGCCGTGTCCCTCTGCCTCCGTGGTTAATTGTACCTTCTCCACACTCAAGTGAATACAGCTTCAGAGATGATAACGACCGGCGCGTAGCACGGCGTCGGCGATGCGGCGGCGCGCGGCGACGCTGTTGGGCGGCGCGTGGCGCGCGAGCCTGCGCACCCCTTCGAGGAGTCGCGCGCAGTCTTCGCCGTCCGCGAGCGCGGCCACGACCTGCTTGGCGGAGTGCTCCATGCGGTCGGCCGCGTCCGACGCGTAGACGCGCGCGATGTCTATTGGGACGGCCGCCGCCGAACGCCCGCGCGCGGCGCAGAGTTTCTCCGTGCGCAGCAGCGCGCTCTCCAGCGCGTACACCTCCGCGGTGATGTCCGCGACGTGGCCGAGCACTTCCTGCTCCTCCGTCAGGCGTTCGCCGTAAGTCTCCTTCGCCAGCCCGAGCGTGAAGACTACGAGCCGCCTGGCGCGCGCGAGCAGGTCGCGTTCGGCCGGGAGCGGGGTGGACAGAAGTGTTGCTGTGTGAGCGTCCGCCTCGTCGAGCGCACGGCGCGCGGTGTCGCCGTCGAAGAGTTGGCGCGTGGCTTCGTGCTTTAAAAGTCTCGTGGGGATGATGAGGCGGTTGATCTCGTTCGTGCCCTCGTAGATGCGCGTGATGCGCGCGTCGCGGTAGGCGCGCTCGGCCGGGTACTCCTTTGAATAGCCGTAGCCGCCGTAGGTCTGCAACGCCTCGTCCACGACGTAGGCCAGCGCCTCGCTCGTCCAGACCTTGTTGATGGAGCACTCGACGGCGAAGCTCTCGATGACCTTCAGAACCTGCCCGGAGTCTTCGGCGGGCACGGCTGCGAGCGCGCGGTCAACGTCGCCGAGCGTGCGGTAGACGACCGCGTCGCCGACGTAGCAGCGGACGGCCATCTCGCCGAGCTTCTGCTTAATCATCCCGAACTCCGCAATCGCGCGGCCGAACTGCCGCCGCTCGGCGGCGTAGTTGGCCGCGCGCGTCAGCGCCTGCTTCGCCCCGCCGATGTTGCGCGTGCCGAGCTTGAGCCGCCCGAGGTTGAGGACGTTGAAGGCGACGCGGTGCCCCTCGCCGACTCTGCCCAAAACGTTCTCGACGGGCACGCGGACGTTCTCCAAGATGAGCGCCGTCGTCGAAGAGCCGTCGAGGCCGAGCTTCGGCTCCTCGCGCCCGCTCAACACCCCCATCCCGCGCTCGACGACGAAGGCCGTGAACCCGTCGCCGCCGACCTGCGCGAAGATGGTGAAGAGGTCTGCGAAGCCGCCGTTGGTGATCCACATCTTCTGCCCGTTGAGGAGGTAGTGAGTGCCGTCCTCGCCGAGCGTCGCACGCGTCCGCGCGGCGCGCGCGTCGGAGCCGGAGCCGGGCTCGGTCAGGGCGTAGGCGGCGACCCACTCGCCGCTCGCGAGCCGCGGCAGGTAGCGCGCCTTCTGCCCCTCCGTGCCGAAGTAGACGAGCGGCAGCGTCCCGATCCCGGTGTGCGCGCCGAGCGAGCCCGCGAAAGAGGGCACGACGCCGATCTTCTCGCCGACGAAGGCCGAACTCACCTTGTCGAGCCCGAGCCCGCCGTAAGCCTCGGGGATGTCCACGCGCAGGAGGTCGAGGTCGGCCGCCTTCCGTAAAAGCTCTCTCGTCAGAGCCCAGTCCTTCGCGTGAATCTCGGCGTCGCGCGGCAGCACTTCGGCGCGCATGAAGTCCTCGGCGATGCGGCCGAACATCTGCTGCGCGGGGCTCAAGTCTTCGCGGGTGAAGACCTCTCCGGGCGAGGCGTCTGTCCGGAGGAAGGCGGCGCCCGCGCCCGGCGCGCGCACGTCCGTGGGTGCTGACATGGGGGCGTTCCTTTCGTCGGAGTCCGGGCGCCGACAACGTTCTCGGTTGACGCTCCGGCGGGGTTCGGGGTATAACTACCGACCGGCCGGTCGGTAAAATAACACCCAAACCTTTGGCGCACAAGCCCGACGGTTCAGCCCGCGCACACCCTACGATGAGAGCACAGAAAAAGTCTGCCCCGAGCAACGAGCGACTGGCGGAAATCTACCGCGCCGCCGCGCAGATCATCCTCCGCAAGGGCTACGACGCGACCTCGGTCAACGACATCGCCAACGCCCTGGGGATGACGAAGGCCGGGCTCTACCACTACATCAACGGCAAGAAGGAACTGCTCTTCGACATCATGAACTTCGGGCTGTGGGAGCTGGACGAGGAGGTGGCCGCGCCCGCCAAAGCCCTCGGCGACCCGGCCGCGCGCCTGCGCTTCATCGTGGACGCGCACGCGCGCCTCGTCACGCGCGGCCAGGGCGCCATCACCATCCTCGTGGACGAGGTGACGGCGCTCACGCCCGCGCAGCAGCGCAAGATCACGCAGCGCAAGCGCGCCTACTTCGACTTCCTGCGCGGCACGCTCGACGAGCTGAAGGCCGCGGGGAAGTTGCAGGACGTGGACACGACGGCCGCCACCTTCAGCCTGCTCGGGATGATTAACTGGCTCTCGCGCTGGTTCCGCCAGGGCGGCGCGCTCGACGAAGAGCAGGCCGCCGAGCAGATCGTCAGGATCGCACTGCACGGGCTGCTCCGGCCGGGGAGACTGAGAGCAGTAGTCAGTAGACAGTAGTCAGTAGGCTCCGCTTACGAGCGTTGACGCTGACACCCTGACGACTCGACTGACGAATGCTTTTCTACTGACTACTGACTACTGACTACTTCACCCATGAACATCCTCGTCTGTCTCAAGCAGATTCTCGACCCGGAGGTGCCGGCGCGCGACTTCCGGGTTGACCCGGTCAGGCGCGAGGCCGAGCAGGGCTCTGCGAATCTGGTGACGAACATCTTCTGCGAGAACGCGCTGGAGACGGCGCTGCAACTGCGCGAGCGCGCGGGCGACGCGAAGATAACCGTGCTCTCGTACGGGCGGCCGACCGCGGAGGACTCTTTGCGGAAGGCTCTGGCGATGAAGGCCGACGCCGCCGCGCTCGTCTCGAACGAGGGCGAGGGGGCGCCCGACCCGCTCGCGGTGGCGCGCGTGCTGGCGGCGGCCGTGCGCCGGCTCGGCGCGTTCGACCTCATCATGACGGGGCGCGAGGCCGGCGACTGGGGGGCGGGTCAGACCGGCGGGCTGCTCGCCGAAGAGCTGGGGCTGCCCTGCGTCTCCTTCGTGGACGCGGTGGAAATCGGCGGCGGCGTGCTGCGTCTGAAGCGGCAGACGGATTCCGGGTGGGAGCTCTTCGAAGCGACGCCGCCGGTCGTCGTCACGGTGACGAACGACGAGCACAACGTCCCGCGCATCCCGAAGGTGCGCGACGTGATGATGTCCTACCGCCAGCCGCTCACGAAGTTCACGCTCACCGACCTCGGCCTCGCGGCCGGCGGCAACGACTACTACGAAGTGGCCGAACTCTTCGTCCCGCAGAAGGAGACGCGCTGCGACTTCGTCCCCGGCGACACGCTCGACGAGAAGGTCGAAGCCTTCGCGCGGCGTATCATTGAGGCAGTAGACAGTAGACAGTAGTCAGAAGGCTCCGCTGCGAGGAGTCTGATGATGACCGGCCGACTGTCCGACCGCAGATGTTTTTTCTGCTGACTACTGACTACTTCAAATCATGAACGACGTTCTCATCATACTTTTCGCGGCGAACGGATTCGATAAGGGCGCGCAGGGGTTGGCGGGCGCGGGGCGGCGTCTGGCGGAGGCGTCGGGCGTGGGCCTGCGCGCCGTGGTGTTGGGCGAAGGGGCGGGGGCGGTCGCCGCCGAGGTCGCGCGGGTCGCGGACGCCGTGGTCGTGGCAGATCAGGCGGAGCTGGGCGAGTATCAGCCGGAGACTTACCTGTCGGCGCTCGCGCAGGTCTGCGGGGAGTTGCAGCCGCGCGCCGTGCTGCTCGGGAACGACACTTACAGTCAGGAGCTTGCGCCGCGGCTGGCGCACCGCCTGGGCGGGAGCGCGGCGGGTGACGGCGTCGAGGTGAGTGTTGAGGGCAATACGATTCGCGTCGGCCGGCAGGTCTACGGCGGCAAGGCGCACGCGGTTCTGGCGTTGAAGCGCGTGCCGGCGGTCGTGTGGCTGCGCGCTCGCTCGTTCGCGCCCGCGGCGCCGCGCGAGGCGGCGGGCGAGACGGCGCGCGCCGCGCTCGACGTTCAGAGGGACGCGCGCACGCGCGTCGTCGAGCGCAGGCGCGAGGCGGGCGGCGAGACGCGGCTCGAAGAGGCGCGCGTGATCGTCTCGGGCGGGCGCGGCATCGGCGGCCCCGAGCCGTTCGAGACGGAGCTGCGCCCGCTCGCGGAACTGCTCGGCGCGCAACTCGCGGCCTCGCGCGCCGCGTGCGACGCGGGCTGGGTGCCGCCGACGTGGCAGGTCGGCCAGACCGGTAAGAAGGTGACCCCGGAACTCTACCTCGCCGTCGCCATCACCGGCGCGAGCCAGCACATGGCCGGCATCTCCGA
>DAIRFV010000174.1:0-12323 GCA_036794905.1 Pyrinomonadaceae bacterium | reverse complement strand
TCATTGCGGGGTGATGGCGGGTGCGACCGCCGTGGAACAGGTCAGAACCACCCGCTACCGCGGGTGGTTCTGACCGTAACGGCGTCGCACCGGTCTGAACCATATTTCAGAACGTTAACAACTGTGCCGCACCGGGCGAGCCTTCGACCCATTCGACGCGATGTGCTTCGGTCAGGTCGGGCACCTCCCAGCGCGCGGTGAGTTTGCGAATCACCTCCGCCGGCACCGAGTCGGCGCGCTCGCGGTTCTGCGCGTACAGGCGGGCCTCCGGGGCCTCGACGTAGACGATGCGTACGCGCGCGTTGTAGGCGGCGAACAGGTTGATGGACAGTTCACGAATCTGGCGGCTGATGTTGGTGGCGTTCCAGACGAACGAGCGCCTGCGCCGCAGGTGCTCGCGCGCCGCCTCCCTCGCCCTCGACACCACCGGCCCCTGATTATCAGTCGGCGCGACCTTCATCTCGCGGCGCAGCGCGTCGAGCGAGACGGCGGGCCAGTCCGCGAGGTTCTCAACCACCCAGAAGTCTTTGCCCGCCCCGGGTAGCCCCGACATCATGACGACCTCGCAGACCGTGTCGTCGAACGCCGCATAGTCCGGGTCGCGCCCCTCCTTGCGGAAGTAGAGGAAGCGGCTGTGGTCGTTCGGGAACTGCCTCGGCCGACTCAGGCAGTCGTGCTCCTCCGCGTACTGCGTGAACAGAGAGACGTTGTCGAGCAGACGCCGCGAGTCGTCGCAGACGCGGCCGCGCGCGTCCGCCTCGGCGACGAGCGCCAGCAGGTCGCAGCGCGCCGACTGGCTGACCTCGTACAGCGTCCGGCGCCCGTCCGGCTTGTCGATGAGGAAGAAGGGTATCTGGTGGAACTTGATGAGGCTCGCGACCTGCTCGCGCGCCTCCAACGCCACGCCCAGGCTCCAGAGCAAAGCGCGCGCCGTGATGGCGCCGCGCTTGGAGTGGCCGCGGCTGGTGATGCGGCCGTCGCCTTCGACCCGCGTGCAGTCGGGCTTGGCCACGTCGTGCAGCAGCGCCGCGGTGAAGACGACTTCGCGCTCGTTCTGCGGCAGCGCCCGCCACGCGGGGATGTTGGTCAGGGCCTCGACCACCATCCGCGTGTGAACGAGCACGTCGCCCTCGGCGTGGTGAACCGCGTCCTGCGGGCAGCCCGCCATCCGCACGACCTGCGGGAACTCCTGCTCGATGCGCCCCCAGTCGATGCTGTAGGAGGGCGGCGAAGGGCACCATCGGAACTGCTCGCTCATAACTGTGGCGCGAAGAGGTCAACGCCTTCGCGCAGTCTGTTTGGGATGACCGGCCGGTTCAGCCAGTGGTCGCCCGAATCCTCCACGGCCTGTTGGAAGCTCCCGCGCACGAACTTGAACCTCTCGGTCACGCGCCCGCCCACCTCGGCCTTGATGTAGAGACCCTCCAACAGGCCCGACGCATCCGTCTCGCGCAGGGCGCGCGCGGCGTCCAGCCCGCGCGACTCGCAGGCCGCGACGAGCGCGCCGCGCCATTCGCCCGACTGGAAGGCGGAGGGCCCGATGAACGATTCGAGCCGTCCCGCCGCACGAGCCTCGCCCGCGTAGAGCACGGGCGCGTGTGTGACGGGTGCGCGGCTCAACAACTCCCGCCGCGCGTCCGTCGAAAGGAACTGTTCTGTCTCCTTGTCGAGCACGTCGAACTCGAAGAAGTAGTGCGGCAGCGCGTCGTAAAATATCGTGTGCTTGGCGTAGAGCCATTCGCCGTACATAACGTAGCGGCCGCCGAGCACGTCCCACAACTCGCGTTGCGCCGAGCCGGCCCACGCCTTCAACAGCCCGAAGTGCCGCTCGCGCGGCCCGCCGTCGAGGAAGTGCCCGCGGCTCTGGAGCAGCAGGCGGCCGTCGTCGCCGAAGCTGACGGCGGAGTTGGCGCCGTCGAGCTTCTCCTCTATCACGATACGACGCCCCGCGAGGTCGTCTAACGAGACGACCTGCAAGTCTTCGTCGCCGGGCTGAAGGCGCGAGCCGGTGAGGTGCGGCGTGCGCGGATATTTGTAGAGCCGGTTCATCGCCCCTCACACCTTGACCACGGCGATCATGTGGCCCAAGACGTACTCGACCTTCACGCCGCGTGCGCCCGCGTCGAGGAATAGCGCTTCGAGGCCGCGTGCGTCGAAGAGGTGTATGTGTTCAGGGTTGTCGTCCTCCTTCGAAGGCACCGAGGCGATGACGTATCTGCCGGCCACGCGCACCGCCTCGGAGGCCGCCTTGCGCGGCGAGTCCAGATGCTCGAACACTTCGAGCGCCGTCACCACCTCGGCGTGTTTATCCTCAATCCCCATCTCTTCGACGCTCATTTGCAGCGCGCGCAGGTTCGGGACACCGCCGAGGGAGACGGCCGCGATGTCTGCGACCCGCACGGGGTTGATGTCCAGAGATGTCACGGGCAGGTTGGGGAACGCGTCGAGTAGCGGCCAGAGGAAGGTGCCGCGTCCGCTGCCAACGTCTAACAGGCTCGCGGGGGCGAGGCCGCGGAGCACGCCCAGCACTGTTCGGACGCGGGGCAGCTCGGTGTTGCGCTTGAACTTGTGCAGCCGCAGGCCGGCGGCGAGCCCTTCCGCGATGACATCGTCGTCTGCGAGCTGAGGCTCAAGGCGGCTCAACTTGCCGCGCACGAAGGCGGCGGCGAGACGCGTGAAATAGCGCTCGTCGCCAAAAGCCCGACTGTCGCCCTCGAACATCCCGGCAGTATCGCAGGGAATTTTTGGAAGCGCGAATCGGCGCGGACGCCAGACTCAAAGACGCCGACATATGTTTGTAGAGTTTGGTTGACGCGCGTGGATGCCAACTCCACAATAATCAATCGTCGGCCCTCTGCGCAGTCTCAGGCGCAAACTGTGTTCAGCGCGGCTCGACGGCGAGCGGGGCGTGCGTGCTTAATCACATCACAATCAATAATCGAAGGAGAAGCGATGTCCGAACTGGAAGCCGAAGACAACACCATCTACAAGGTGGTCGTCAATCACGAGGAGCAGTACTCCATCTGGCCGGCCGACCGCGAGAACGCCCTCGGGTGGAGCGACGCCGGCAAGTCCGGCACGAAGGCCGAATGTCTGGCCTACATCGAAGAGGTCTGGACGGACATGCGCCCCTTGAGTCTCCGCAAGAAGATGGAGGAAGGGCAGCAGCAGCAGTAGCGCCCCCCGTTCCGTTCAGGTAGCACCGTGGATGCCCGCCAACAACCTTGGCTCGACGCGCCCGACTCGCCTCACCTGGCCGACGGCGAGGTGCACGTCTGGCGCGCGAGACTGCTGCCGGACGCGAGGACGTTCCGCGAACTTTGGGACACGCTCTCGGCGGACGAGCGGGAGCGCGCGGAGCGTTATCACTTCCGGAGGGATAGAGATCGTTTCGTAGCCGCGCGCGGCGCGCTCCGCAATCTGCTGGGCCGCTACGCGGGCGTCGCGCCGCGGCTGCTGCGCTTCTCGTACGACGGCTACGGCAAGCCCTCGCTGCGCGGGGAGGCGGGGGGCGAGTCCCTGCGCTTCAACGCCTCTCACTCGAACGACCTCGCGTTGTTCGCCGTGACGCGCGGGCGCGCGGTCGGGGTTGACCTCGAATTCGTGCGCGAAGACTTCGCCAGCTTCGAGATCGCCGAGCATTTCTTCTCGCGGTACGAGGTCGAGGCGTTGCGGGCGCTGACGCCGGACGTGCGGGCCGTCGCCTTCTTCGACTGCTGGACGCGGAAGGAGGCGTACATCAAAGCCCGCGGCGAGGGTCTGTCACACCCCCTGCACCTCTTCACCGTGTCGCTCGGGCCAGGCGAGGAGGCCGCGCTCCTGCGCACTGACGACGACCCGCTGGAGGCCGCACGCTGGACGTTAATCGAACTGTTCCCCGGCGAAGGGGTGCGCGCCGCGCTCGCTATCGAGGCCGGTTCGTCGCCCCCGCGCGTCAGAATTTTCGAGTGGCAGGCGACTCTGTAACGGCTGCCTAATAGCCTTCTGATGTCATGCAGCATCATCGACCTTAACATGGAGTTCGAGCCGGAGACTCTCCCCCTCTGACGGACGCCGCGCGCCGGCGTTGTGCCCGCGCGGGCCGGCGAGATGATGCCGCCTCGCGGCCGGCGGCAGATTTTGGAACCGGGCGCGCGCCCCGCGCATGTAAACAGCCGACGCCTTACGTCAGAACGTCGCAGACCTCCCGGCCGCCGCCCACGGCCGGCGGGCGCGACAGGAAGTTACGACCTTCGGAGCGCATGAGGGAGGACGAACATGCTTTCAGACTTCGGGCGCGACATACGCTACGGTCTGCGGACGATGTTCAGGAACCGCCTCTTCACGCTGGTCTCGGTCGAGGGCGTCCCGCGCATCGACGAGTCGGGGCTCAGTTGGGGCGTGCTGGCCTTCACGGCCGCCGTCACCATCTGGACGGGCGTCCTCTTCGGGCTCATGCCGGCGGTGCGGGACTACTGGATGGGCGTCAAGCGGGGGCTCGGCGAGGGGCAGCAGTCGAGCGCCGGCATCTCCAACCGCCGGATGAACTCGGCGCTCGTCGCCGTCCAGCTCGCCGTCTCGCTGATGCTGCTCATCGGCGCCGGCCTGATGCTCAAGAGCTTCCAGCAGCTTCTGACGGTTGACCCCGGCTTCGAGGCCGGCAAGGTTTTGACGATGGTGCTGCCGGTGTCGAGCAAGAAGTACGCGAGCCCCGGGCAGTCGCTCAACTTCTTCAAGAGCCTGCTCGAAGAGGCGCGCTCACTCCCCGGCGTGCGCGGCGCGGCCGCGGCCTCGAACGTCCCCTTCAGCGGCCGCAACGTCTCGGACGGCCACGTCGTCGAGGGTCAGGAGCAGCCGCAGGGCGACGCCCCGCAGGCGCAGATCAAGGTCGTCAGCCCCGGCTACTTCCAGGCGCTCGGGATGCGGCTCCAACGCGGGCGCGACTTCCAGGACTCCGACACCGTGGACGCGCCGCTCGTCGCCGTCGTGGACGCGACGCTGGCGAACCAGTACTGGCCCAACGGCGACGCCATCGGCAAGCGCATCCGGACGCTCGACCCCGAGTGGTACACCATCGTCGGCGTCGTCTCGCCCGTGAAGGACAGCAGCCTCTCGGCCGACATGCGGCCGCACATCTACTTCCCGTTCGAGCAGCTCTTCTTCGCCTACGGCCAGGGCGCGCAGCGGCGGATGTTCCTTGTCGTTAACACCGACTCGCCCGACGCGTTCGTCCCGCTCCTGCGCCAGCGGGTTCAGGGGCTCGACCCGGACGTGCCGATGCACGCCGTCAGCACGATGTCCGATCTCGTGGCCCGCCGGCTCAACACGCAGCGGCTCCTCAGCTTCCTTTTGACCGCCTTCGCGGCGATGGCGCTGCTGCTGGCGGCCATCGGGACTTACGGCGTGATGTCGGTCTTCGTCGGCAGCCGCGCGCCGGAGTTCGCCATCCGGCTGGCGCTCGGGGCGCAGCCGCGCAACCTCCTGCTCTCCGTGCTGCGGCAGGGGTTGCTGCTCGCGGCCGTCGGCGTGGCGCTGGGGCTGCTCGGCTCCTGGGCTCTGACGCGCGCCATCGCCAGCCAGCTCTTCGGGGTCAGCACGACCGACCCCTTCATCTTCACCGCGACCCCGGCTGCGCTCGTCCTCGTGGCAATACTGGCGTGCTATCTGCCGGCACGCCGCGCCGCCCGCACCGACCCGGCGTCCGTCCTGCGCACTCAATAAAAAGAAGGGCGGTGGGTAAAAAGCGAACGAGGATGCCAGCCTTGGGGGCGGCATCCTCGTTCTATATGGCTCACAGTCCTCACCCCTGCAAACCATGGAGCGGAAGGGTTCACCAACCGCCCAGTTGCATACACCATACACTATCTATTCTCCCGCGTCTACCGGGGCGGCGCATGGTGTTATCTTTACTTGTGTAGTACTGTCAATTCATCCCACCCCAGCGAGTAGGGGGCAGGGCGGCCACTCGTCGCCCGCTTCCGCCGTCATCTGCTAAACTCTCGACGATGAACGAGCGTCAACAAGCTCACATAAACTTCTACCTGGAGCGCCTCGACTACTGGCGCAATCACAGGCCGCACAATTCGACGGCCAGGCTGCTCGCCGCCAGGGACGCCGACGAGTCGCACCCGCTGAGGAGCGAGGAAGAGGCGACTGAGGTGGTTGAGTACTTGTGGCGTCTGGAAAGTGAGCAAGCCGCCACCTGAGCGCCTGCGTCTGCCTGAGGGGTTGCCGTAGAATTGCGGCATGAACGTCACAGACAACGACTTGAGGACTTGCGAGCCTGCGTTTCGTTGACTGAGGTGTCAATGAACACGAGCAGGTCGAAGAAGAGTACGCCCATCACCCGTCCATACTTCTCGTATGCGACGGAGTCATTCTTTCTCCACCCACCTCGTAACGACTTTCTTAATAGCCGGCCGTCACGCTTCGGAAGACGGACTCGACCTCTTCCTCACTGGGCTGCGGCTCGGGAGGTGGAAACCGGGCCAGTGCCTTCTCTATCAGCTCCCGCCGTAGACGCCCCCGCTCCAGCTTAGATTCCTCTGACCCGTGCAGTCGGCTCGGCCGGAACTCTTCGTCCCCGCCCTTGTTTCTCATGTCCATATTTCCCCCGCTTGTTCCCGAGGGCAGACCCGCCGGGCGCCTGCTACTCCGAAAGTGAGAAAGCCCGCCCGTCTGTCCGGCGCAAAACCTGAAGGGTTGTGGCGGCGCCTTCAGGCGCTCGGTGTGGAGCGTGAGGCGTGTTCGAGCTTAATGGAACGCGACTCTCGCTCCTTATCATTAAATCTCTCGACCAGCGCTGTCGCATCGGCATAATCGAGGTCGGTTCTGATATCGTCGGTGGTGCTCTTGTGCCCGGCCGATGCTGAAGTATGCTTCCTTCTGACTCTGTACCTGATTGACGTGTCTCCGTCGAACTGCGCTTTGCAGCCCGGCATCGCCTGCATCGTATACATGTACATTGGCTAATCACTCCTCTACTCGGGCGCACGTAAACCGGCGCTTTATGTTCCCGCTCGTGGCGACCCGCCTTCTGCTCTCCCCTTCACAAGTCCTGAAAAATCAACGGCCGGGGGTTCCGGCTGAGACGCTGCGGACTGCCCAAAAAGCGGCCGATGTATGCATATCACCTGCGAAGAGTGTGCGTCTGTGCGTCAACACTCTTATCCGCGGTGCGGCAGTCGTTTTGCCTCGACACAGACGTTCTTCGCGCGTGAGTTGACATCGAACGCGCGCGCGCGCAGGATGAAGCTTACGGAATTAAGCCAACCCTACTTCAGCCCTCCTGGAATTCCCCAGACCTGAACCAACGGCTCAAGCGGCGACACACTCCCCCGCGCCGTCTTCTGACACGACGAAAGGTTTTTTATGAGAAAGAGACTTGAGGGGCAGCCGGACGGGGACGAGCAGGGGCTGATTAGCCAGGCGAAGGCGGCCGAGATGTGCGGCATGACGCGGGCGGCGATTCACGACCTCGTACGCCGGCGGCGCTTCCGCTCGGTCGAGGTGGAAGGGCGCGACCTCGTCTACTTCAAGGAAATCGAAGCCTTTGAGAAAGAGGCCCGGCTGAGGCCCTGACGGCGCCAGCCGCGTCCGCTCCGAGACGTTGTTCACACGGTTAGGCGGGAGGCGTCGCGGCTCCCTGCCTCGTCCTCAGGCCCGCGTCAACAGCACGGCCGGAGTCGCCGGCGCGGCTCCTGACTCAACAGCCGGCCATCACTTCCCCTGCGCCTTGAGCGAGCAGCAGTATACGCACAGCGGCCGCCCGCCCGTGCCCTGCCTGCTGACCCCCGCCTCGATGTTGTTACGCTCGGCGCAGCGGCTGTTGTTGTGGTAGACGCGGGTGGTGTTCGGCTTGATCGAATGGGTCGGGGCGACGGTCGGCATCCTGCACCTGCTTCTTCCGCCGCGGCGTGCGGCTGATTCAAAGGTCACTTACCGGGCTACCACGAGCATGTAGAGGACGACCGTCAGCGAAACAGCGCCGACGGCGAAGAGGTGCAGCCAGCGCATCGCCGACGTGCGGCAACATGGGCACCTCGTCTCCCACGCCCCCAACAAGGCCCTGCAACGGTGGCACTGCCTGCTCATCTTCTACCTCATCCCGAACGGCGTCACGCCGCCTCCCGCACGAGCAGAGGGAGTTGCTCGCGCTCTATCAACCGGCCCCGGTTGAGGTTGGTGAACGGTTCGGCCACCAGCCAGAAGTCCGTTTCGCCCACGCCGCCCGCCGGCACGAGCTCGTCAAGCGCGCCCGCGTCGAGGGCCACCGGCTTGAAGAGCCACAACCCCCTGTGACTCAGCCGCGCCAGCATCCCGCCCCAGTGGCTGCTGAACAAAGGCACGCGGTAGCGCCCTCGGTCGTCGAGCGCGAACCAGTCGCCGTTGGCGCGTCGCATGGCATACAAACTACTCATCACTCGCCCTTTAGCCCACCACTCGGGAAGTGATGGGCAACTCCTCGGTATGATTAATCCACCGCAACATGCGAGCGGCCGACGGCCGTACGCGCGTGGCGTGGGCGACTACTCGTCCGGCGTCGGCCTGTGGCCGCTCGTGTCTTCGCCCGAACGGTTGGGCGATTGCACCAGCCCGTGCCGTGTGTGCGCCCGCCAAAGGTTTCTGGAATAGTTCGAGTAGATCGGACTCTCGGGCAGTCCCACGTCGTCGCCCTCGAACCTCGCCGTCTCCGCGTTATCCTCGCCGTAGCTGCCAACTTCTCCGTTCATTCATCCCCCCTCACGCGCCGTACAGGACGCGGAAATCTTTCGACCCGCCCGCCGCACCGGGTTTTGACCCGGCCGGCTTCAGGAATGCGTTTCATAGCGCGCGTACTTGTAGGAGAGTAATCGCCCTTCGGTGTCGAGGAGCGGCGTGGCGAAGGCTGCGACGGCCTCTGCCTCACTCTCGAAAATGTCGAAGACGGTCACCAGTTTTGTGATTGCCATCATCTCCCGAAGCGCCGACGGCGGATGGAGGAGTTTGAGCTGCCCGCCGCCCCTGTTCAGCACGATGCTGCTCTGAAGCAACTCGCCCAGGCCGCTCGCGTCGATGGCGGAGAGCCCGGCGAGGTTCAAAAGTATCTGGTTCTGCCCCTCCTCGGATAAGCGCCTGACTGCGTCGCGCAACGAGACGCGGCTTCCGCCCGTCCTCAACTCGCCGCTTATGTCCAGGATGGTCACGGCTCCCGCCCTGCGTTCATCAATCTTGCAGTTAATCATGGGCGTCGGCGTCTTCCCTTGCACGAGTTCGGGTCGGCGCGCGAAGGGCGCGGGCTCCCTCCCGAATGTGGAAGCCCTGAATGCCGCACGCCGCGGGGCGGTAATCTGATGGAATGTCGAGCTGGAGATGTTGAAGGTCTCGACTGTGGGCGTCCCTTCCAACACCCCCGCCAACGCCTTCAAAGCCGCGGGGTACGTCACGCGGTTGTAGGTTTCGGCGTAAGCCTGCGTATCCCAATAGCTGTTGAGCACGATCTCCGAGAGTCGCGGACTGACGAAAGTGTCGTCGTGGCGCATCCCCTTCTGTCCGCGCAGCGGCGGAATGACTTCACTCTCGAAGATACGCCCGACCTCGGCGGCGGAGCCGGGCTTGATGTTCATGATGACGCGGCGTGTAAACATACTTGACTCCTCGATGATTGAAACGGCCCGCGCATGACGGACTTCGAGCCTCGGAGAAGGCAAAGAATGCCTGCCGCGCGCGCGGGGCGATCGATGATTCGCGTTTGCTTGGAGATAGTGGGACGGCGGACGCTGACACCGTGCCTACTCCCTGACTAAGGGCCGCGTATCGTCAAGCACAGACGGCACAAGAAGGAGGTTGCTGGCCCGATCCCGGTGTCGAATTGTCTAAGAACGGCTAAGTTACGTATACCATTTGAGAGATTATCTTTCAGTGCGCCAGCACACATAGACCGCGCGGCGCGCTTACGACCCCGAACAGACAAAGCGCCGCCGGTCGCGAAAGGCGTGCCCGGCGGCGCTCCGTTTATTCTGGTAACTGACTTAGCTCGCGCGTGACCCGCGTTGGCGGGTCACGCGCGGCGCGGTCTTAGTACTTGCGTCCGCCGTTGCGATCCTCGCGCGGCTTGGCGACGTTGACGGTCAGGTTACGGCCGTTGAGGTCGTTGCCGTTGAACTGCGCGATGGCGGCCTCGCCCTCTTCCTTCGAAGACATCTCGACGAAGCCGAAGCCACGCGAGCGGCCCGTGTCGCGGTCTTCGACGACCGTGGCCGTCTCGACCGTGCCGGCCTGCTCGAAGTGCTGACGGAGGTTGTCGCCCGAAGTCTCGAACGCGAGGTTGCCGACGTAAAGTTTCATAGACATGTGTGTGTACCTCTCCCTTTTTGGAGTATCAAGAGAAGCTTTCGAATCGAAGGGTCTTCGGCGTAACGGTAGCAGCGAAGGGTCGTGTTCGGGTGCTCTGTCGGAGCGGCTTCTGTGGTTTAGAACCGGCCTGCTCTCGAAGTGTCCGAACCGCCGACGCCTTCGGGGCGTGGGGCGCTTCACCGTGAACGCGCAAGAGAAGGAGTAACTGTCGAACTATGATGCACCCACCGGCGGCATAAGTGGTACGGCCCGTGTCCTCTTTCTATGTCTTTTAAGTGCCCGCGGCGGCGAAGGCGCTCCGCGGGTCACGGTATTACACAACTATTACAAGCGGGCGCGCACAAACCGCCCCGCTGTGTTATCAAAGTAGAGGCAAATATCTCGATAACAAGCAGGGGGCCTTAATGCTCAACGAAGCCATTACCGACATTCAACGCAAGACCGGCATCCAATGGCCGACTACCATCACGATGATCGTTTTCCACCTCGGCGCGGTGGCGGCGCTCTTCATGTTCAGTTGGCCGGCGCTCGCCGTGAGTTTGCTGCTCTGGTACGTGAGCGGGAGCCTCGGGGTCGGCATGGGCTTCCACCGCCTGCTGACGCACCGCGGCTTCAAGACGCCGAAGGCGGTTGAGTATTTTCTAACGTTCTGCGGGCTGCTGGCGCTCGAAGCCGGCCCCATCGCGTGGGTCGTCACGCACCGCATCCACCACGCGCACACCGACGCCCCGGGCGACCCGCACACGCCGCGCGACGGTAGCTGGTGGGCGCACATGGGCTGGATTTTGACCGGCACGGCCCAGCGTTACGACCGTGAGGTGTGTATGCGTTACGCCCCCGACCTGATGAAAGACCCCGTGCACCGCTGGTTCGAGAGACTGTATTACGTGCCGATCGTCGTGCTCGGCGTGGCGCTTCTGGCCTTCGGCGGCTGGTCGATGCTGTTCTGGGGCGTCTTCCTGCGTGTGACGTTCAACCTGCACACGACGTGGCTCGTCAACTCGGCGACCCACCTCTGGGGCGCGCGCAGGTTCGAGACGAAGGACGACTCGCGCAACAGTTGGTGGGTGGCGCTGCTCACCTGGGGCGAGGGCTGGCACAACAACCACCACGCGCACCCGAGGGCCGCGAAACACGGCCTCGCGTGGTACGAGGTGGACATGAACTGGTGGGGCATCCGCACGCTCAAGCTGCTCGGGCTGGCGAAGGACATCAAGTTAGTCAACGCCGCCGGCCAGTCTCAGGCGCCCGTCTCCAAGCGGACTCAACTCAAGGCGGCGGCTTAATTCGGTGAGGTCACCCACTCAATAGATGATGGATACATTTACCGACCAGAGCTTCGGGGAGTTATGCGAGGGGGTGAAGCGCGTCTACACCGACCCCGAACACATCAAGGCCATCGGCTGGGACGCGGACACGCCCGTGCATCACATCGAGGGGGCGGTAATCGCCGAAATACACGCGCGGATGGAAGCGTTCATCGGGGAGAGGATCGAGGTCGCGGACAGGATTCGTGCGCGCCGCGTGCTCCCCGAAACCCTCGGCGAATCTCACACGAGGCGACGCAGAGAAGAGGTCATCGATTTTCTCAGGAACCACCGCGGCGAAGGTCTCTCACACCCGGACGCCATCCTCGACGAGACGGTCAGGGACGTAATTGACAACTGGCGGCATCAATTCGGGCCGGGTGAAGCATGAACAGGCCGGAGCCTTCACTACCGGATTTCCCCGCGTAAAGCAGGGCGGCCGCGAATCTAATGACGCTCCCAAAGCCCGCCCGGCGTCCACTTCCTAACGACCGGTCAGCCTTGCGGTAACGCCAGTCCGACGCCGCCAGCCTCACTACGCGCGGACTTCAACTGAAACGTCTTCATTCCGTCTCCGCGCTTTGCGCCACTTGCCGACCCCTTCCTTCACGAGCCCGTAAATTACACGCCGGTTGTCCGCGATCAATTTCAGCCAGGCGCGGCGGGTCATCTGGGGGAAGTAGATGCCGCGGAAGAAGAGCC
>DAIRFV010000173.1:0-12328 GCA_036794905.1 Pyrinomonadaceae bacterium | reverse complement strand
GACGGCACGCGCCGCATCACCTCCATCTCCGAGATCACCGGCATGGAGGGCGAGACCATCACGATGCAGGAGATTTTCCACTTCGAGCGCAAGGGCGTGGACAAGGACGGCAAGGTCATCGGCCGCTACCGCCCGACCGGCGTCCGCCCGCGCTTCGCCGAGCGGCTGAAGCAGTACGGCATGCAACTGCCGAGAGTCTTCTTCGAAGACTAGCCGTTGGCTATTAGCTATTAGCTATTAGCTAAAGACAGAACAACGACGAAGAGTTTGTGGCTAAAGATGATTGGCTAACAGCTAACAGCCACTAGCTGACAGCTCAGGGCAAAACAATGATCCCCTTTCTCGTCTTCATCACCTGCATGTTCGGCGTCTTCGGCGCCTACCTCCTGGCGACGCGCGGGACGGAGGAGAAGCGGAAGCGCTTGCAGAAGCGGCTCTCGGACGCGCTGCTCTACTCGAAGCGCTCGGGCGACGAGGAGGTGCAGCTCGCGCGCCAGGAGCTGATGAGCGAGATCCCGGCCCTCAGCCGCGTGCTGATGCGCGTGCAGATGGCGACGAGCTTGCGCAGGATGCTCGACCAGGCCGACCTGCACATCACGGTCTCGCGCCTGGTGATGCTCTCGCTGATGGCGGGCTTGCTGGCGGCGCTCGCCGTCTCGATGCTGACCATCTCGAAGCTGCTCATGGTCACGGCCGGCGTCGGCGCGGCGGCGGTGCCGTTCCTCCACATCATGTACAAGAGGAAGCGGCGCCTCAACGCCTTCCTCGAACACCTGCCCGACGCGCTCGAACTGATGAGCCGCGCGCTCCAGGCCGGGCACGGCTTCGCCGAGGCGCTCCACATGGTCTCGACCGAGATGCCCGAGCCCATCGCCACCGAGTTCCGCAAGACCTACGAGGAGCAGAACCTCGGCCTCTCGCTGAAGCTCGCGCTCGAAAACCTCTCGGAGCGCGTGCCGCTCATCGACCTGCGCTTCTGCATCACGGCCATCATGATCCAGCGCGAGACGGGCGGTAACCTCGCCGAGATTCTGGAGAAGGTCTCGCACACCATCCGCGAGCGCTTCCGCATCCTCGAAGACCTCAACACCTTAACGACCAGCTCGCGCATGTCGGCGTGGATCCTCTGCGGCCTGCCCGTCTTCGTCGCGCTGGCCGTCACCGTCATGAACCCCGACTACATGTCCGTCCTCTGGAAAGACCCCCGCGGCCACAACCTGCTCTACGCCGCCGGCTTCATGCAGTTGATGGGCATGCTGATTATTCGGAAGATTCTGAAGATCAAGATTTAGCGTGAACCGTGAACCGTGAACCGTGACGAGTGGCTTCCGCCCATTCACGGCACACGGTAACAGAACGGTTCTTCTCAATAACGACCCTCTTGTCACGGTTCACGGTTCACGGTTTACGCCCATGTTAATCATCACCATCTCAATCTTCGTCTGCGTCACGCTGGGCGTGATGGGGCTGTACTGGCTGATGTTCCGGCCGACGAGCGCGGCGACCGAGCGCCTGAAGAATCTGGGCGGGGCCGAGGGCCTGACGGCGGCCGCGGGCGCGGGCTCCGTCTCGGCGGAGCCGTCGGCCGCGGGCGCGCTGGCCGAGCGCATGGCGTCGCCGCTGCAAAGGCTCGCGCCGCCGTCGGCGGCCGAGGCGCGCAAGGTGCAGAAGGAGTTGATGCACGCGGGCTTCCGCTCCGCGAACGCCCCGGTCATCTACCGCGGCCTCCAGCTCCTCTCGCTCGCCTTCTTCCCGGCGGCCGTGGCCTTCGCGTGCGCCATCCTGGGGCGGCCGCTCAGCAGCGCGCTCATCTGGATCATCGTCGCCGTGGCCATCGGCGGCTACCTCCCGCGCTTCGTCCTCAAGCGGATGATTAAGCGCCGCCAGCTCCTCCTGCGCTGGGGGCTCGCCGACGCGCTCGACCTGATGGTCGTCTCCATCGAGGCCGGGCTCGGCCTCAACGCCGCGCTCGTCCGCGTGGGCGAAGAGCTGCGCCCCGTCCACCCCGACATGAGCGACGAGTTCGAGATCGCGAACCTTGAGATACGCGTCGGGCGCGAGCGCGACGAGGCGCTGCGGAACCTCTCGGAGCGCTGCGGCATTGACGATTTGAAGAGCCTCGTCGCCATGCTCATCCAGGCCGACCGCTTCGGCACCTCCATCGCGAAGGCCGTGCGCGTCTACGCCGACTCCCTGCGCACGAAGCGGCGCCAGCGCGCCGAGCAGGCCGCGCAGAAGGCGGCGGTCAAGCTCCTGATGCCGCTCGCGCTCTTCCTCTTCCCGACGCTCTTCATCATCATCCTCGGCCCCGCGGGCATCAACCTCATGGACACGATGGGCACCATGAACTTGTAAGCGAGACAGGAGAGAGACAGCCATGAACATGCGCAGGGTCATCATCATCTTCGTCACGTTCGCCTTGCTCGTCAGCGCCACCGCGCTGTGGGACGCCTCGGGCGACGAGCGCGACGGCGACACGGCCTCGAACGTCGTCGCCACGTCGGGCGCGGAGGCGGGCCCGGACGCCCCGGCCCCGAAGAAGAAGGGCGGCGGGCTCTTCGGCAAAATCCTGAAGGCGCCGTTCAAGGCCGTCGGGAAGCTCATCGGCAAGGGCGGCGGCGACGGCAAGCTCGCGCGCATGACGGAGAAGGACGGCGAGCGCTTCGAGAGCGTCGGCGTGATGCGCGTCGAGGACAGCAACAACAAGCGTCCCTCGATGTCCGACGAGGGCGGGTCGGCGCGCGACTACATGGAGCGCGGCCGGGCGATGCTGGAAGACGGCCGGCTCAACGAGGCCGTCGCGGAACTCTCTCGCGCCGCGTCGCTCGACCCGAAGCTCTCGCAGGCGCACAGCCTGCTCGCCGTCGCCTACGACCGCAAGGGGCTGCACGACCGCGCCGAGGACTCGTACCGCCGCGCCATCGACGTGAACGACCGCGACCCGCAAGTCCTGAACAACCTCGGCTACTCGCTCTACATCAACGGCAACTACCGCGCGGCCGTGGACAAGCTGAAGAAGGCGGCGAAGCTCGCGCCGGGCGACGCGCGCATCCTCAACAACCTCGCGCTGGCGCAGGTGCGGCTCGGCAAGTTCGACGACGCCTACCGCAACTTCGCGCGCGCCGAGGGCGAGTTCAACGGCCACGCCAACGTCGCCGCGCTGCTCATCCGCTCGGGGCGCGAGGAGAAGGCCGTCGAACACCTCGAAGCCGCGCGCAAGCTCCGGCCCGAGTCGGAGAACGTCCTGCGCCAGCTCGCCGAACTCTACGAGCGCACCGGCCGCGGGGACAAAGCCACAGACACGCGCCAGACGCTCGCCGCCATCGACGCGCGCCGCGCGGCCGCCGCCGCCGAAGAACGATAAAGAGGGTGTTAGGTTTTAGGTGTTGGGTGTTGGGGAAAAGCCGCTTCTTCATCCAACACCCAACACCTAAAACCCAAAACGCTCTCCATCTTGCTAACCCGAGAGGTTGCCGTTATGACGACTCACACCGGAATCCTGACGCGCGTCGAGATCGAGTCGATGGGGCCGCCCGTCCTCGAAGAGCTGCGCGAGGCCGACGTGCCGGCGAGCTTCCTGTGCGACCTCGCGCTCAAGCACGTGGCGCAGATGCCGGAGCCGACGACGCGCTCCATCTCCGAGGAGCTGAAGCTGCCGCGCGCGCTCGTCGAAGAGATGCTCGTGCACCTGACGCGCGAGAAGATGATCGAGGTGAAGGGGCAGATCGCCGTCGGCGCGACGCGCTACGCGATGCTCGACCGCGGCTGGGAGCGCGTCGCGCGCGTGCGCGACCTCTGCGGCTACGTCGGCCCCGCGCCCGTAAGCTTGCACGACTACGCGCACATGATGCGCTTGCAGGCCGTGCCGGCGCACGCCGCCTCGGTCGAGACCGTGCGCGCGGCCTTCCGCGACCTCGTGCTGCCCGAGTCTCTGATTCAGACGATGGGCTGCGTCATCAACTCGCGCCGCTCGCTCTTCATCACCGGCCCGCCGGGCACGGGCAAGACGGCCGTCGCCGAGCGCATCAACTCGGGGCTCCCCGGCTACATCTGGATTCCCTACGCCATCGAGATCGACGGCCAGATCATTCGCGTCTTCGACAACCACAACCACCGGCCCGCGCCGCCGGACGAGACGCCCTCGGACTACGACCGCCGCTGGGTGCTCGTCGAGCGCCCGCTCGTCATCGTCGGCGGCGAGTTGACGCTCGACGACGCGGACTTGCAGTGGAGCGCGGCCGCGCGCTTCTACGAGGCGCCGTTCCAGTTGAAGTCGAACGGCGGGACGCTCGTCGTTGACGACTTCGGCCGCCAGCGCGTCGAGCCGACCGACCTGTTGAACCGCTGGATCGTGCCGCTGGAGAAGCGCGTCGATTACCTGACGCTCCACACGGGCAAGAAGATCGAGGTGCCGTTCGAGCAGCTGGTCGTCTTCTCGACGAACCTCAACGAGAAGGATTTGGTGGACGAGGCGTTCCTGCGGCGCATGGGCTACCGCGCGCGCGTGGAGGCGCCGACGCCCGCCGCCTACGTCGAGATTTTCAAGCGGGCCGCCTACACGCGCGGCCTCCGTGTCGAGCAGCACTGTCTCGACCATCTGCTCAACAACTACATGCTCGAAAAACGTCAGATGAAGGCGTGCGAGCCGCGCGACCTGCTCGACCGCATGACCGACATCTGCCTCTTCGAGGCGCGCCCGCCCGAGGTGTCCGTGCGCCTCATCGACGCGGCCTGGCGCAACTACTTCGGCACCTCGCACGGCTTCGCCGCGCAGGAGCAGACACGCAAGAGCACGGGGGACTTGGCCGATGCGAACCCGCTCCAAATCTGAACGCTTGCTGACGACAACCACGCTGCTCGTCGTCGTCCTTCTGTCTTTTTCTACCACGGCTCTCGCCGACCAGTTGCGGCTGGCGGACGGGACGACGATGGAGGTGGACGAGGCTTGGGAGGACGCGCAGGGCGTCTGGTACAGGCGCGGCGGGGTGACGAACCTCGTCGAGCGTTCGCGCGTGAAGGAAGTGGTGAAGGCCCCCGCCGCGAAGGACGCGAAGGACGCGAAAGAGACGAAGGCGGCGAGCGAGGCTTCCGTGCTCAGGCCCGCGGCCGACACGGCGCCGAAGGCTGAAGTTGAAGTCCAGACCGTCTGGATACATCTCGTCGGCGGCGCGAAGATGGAGGTGGACGAGGCGAACGAGGGCGCGGACGGCGTCTGGTTCAAGCGCGGCAACATCTCGACCTTCATCGAGCGCGCGCGCATCGACCGCATCGAGCGTGAGCGCGTCAAACCCGAAGAGGTCGCGGCCGAGGGCGTGACGAAGAAGAGGCGCGAGCGCCGCTGGACGACCGGCAGCGCCAGGCTCGACGCCATCATCCGCCACAACGGCGCGCGCCACGGCGTAGACCCCTACCTCATCTTCTGCGTGATGGAGCAGGAGTCGCACTTCAGCTCGAAGGCTTTGAGCCCGGCGGGGGCGCGCGGCCTGATGCAGTTGATGCCGGGGACGGCCGCGCGCTTCGGCGTGCGCGACCCGCACGACGCGGCGCAGAACGTCTCGGGCGGCACGCGTTACCTCAAAGAGCTTCTGCGCCGCTTCAACGGCAACGTCACGCTCGTGCTCGCCGGCTACAACGCGGGCGAGGGCAACGTCATGCGCTACGGCTACCGCGTGCCCCCCTTCCGCGAGACGCGCAACTACGTGAAGCGCGTGGGCGGCAAGTACGCCAGAGGCGAGTAGGCAGGAGGCAGATGGCAGCAGGCAGTTAGGCCACGGGCCACCGTTCGTGATTGTTCGGCAAGGGCCACCGGCCGCCGAGGTCAACACAGTCCCGTCCGTTGGAAACCGTACTTAACTGCCTACTGCCATCTGCCCCTGCCTGCTGGAATTTCCCCCCGGTTGCGCCTGTCTAGTGGTTGAGGTGTTTTGAGGATGAAGACTTGTCTGTTGAGTTTCGTGTTGGTCTTCGTCGCCGCGGCCCCATCGGCGCGCGCGCAGGGGCAGAGTCCGGCGGCTTCGATGACGCTGACGAACGCCTCGGTGGTGAAGCTCGTCCGCGCGGGCTTCAAAGAGAAGACGGTCATCGCCATCATCAACGCCCGCCCCGTCAACTTCGACCTGTCGCCCGACCGCCTGATCGAGCTGAAGAAGGGCGGCGTGCCCGAGCGCGTCATCCTGGCGATGCTCGCGCGCGCGGAGTCGGTGGATTTCGCGAGCGAGGGGTGGGACGACGACGAGATGCCCCTCGGCGGCTTCGGGCGCGAGGGCGCAAGGCCGGGCTCGCCGGGCACGTCATCGGGCGCGGACCCCGGCGAGACGAACATCTTCGGCTCGTCGGGCGGTTCGAGCGGGCGCACGCGCTCGCGCGGCCGCGACGGCGGCGGGGACACGGACACCCTGACGACGGGCAGCGCCTCGGTGCGCATCATGAGGCCGCCGGCCGAGGCGGGCGGCGCGGCGAAGCTGGAGCGCACGCCGACGCTGACGAACGACTCCGTCGTCGAGCTGGTCGAGGCGGGCTTCTCCGAAGGCACCATCGTCCGGCGCATCGAGCAGTCGCCGGTCGAGTTCGACCTGTCGGTCCCGAAACTCGCCGAGCTGCGGAAGCGCCGCGTGAGCGAGTCGGTCATCAACGCCATGCACGCCGCGATGGGCGAGGACGCGAAGGAGCCCACGAGGCCTGAGAAGTGAGAGAATGAGAGTCGCGAAGAAATCTTCAACCACAGAGACGCGGGGACACGGCTTTAAGACAAGAAGCCGCGTCTCCGCGTCTCTGTGGTTAATTCTCGTCTGCGGCGTGCCCGCCGGACTTCTCAACCCCCCCGCGTCCTTCACACAGAACCGGAAGCGGCCACCCGCCACCCAGCAGCGGCCCGCCCCGCCCGCGCCAACGCCGCAGCGCCAGGGCGGTGCGGTGGGGCCGTACGTGTGGCCTTCGGCCGACGACCCCGCGCCGCCGCCCGTTCCGGGCCGTCAGGCCGGCGGCGAAGCTCAGCCGCAGAAGGATGAGGCGGGGAGACGAGTCGGCGGCGTTAAGCAGGAGGCGCAGGAGATTGACGAGGACGAGGTCGTCACCATCAACGCCTCCGAGGTGATGCTGCCCGTCACGGTGCGCGACGCCGAGGGGCGGCTCGTGACGGGGCTCGGGCGCAACGACTTCAAGGTCTTCGAGGACGGGCGCGAGCAGCCCCTGAGCGACCTCTCGCTGCGGCAGGTGCCCGTGGACGTGGCGCTGCTCGTTGACTCGTCCTCGTCCGTCGCCGAGAGCTTCGAAGACTTTCGCCGCGCGGCCGAGGAGTTCGCGGGACGCGTCGGGACGGACGACCGCTTCTGCCTCGTCAAGTTCGACGACCGCGTCGAGCTTCTGCTCGACTGGTCGAAGAGCCGCCTGCAACTGCGCCGCGCGCTCGGCCGGCTCTCGACCGGCGTCTTCACGCGCTTCAACGACGCGCTGCTGCTCGCGGCGCGCGAGCAGTTCCGGAAGAACGAGCGGCGCCGCGCGCTCGTCGTCCTGAGCGACGGCATCGACAGCAACCGCGGCTCGGCCACGGCGGAGGCGGCGCTGCGCGCGCTCCTCGAGACGCAGGTGACGGTCTACGCCATCGCCAACACCGAGATCGAGCGCGTGCGCAAGCGCTCGGAGCTGGACAACCTGCTGGGCGGCGGCGACGCCTCCGTGCGCTTCAACCAGCTACGCATCGGCGACCTGCGCGAGGGCCTGCGCGTGCTCGACGCGAGCGAGCAGAACCTCGAAGCGATGACGCGCTCGACCGGCGGCCGGCTCTACCGTCCGCAGAGCTTCCGCTCGCTCGAACGCGTCTACGCCGAGATCGCCGACGAGCTGCGCCACCAGTACGCGATCTACTACACGCCGCGCGGCGCCGCGCGCGACGGCCGCTTCCGCCGCGTGCGCGTCGAAGTGCCCGGGCGCGACTACGAAGTCGCCACCCGCGTCGGCTACTACGCGCCGGGGAAGGGCAGTAGGCCGTAGGCAGATGGCGTCCGCTCCGCGCTCCGGACGTTGAAAGATTCAATCAAAATCTCTGACAGCGCCACCTTCAACTGCCTACTGCCCACTGCCTCCTGCCTACTCCGTACCGTTTGACACCCTCCGACTTGCTCGTTTATAACGGTCGCGTCACGCGAGGACACGGTTCAGAGCATGTCGCACAACCCCCACACCGCAGCGCACCACCATCATGGCCACCACGGCCATGCGCGCGGCCGCGTGTGGGGTGATTCGTAGGGCGCCGACTCTGAAGCAGAAGTAGGCGCAGACAGATTTCACCAGCACACGCCGCACGCGACACACATGGTGTCGGGCGGCGTTTTCGCTTTCAAGCCGTTAGCTTTGAGCTGTTGGCTGTTAGCCTGTGTCCCTTGAATATGTTCGGGCAAGGGGGAAGGCTGATTGCATGAAGGCGAAAAAGCTGACAGCCAATAGCTAAAAGCTAAGAGCTTCTCATGGAGCCTCTTTCCAAAATCCCGGGCGGCATGCGCTACTACTTCGGGCGCGAGGCGCGCCTGCGCCGCGCGGTCGAGACGGCGGCGATGTCCGTCTTCGACGGCTGGGGCTACGAGGAGATCGCGACGCCCACGGTCGATTACTACGCGCTCTTCGAGCGGGGCATGGGGCGCGTCGAGGCCCAACGCTCCTTCCGCTTCTCGGACACGGACGGGCGCATGCTCGCGCTGCGCCCCGATGTCACCTCTTCGGTCGCGCGCGCGGCGGCGACGCTCTTCGCGGGCGCGCCGCGCCCACTGCGCTATTGCTACGCCGCGTCGGTCTTCCGCCAGCGCCCGCGCTCGCACGCCGAGTGGCGACGGCAGGGGCGTCAGCTCGGCTGCGAGCTGATCGGCGCGGGCCGCGCCGACGCGGACATCGAAGTGCTCGCCATCGCCGCAGAGGTGCTCGAACGGCTGGGGCTCGGTGGCACGTACCGCGTCACGCTCAACCACGTCGGCGTCTTCAACGGCGTCGCCGAACAGCTCAACCTCGATTCGGACGCGCGCGAGCAGATGAGGCGGTTGGTTGACGCGCGCGACTCGGGCGCGCTCGGGGAGTTCCTCAAGTCGCTCGGCCGCTCCGACGCGACCGCCGTGCGCGCGGCGCGGCTCGCGCGCCTCTCCTCGGGGCGCACGATCCCCGAGGGCGCGCGCGAAATTCTGTCCAACGAACGTTCGGGCGCCGCGCTCGACGAGCTGGAGGGACTGCTGTCGGCGGTCGAAACGCTGGGCTTAGGCGACGGTTTTTCCGTAGACCTCTCGGACGTGTCGGGGCTCGACTACTACACGGGACTCGTCTTCAAAGTCTACGTCGAGGGCGCTGGCGCGCGCGTCGGCGGCGGCGGGCGCTACGACGACCTGACGGCCAACTTCGGCCGCCGCGAGCCCGCCGTCGGCTTCGTCCTCGACCTCGACTCGCTCACGGAGGTGCTCGCCAGCCGCGACTTCGAGACGCGAAACGCCACGGACGCGCCCACGGCAGTCGAAGGCTCCGACGTGGCCGAACGCTTCCGCGATGCGCGACGCCGGCGCGCCCGCGGCGAGCGGATCAAGATGGAGTGAAGGGGTGTTGGGGGCTGGGGAGGAATGGTGCAGGGTGCTGGGTGTTGGGAAAGAAGAGGCTGTTTTTACCCAACACCTAAAACCCATTACCCAGCACCCTTCGGGTCATGTTAACAATCGCGATAGCCAAAGGGAGGATGCAGCAGGACGCGCTGGCGCTGTTGGCGCGCGCGGGCGTGCGCGTGAGCGCGGAGGCGCTGGCGTCGCGCCGCCTCGCCGTCGAGGACGAGTCGGGCGGCTACCGCTTCGTCTTCGTCAAGCCGTCGGACGTGCCCGTCTACGTCGAGCACGGCATCGCCGACTGCGGCGTCGTCGGCCGCGACGTGCTGCTCGAAGCAGAGGCCGACGTGTTGCAGCCGCTCGACCTGCGGATCAACCGCTGCCTCATCGCCGTCGCCGCGCGCGCGGGCGACGGCGCGGAGCGCGCGGGCGTGCTCCACGTCGCGACGAAGTACCCGCGCGTCGCCTCGGCGCACTTCGGCGCGCGCGGCGTCCCCGTCGAGATTATCGAGCTGTCGGGCTCGGTCGAGCTGGCCCCCGTGCTCGGGCTCTCCGACTGCATCGTCGATCTCGTCGAGACCGGCCGCACGCTCGCGGAAAATGGTTTGGCCGTCGTCGAGACGATCACCGAGTCAACCGGCCGCCTCGTCGTCAACCGCGCCAGCTACCAGTTGAAGGCCGAGACGGTCGGCCGTTTGATAAGCGACTTGAGCCGCGTCGTGGGCGAGGGAGGAGTCAAGGGTTGATAGAGGTCGTCACAGACGTGAAACGTCGGCGCGAGCGGCTGGCCGCGATACGCGCGCGCAGCGTCTCGGCCGACGCGGAGCTGACCGCTGTAGTCTCTGATATCGTCGAAGACGTGCGACGGCGCGGCGACGCGGCGCTCGTCGAATACGCCGCGCGCTTCGACGGCGTGCGTCTGCGCCCGGAGGAGCTGCGCGTCGGGGAACAGACTCTGCGCGAGTCGGCCGCGCGCTGCGGCGGCCGGGTGCTCGAAGCCGTGCGCGCGAGCATCCGCAACGTCCGCGCCTTCCACGAGCGCGAGATGTTCGAGGGCTGGGAGTTCGAGGCGGCGCGCGGCGTACGCCTCGGCCAGCGGGTCACGCCGGTCGAGGCCGCCGGGCTCTACGTGCCGGGCGGGACGGCGAGTTACCCTTCGTCGGTCGTGATGAACGTCGTGCCGGCGCAGGTCGCGGGCGTCGCGCGCGTCGCCGTCGTCACGCCGCCGCGCACGCTCTCGGACACGCCCGCCGTGGCCGCGACGCTGCTTGAGCTGAACGTGTCAGAGGTCTATCAGGTCGGCGGCGCGCACGCCGTCGCCGCGCTCGCCTACGGCACCGAGACCGTCCCGCGCGTCGATGTCATCACGGGGCCGGGCAACAAGTTCGTCGCCGCCGCCAAGCGGCTCGTCTACGGGGCGGTCGGCATCGACTCGGTCGCGGGCCCCTCCGAGGTCGTCGTGCTCGCCGACGAGTCGGCGCGCGCCGACTTCATCGCCGCCGACCTGCTCGCGCAGGCCGAACACGGCGAGGACGCCTCGGCCGTTCTCGTCACGACGGATCTCAAACTCGCCGGACGCGTCGCCGCGGAGGTCGCGCGCCAGGCCGAGACGCTTCCGCGCCGCAGCATCGTCGAGCGCTCGCTCGCAGACTTCGGCGCCGTCTTCGTCGTCAAAGACATCGCGGAGGCTTGCGGGATCGTCAACGAGCTTGCGCCCGAGCACCTCGAAATCATGACGCGCGAGCCCGAGGCGGCGGCCGCGCTCGTCCGACACGCCGGCGCCATCTTCTACGGCGAGCACACGCCCGAGGCCGTCGGCGACTACCTCGCCGGCCCCAACCACGTGCTCCCCACGGGCGGCGCCGCGCGCTTCTCCTCCGCGCTCGGCGTCCACAACTTCCTCCGCCGCACGAGCGTCATCCGCTACACGCGCGCGGAGTTGAAAGAGACCGCGCCGCTCATCGCCGCGCTCGCAGAGGCCGAGGGACTGGACGCGCACGCGCGCTCGGCCATGCTCAGGCTGAAGGATTGAAGAAGAGGCAGATGACGAACCCTCTCGACAGGATCAAGCCGCGCGTCCGCGAGTTGAAGGCTTACACTCTGAAGCCCGACCGCGGCACGGTGAAGCTCAACCAGAACGAGAACCCCTGGGGGGCGCCCGAGGCCGTGCGGCGCGAGACGCTGCGCCGGATGGAGGGGCGCGCGTGGGCTCGCTACCCGGACTTCGTGCCGGCGTCGCTGCACGAGAGGCTGGCGCGCTTCGCCGGTTGGCGCGCCGACGGCGTGGTCGCGGGCAACGGCTCGAACGAGCTGATACAGGCGACGCTGATGGTGACGGTCGGAGAAGGGAGGCGCGTGCTCATCTCGGAGCCGACCTTCGCGCTCTACCGGCAGGTCGCGACCGTGCTCGGCGGCGAGGTGTTGAGCGTGCCCCTCAACGACGAACTCGGCTTCGACGTTCGAGCGCTGCGCGCAAACATCGAGAGAGAGAAGCCCGACGTGGTCATCCTCTGCTCCCCGAACAACCCGACCGGCTGCCGCATCGAGGAAGACGATCTCGGAGAGCTGCTGGCGGCGACCAGCGGCATCGTCGTCGTAGACGAGGCGTACTTCGAGTTCTCCGGCCGCACGGTCGCGCCGCTGCTCGAACGACACGCGAACCTCGCGGTCTTCCGCACCTTCTCGAAGGCGATGGCGCTCGCGGGGCTGCGCGTCGGCTACCTCCTGGCCGCGCCCGAACTCGCGCGCGAAGTCTCGAAGGC
>DAIRFV010000450.1:0-3332 GCA_036794905.1 Pyrinomonadaceae bacterium | reverse complement strand
ATGTAAGACCGACCCACCCGCCACCGCGGGCGGTTCTGACCTGTCCCGCCACGCAGCCGTCGTACCGGACTGCACCCCGCTATAACTCAGGTTGTTGCGGCGGCGATGACCTCCGCGACCGCGTAGCCGAATTGGCCCAACTCGCCCGCGTCTTCGATTGACCAACACTCTGAGAGCACGGCCTGCGCCAGCCCCCAGCCGCGGACGCGCGCGCGTTCGAAGCCGAGCTCTTCCGAGAGTTGTGCGATGCGTCGCTCGGTCACGCGCACGGGCCGGGGCCAGCGCAGGAGTTGGGGCAGGGGGTTGCGCAGGAGCGCGCCGACCTCGTAGGCGGGCTCGGCGACGAGACCCTTCGGGTCGATGGCGAGCCAGGGGGCGCGCGCGGCCTTGAGGACGTTGCCGTGGTGCAGGTCGCCGTGCGTGAGCACGGGCTCGTCGGCCGAGGCCAGCAGCTCCGCGAACAGCGACTCGGCCTCTTCGACCAGACGCCGCGGGAAAGGGCCCGTGCCCCCGCCGAAGTGCGCGCGCATCCTTTCGAGACCTTCGCCCCACCCGGCCGCCGTCGGGAAGTCGTGCGCGGCGGGGGCGGGCCGCCACAACTCGCGCATCACACGCGCGGCCACAGAGGTCGCCGCCGCGTCGTCCTCCTCGCACAGCGAGACGAGCCGCGTGCCCGGCTCCAGCCTCTCCAACAGCAACGCGCCCCAACCCGCGTCCGCGTCCAGGAGCCGCACCGCGCCGCGCCCCCCGAACACCCTCAGCGCCTCCATCTCCGACAGAAGCTCCGGGACGGGCACGCCCACTTTGAGGACGAGCCGCGCGCCCCCCGGCCCTTCGGCCGGCGCGGCGTAGTTGTACGAGAGATCGTCGAAGGGCGGGCCGACCTTGAGAGACCAGCGCGCGGCGCAGCGCTCGACGAGCGCGGGCAGCCCCCCGAGCCACACCCGCCCCGCCTCGCCGTGCTGCCCGACAATCGCGGCCGCAAACTTATCGGGGATGTTGACCATTCGCCGTCGCTCTTGAGTTTAGAGCGCGCGGAAAGCCTTGCGGGCGGCCTCGGCCGTGCGGTCGAGCAGGTCGTCGGTGTGCGCCGTGCCGATGAAGGCGGCCTCGAACTGCGAGGGCGCGAGGTAGACTCCCTCTTCGAGCATCGAGTGGAAGAAACGGCCGTAGCGCTCGCGGTCGGACTTCGCCGCCGTGGGCCAGTCCGTGACTTCGGAGCCGGTGAAGAAGGTCGTGAACATCGAGCCGACGCGGTTCGTGTATGTCTCGACGCCGGCCTCGCGCGCGGCCTCTGAGATGGCTTGACAGAGGTGCCGGCCGGCCTCCTCTAAACGGTCGTAGAGCGAGCGGTCGCGCAGGCGGCGGAGCACGGCGAGTCCCGCCGTCATCGCCAGCGGGTTCCCGGAGAGCGTGCCCGCCTGGTAGACGGGGCCGGCGGGCGCGATCTGCTCCATCAGGTCGCGGCGGCCGCCGTAGGCTCCGACGGGGAGCCCGCCGCCGATGATCTTGCCGAGCGTGGTGAGGTCGGGCGCGACGTTGTAAAGCTCCTGCGCGCCGCCGCGCGCGAGGCGGAAGCCGGTCATCACCTCGTCGAGGATGAGCAGCGCTCCGTGCCGTCGCGTGATGTCGCGCAGGGCTTGCAGGTAACCCGCGCGCGGCGGGACGCAGCCCATGTTGCCGACGACGGGCTCGACGATGACGGCCGCGATGTCCGGGCCGTGCTCGTCGAAAACCTCTTCGAGCGCCGCGGGGTCGTTGAAGGGCGCGGTGATGGTGTTGGCGGCGACGGAGGCCGTGACGCCGGGGCTGTCGGGCAGGCCGAGCGTCGCCACGCCGGAGCCGGCCTTGACGAGCAGGCTGTCGCCGTGGCCGTGGTAGCAGCCCTCGAACTTGACGATCTTGTTTCTGCCCGTCGCGCCGCGCGCGAGGCGGAGCGCGGACATCGTCGCCTCCGTCCCCGAGTTGACCATGCGCACCATCTCGACCGAGGGGACGGCGTCGATAATCTCCTCCGCCATCTCGCACTCAAGCTCGGTCGGCGCGCCGTAGCTCGTCCCGCGCCCGAGCGCTTCGCGGAGCGCCTCAATCACCTCGGGCGCGGCGTGGCCGAGGATCATCGGCCCCCACGAGCCGACGTAGTCGATGTACGTCCGCCCGTCCACGTCGGTCATCGTCGCGCCACTCGCCGAAGCGATAAAGCGCGGCGTCCCGCCCACGCCCCGGAACGCGCGCACGGGCGAGTTCACCCCGCCCGGCATCAACTCGACCGCGCGCGCGAACAACTCCTCGGAACGCCCCTGCCTGCCGTCTTCGCTCAAGCTCATTTTTTTGACGCCGCCGCCGCGGGGTTGGGCGCCCCCTGACCCGCCCCGCGCGTTTCGTGGAAGACGAGGGCCGCCCCGTCGGTCTCGGCCTCGGAGTAGTAGAGGGCGTTCTTCCTGTCGTCGGCGTAGTCGTCGTCCACGACCCACACCGCGTCCTCGACCTCTTCGGGGAGCCACCCCGCCTGGTCGATGTAATGCCGGGCGAGCAGTTCCGCCCCGTCCTGGAGCTGAAAATTAACCCAGCAACTCACGTAAGCTACGACCCTTTCGGGCGCGAGCTGAGAATCGGGCTTCGGTATGGCCCGGATTGTTAAAAACCACATGGTGATAAGGAGAACATAGTAAGCCCCCGCGAGCAAGTGCCGCCCGCGCGACTCAGCCGAAGATGCTGCGCCAGCCGCGGTCGAGGGCGGAGCCGAAAAGGAAGGTGACGAGCGAAGGCGACTCGTGCGAGCGGTCGTAGCCGACCAGCTCGACGTAGGCGCGGCCCTTCACGTCCGTTTCGTCCCGCCGTCCTTCGACCTCGCACGCGCCCTCCCAGTAGACGATCATCGTGGTGCCGCGCGTGTCCAATTCCTGGTCTTTGAGGACGGGCGTGACCGTCACGTCAACCCCGAAGCGCGGCACGCGCAGCCGCCAGCCGCTCGGGTAGGTGGCGCCGGTGTGCGGGCTCTGCCAGTGCTCGGTCGGCTCAAGCTCGAAGTCCTCGCGCGCGAGGTGCGTGCCGCGCCCTTCGGCGTCGATGAAGGTGCCGCTGGAGAAATTCGAAGGGCGGTTCTGCGCGTCGCGGATGTGGTAGACCATCAGCTCGGTCTGATCCTCGAACTGGATGCTGAACCAGTCCCAGCCCTGATGCTGCTGTGTCTTCCACGTCCCGAACTCCCTGTCCATCCACGCCGCGCCGCGGAAGCGCTCGGTCACGCCGCCCGTGGTCAGGTCGCCCTCGGCCTCCATCCGCGTGTAGGAGAAGTAGCGCGAAGCCTCGCCGTGGTCTTTGAAGCTGAC
>DAIRFV010000449.1:0-3342 GCA_036794905.1 Pyrinomonadaceae bacterium | reverse complement strand
GTCCGCCCGAGGTAATCCAGTTCGCCGCCGGGCAGGTGGCGCGCCAGGTCGCCCGTGCGGTACATCCGCGCGCCCGGCTCGGCCGAGAACGGGTCGGGCACGAACCGCTCCGCCGTCAGGTGCGGGTCGTTGAGATAGCCGCGCGCCACGCCGCGGCCCGCGACGTACAGCTCGCCGCGCGCGCCTCGCGGCACGGGTTGCAGGTCGCGGTCGAGAAGATAGACCCGGGTGTTGGCGACGGGCCGCCCGATGCTGACTGAGGCGGCGTGGGATTGTGCGTCCGACGGCGCGTCGTCAGGTTCCGCGACTCCGGCGGGCGGTTCGTAGACGCTGCTCGTGATGGTCGTCTCGGTCGTGCCGTAGGCGTTGAGCCAGCGCACGCTCTCGCCCGCGATGCTCCGCCAGAGCACGAGCCGCTCGGCCAGCGTGCGGTCACTCCCCGTGACCAATAGGCGCAGCGTCGGCGGCAGCGCGACGGCCGACGCAGCGAGGTCCGATACCAGTTCGTGCCACAGCGGCGATGGCAGGTTGGCGACGGTTATCGCCTCCCCCGTCATGTAATCGACCAACTCGCGCGGCGACGCCGACGCTTCGGCGGGTGAGATGTACACGCCGCAGCCTTTGAGCAACGAAGGGAACAACTCCTCCGCGGCCACGTCGAAGGTCAGCGAGGCGAATTGCAGGACGCGGTCACACGCCGCCAAACCGTAACGCCCGGCGACGGCGAAGCAGTGGTTAACCAGCCCGCCGTGCGTGACCATCACGCCTTTGGGCGTGCCCGTCGAGCCGGACGTGTAGATGATGTACGCCAGGTTGTCAGCCGCCACCCGCACGCCCGCAACGTCCTCGTCAGCCGCGCCGTCTTCGACGCCGGCCAACGCCGCATCTTCGACACCCTCACACGCGACCTCTTCCCCCTCCGCGTCGCCCGGACACGCCGCCCACGCGCCCGCGCACGCCGCGGCCGCTTCTTCTGGCAGCCCGCGCTCCGTCAAGACCGCCAACAAGCCCGCCGCCTTCGACACCTCTTGCAGGCGCGCGCGCGGCCACCCGGCGTCCAGCGGCACGTAAGCCGCCCCCGACTTGAGCACGCCGAGCAGCGCCACGACGGCCTCGACCGAGCGCCCCATCAATATCCCGACGCGCGACTCCGGCCCCGCCCCGCGCCGCCGCAGGTAACGCGCCAGCCGCCCGGAGCGCGTGCTTAAGTCGCGGTAAGTGAGCGACCGGCCGCGCGAAGCGGCGGCCACGGCGTCCGGCGTGCGCGCGGCCTGCGCCTCGAACAACTCGTGCACGCACGTCCCCTGCGGATAATCGGCGCTCGTCGCATTCCACTCGACGAGGTGCAGGCGGCGCTCGGCGTCGGTCAGGAGCGGGAGGTCGGACAGCCGCGCGCCGGGACGTGCGGCGACGCCTTCGAGCAGGTTCACGTAGTGTCCCAGCATGCGTTCGGCGGTCGCACGCTCGAAGAGGTCTGTGCTGTATTCGAGCGAGACGACGAAGCCGTCCTCACTCGTCCCGGCCGTCAGCGTCAGGTCGCACTTCGCCACCCCGTAGTCGAAGCCGACGACACCCGCCTCCGCCCCCGACAGCTCGACGCGCGGCGCCTCGCCTTGCAGCGCGAACATCACCTGAAAGAGCGAGTTGAAACTCGGGTCGCGCTCCGGCCGAAGCTCTCTGACTAACAACTCGAAGGGAACGTCCTGATGCGCGTACCCGCCGAGCGAGACCTCACGCACGCGCGCCAGCAACTCTTCGAACGTCAACGCGCCGGAGACTTCCGTCCGCAGCACCAGCGTGTTGACAAAGCAGCCGAAGACGTTTTCCACGTCCGGGTGATTGCGCGTCGAGACGGGCGCACCGACCGCGATGTCCCGCCGGCCCGTGTAGCGGTAGAGCAGCACGTAGAAGGCCGACAGCAACGTCATGAACGTGGTGGCGCGGCGAGCGCGGCCGAGCGCCTTCAACTCCGCCGACAGCTTTGCGTCGAGCGCGCGCGACACGTTCGCCCCGCGGAAGCTCTGGACGGGCGGGCGCGGCCTGTCAGTCGGAAGGTCGAGCGCCGGCCTGCCGTCGCCGAGTTGTCGCCGCCAGTAAGAGAGCTGCCCTTCGAGCGGCTCGCCGCGCACGCGTTGACGCTGCCAGGCCGCGTAGTCCGCGTACTGAAACGGCAGTTCCGGCAGCGCCGCCGGCAGTCCCGCGTCCGCCGACTCGTACAGGGTCATCAACTCGCGCAGGAGGATCGCCAACGACGCTTCGTCGGCGATGATGTGGTGCGCCGTGAAGAGCAGCATGTGTTCGCCCGCGCCGAGCCTCAACAGCTTGACGCGGAACGGCAGCCCGCGCGCGAGATCGAATGGCCGCCGCCCCTCCTCGATTGCCAGCCGCTCCGCCTCGGCCTGCGCGCCGGCTTGCGCCGGCCCGCTCAAATCGACGAGCGGCAGACCCGCGAATGCGGGCTGGGAGACGAGCTGCGCGGGTTCGCCGTCCGACGCAACGAACGTCGTGCGCAACGCCTCGTGCCGGCGCACAAGCTCCCGCACGCTCTGTTCCAGCGCGGCGACGTTCAGACGGCCCTTCAGGCGGAGCGCAACGGGCAGGTTGTAGCCCGCGACACCCGTGCCCAACTGTTCAAGAAACCACAACTGCTGCTGAGCGAAAGAGAGCGGCAGCGCGCCGCCGCGCGCCACGCGTTGAAGCAGCGGCGCGCGCGCGCGCGGCTCTCCGGCACACGACCCGTCCGCCCGCGACCCGCGCGCGCGAAGCGACTCCTCGAGGCGTTCGACCATCCCGGCCACGGTCGGCGCTTCGAACACGCTCCGCAGCGGCACGTCCACGTCGAACGCCTGCCGCGCGCGGTTCGCGAGCCTCGCCGCGAGCAGCGAATGACCGCCGAGGTCGAAGAAGTTGTCGTGGACGCCGACGCGCCCCGCGCCGAGCACGTCGGCCCAGACGCCCGCCATCATCTCCTCGACTGGCGTGCGCGGCGCGACAAAAATTTTGTCGTCGCCCGGCCCCGCGGGAGGCGGCGGCGGCAACGCGCGTCGGTCAATCTTGCCGCTCGGCGTCAGGGGGAACGAGTCCAGAAATACGAAGGCCGACGGCGTCATGTAGTCGGGCAGACTCTCTCGAATGAAACGACGCAGTTCCGCGCCGTCAGTGCCGCGCCCTTCGTGCGGGACGACGTAGGCCGCGAGCCGCCGCTCGCCCGTCGCGGCGACGCCGCTCGTCACGACCGCCCCCTGCACCGCCTCGTGGCGGCGGAGCGCGGCCTCGACCTCGCCCAACTCGACGCGGTAGCCCCGCACCTTCACCTGGCTGTCGGCCCGCCCGAGGAACTCC
>DAIRFV010000017.1:0-46874 GCA_036794905.1 Pyrinomonadaceae bacterium | reverse complement strand
GTCTCAGTGGAGGGCGGCCTTCTTGATGACTCCGCCGTGGACGTCGGAGAGGGGGTAGACGACGACGAAGGCCGAGGGGTCGTACTCGGCGACGAGGGAGCGGACGCGGCCGATCTCTAAGCGCGTGACGACGCAGAAGAGGATGTCCTGCTCGGCGTCCGTCCAGCCGCGGCGCCCCTTGTAGAGCGTCACGCCGCGCGCGAGGTCGCGGATGATGGCCTGACGGATCGGCTCGCTCTGCTCCGAGACGATGACCATCGCCGTGTACTGCTCGATGCCGTGGAGCAGGAAGTCGACGGTCTTCGACGCGGCGAAGTAGGTGAGGATGGAGTAGAGGGCGGTCTCGACGCCGAGGAAGAAGGCCGCGGCCGCGAAGATGAAGACGTTAAGGATGAGAATCACGTCGCCGACGCGGAGCATGCTGCTGCGCTTGCTTACCAAGAGCGCCGCGACCTCCGTGCCGTCCAAAACGGCCCCGCCGCGGATGGCGAGCCCGATCCCGGCGCCGATGAAGAAGCCGCCGAAGATGGCCGTCAGGAGCTTGTCGTGCGTCACGTCGGGGAAGTGGATGAGCGCGAGACAGACCGAGAGCCCCCCGATGGCCGCCGCGCTCTTGGCGGCGAACTTGGCCCCGATCTGTTTGTAGCCGAGCGCGATGAAGGGGAGGTTGATGAGCGGGATGAAGAGGGCCAGCGGCATCTTCGTGAGGCTCGAGACGAGCATCGAGACGCCCGTCACCCCGCCGTCGATGAAGTGGCTCGACAGCAGAAAACCCTTGAGGCCGAAGGCGGCCGACAGTATCCCGAGCGCGACGAGCGCGATGTCTACGGCGACGTGTGTGGGGCGTTGCATCCGCCGAGGATAAACGCGCCGCGCGGGGTCAGGCAAATCGCCATGCGCGGACGGTCATCCTTCAACCCACCGTGGCCCAGCACTCGACCTCCACGCGCGCGCCGAGCGCGAGGCCGCTCACGCCGAGCGCGCTGCGCGCCGGCAGGCGGTCCTTGCGGAAGTAGCCGGCGTAGACCTCGTTGAAGGCGCCCCACTCGGCCATGTCCGCGAGCATGACCGTGCACTTGACGACGCGCTCCATCGAGGAGCCGTGGCGTTCGAGCACGCGCCTCACGTTATCCAACGTCTGCCGCGACTCGGCGCGGATGCCGCCGGGCACCAGGCTGAACGTCGCGTCCGTCCCGATCTGCCCCGACAGGTAGAGCATGTGCCCGACGCGCACGGCGTCGGAGAAGGGGAGCGGGCGGGCGCGCTCGCCGGTCAGGTATTCGACCCGCGGAGCCTGTGGCTTCGCGGACGGCTTCTGCTTCGCCGCGCCCCGCTTCAGAGCCCCGCGCGCGCCCTTGGGCCGCGCCTCCGCGCCGGGTGACAGGGTCAGGCCGAGGGCCACGGCGGCAAGCAAAGTCATGACGCTTCTCATGCTGATTCTCATTCCACTCCTCCCTGATTTATGTCAGAGCCGCCCGCGGTGGCGGGCGGGTCGATGTTACGCCTTGAGTGCCGCGACTGGGTCGGAGGTACCCGCCCGCCACCGCGGGCGGTTCTGAACGCTACCGTCACCAGGTCTTTTTAATCGGGTGCGCCTCCGTGTTGAAGACGACGGCGCGGAAGTCCAACGTCTTCGGCGGGGCGAAGAGGAGGTAGAAGTATTTGAAGGTCTCGGCGAAGAGGAAGCTCTCCATGTTGTCCTGCTTCTCCTTCGTCTCGACGTTCTTGAGCGCGGCGTAGGCCGTGTCGGTCTTGCAGTGCCGGACGAAGTCCTCGAACATCTCGGCGCCCTCGCGGAGGTACCGCGGGTCGCCTGTGAGTTGGTGGAGGTAGTAGGCCGACTCGACGATCTCGGGGCGCAAGGGGTAGCCGGCGCTCTCGACCTTCATCGTGCGGTAGTTCAGGCGCTCGGGCTCGATGCCGTTGGCGCGCCACATCTTCATCGAGGAGGCTTGCAGGCGGCGCGCGCGCGCGGTGTCGCCGGAGAGCGCGAGCACGGCGGGGAAGAAGGCGTCGAGCGCGCCGTAGCTGGTCGAGGTGCGGCGGCCCGCCTGCATGTCCGCGTGCCCGTACCAGAGCTCGCCGCCCGCGTCGTCGGCCAAGTGTTTGTTGACGGCCGCGACCCCTTCGAGCCACATCCGGCGGCAGTCGCGGTCGCCGAAGAGGAGCCAGCACTTGAGGAGGTATTCGTAGTAGGAGTCGATGCCGCCGCTGATGTGACTCGTCTTCCCCGTCCACTCGCCGGTCTCGACGTTGATGCGGCTGCCGACGAGCCCAATCGCGGAGCGTCGTTTGTACGTCTCGACGAGCGCGCGCTTCGCCTTGTCGTAGAAGACGGGCTTGCGCGTGAGCTTCGAGAGCGCGCCGAACTCGACGAGGAGCGTCCCCGACTCGGCCGGGTTCGTCACCTCGCCGCGCACCTTGCCCGTGCGCAGGTTGACGAAGCGGTAGGGGAGGCCCGTGGGCGAGTCGAACGCGGGCAGGAGCCGTTCGCCCAGGTCTTCGGCGAGCCGCAGGAGCCGCCGGTCGTTCGTCAACTGGTAGGCCGCGATGAGGCCGCCGAGGTGGCGGATGGTGATCTCGAAGTTCTGGACGAAGATGTCCCTGTCGAAGTCGAGATTCTTGACGACGAACTCGCGCGTGCGCCTCTCCTCCGCGCGAAAGCCCATGATGAAGAGCGTGTCGAGCGCGTCCACCTGCGTCATGTAGAGCGGCTCGCCGTACCAGTCGCGCGGCGTCTTCGACAGGGGCCGCAGCTCGTCGTGCCCCCACGCGTGGCGCTCGTACCCGCGCCACGCGTGCAGGAACTCCGCGCGCACGCGCGCCGCCGACGCGCGCCGGTTCACGCGTCCCGCGCGCTGCGCCGCCGAGAGGGAGGTCGAAGGGATGAGCAGCGTCGAGAGCGTGAGCAAGAGCGTCGTCAGCCTGAAGCTTGTCATCCGTGGCTCCTGTCAGAAGGGAACAGTAGGCAGTAGGCAGTTGGCAGCAGGCAGTTGACAGTTGGAAGCCCCGGAGGGGCGGGCTGTTTATAGTTCAAGGCCGAAATCAATTTTCCAAGCTCCGGAGGGGCGGCATGTAGATGTCGCCCCTGACGGGGCTCGGGGTTCGCTAAAATCTTGGGGCTATAAACAGCCCGCCCCTCCGGGCTTCCCGCACGGCCTGCAACCGCCTACCGCCAACCGCCATCTGCCTACTGCTTCAGAGCTTGTTCCGCACGCGGTCGGCGATCTCGCGCCCGCCGGTTTCGAGTTGGCGGTCAGGGACGGGGCGCGCGCGGCGGCGGTTGGTGGGCAGGCGCATGATGGCGCGCGGGTCGGCGTGCGTCTTCTGCTCGTCGGGGTAGACGCGCCCGTCGGTCAGCGCCTCGGCGGTCTGCGGCATGAGGACGACGTAGTCGATGTGCGCGACCGTGTGGTCGAACAGCCCCACCATCCTCATGCTGTAGCCGAACCAGAGGACGTAGGCGCCCCGCTCGCGCCTGGCGCGCTCGACGGCCTGCTCGCGCGTCATCTTGCCGCCGTTGACGACGCCCATCAGCAGCCCCGGCCGCCCGTTCAACTGCGACGTGAAGGCTTTCACCACCGTGCTGACGTTGGTGGAGACTATCTCCTTCGTCTCGGTGCTGATGTCGTGGCCGCCGACGATGACGGACGTGATGCGCGGCGCGGGCCTGTCGGACTGTGCGCCGTTGGCGGGCGCGGCCGGCGCGGGCGAGACCTTCTTGACGGCGCGGCGGCCCGACTGCGCCGCGGCGCCGTGCGGGACGAAGAGCGCGGCGAGGACGCAGGCGGACAGGGTGAGCTTCAACCTCTTCGGCGAGAGCGGCGGGGCGAGTCTTGCACACTGCACGGAGCACCTCCGGGATGCGCGGGAATTAACGGCTCACATCATACCCCGCGTTCGCTGGCGGCGGCCACGGCTCTCGAACGCCGCCGCCTAAGAGAAGAAGCGGCGGAGCGTCTCGACGACGTACTCCTGCTGCGCGCGCGTCAGCTCGGGGAACATCGGGAGCGCGAGCGTCTCGCGGGCGGCGCGCTCGGACTCGGGGAAGTCGCCCCCCTTGTAGCCGAGCCCGGCGAAGCAGGGTTGCAGGTGGAGCGGGACGGGGTAGTAGACCTTCGTGCCGACGCCGTGCGCCTTGAGGTGTTCGAGCAGCGCGTCGCGCCGTCCTGCGGGGACGCGGACGACGTACTGGTGGAAGATGTGGCGCGCGCCCGGGAGGACGTGCGGCGGCGTGACGAACTCTGTCAGACCGGCGTCTGTGATGAAGCGCGTGTAGGTGTCGGCGCGCTCGCGCCGCGCGCCCGACCACGCGTCGAGGTGCTTGAGCTTGACGCGGAGCACGGCGGCCTGGAAGGTGTCGAGGCGGCTGTTGAAGCCGACCTCGTCGTGGTGGTACTCGGTCGCGCCGCCGTGGACGCGCAACCGGCGCAGGCGCTCGGCCGTCGCAGCGTCGTTCGTCGTCACGAGCCCCGCCTCGCCCGCCGCGCCGAGGTTCTTCGTCGGGTAGAAGCTGAAGCAGCCCGCGTCCCCCGTCGAGCCGGCCGAACGCCCCTCGCCGTCTGCGGCGCCGATGGCCTGCGCGGCGTCTTCGATGACGCGCAGGCCGCGCGCCGCGGCCACGCGCAGAATCTCGTCCATCTCGGCCATCTGGCCGTAGAGGTGGACGGGGATGACGGCGCGCGTCCGTCCGGTGACGACTTCACCGACGCGCGCGGGGTCGAGGTTGTACGTGCGCGGCTCGATGTCCACGAAGACGGGGCGCGCGCCCGCGCGCACGACCGCGCCCGCGGTGGCGAAGAAGGTGAAGGGCGTCGTGACGACCTCCGCGCCCGCGCCCACGTCGAGCGCGAGCAGCGCCAGCAGCAGGGCGTCCGACCCCGACCCGCACCCGACCGCGTAACCCGCGCGCGTGTACTCGGCCAACTCCGTTTCGAGCAGCCGCACGTCCTCGCCGAGGATGAACTGCTGCGAGTCGAGCACGCGCTCTAACGCCGCGCGCAACTCCCCGCGCAAGGCCGAGTGCTGCTGCTTCAGGTCGAGTAAAGGAACTTGCATCAGGTTGATAAAAGGGTGCTGGGTTCTGGGTTTTAGGTGTTGGGGAAGAACCGGGTTTTACCCAACACCTAAAACCCAGAACCCAGCACCTTCACAGCTTTATCCAGCGGCCGCCGTCCTTGATGGACGCCTGCGCGGCTTCGAGGAGGCGGACGACGCGCAGGCCGGCGCGGCCGTCGGAGGCCGAGGGGCGCGCGTCGCGGATGGCGGCGAGGAACTCGGCGCAGACGTAGTGCAGCGCCTCGGTCGGGTCGAGCTTCGGCACCCACACGTCGCCGGTGCGGTAGCTCACCAGGGTCTTGTAAGCCTCCTCCTCGTCGGTCGGGTCGGCGTTGCGCGTGACGCCCTTGTCGTAGATGCGCACCTTCTCGGTCGGCTCGATGTCGTCGTAGACGATCATCTGACGGCTGCCCGCGATGAGCGTGCGCCGAATCTTGACGGGCGAGAGCCAGTTGAAGTGGAAGTTGGCGATGAGCGAGTCGCCGAAGCGCAACTGCACGTAGGCGATGTTCTCGATGCCGGGCTCGATGTGGCTGCTCCCCGTCGCCATCAGCGCCGTCGGCTCGCGCCCCACCACGTAGTCCATGATCGAGAAGTCGTGCGGCGCCAGGTCCCAGACGACGTTGATGTCGCGCTGGAAGAGGCCGAGGTTGACGCGCACCGAGTCGAAGTAGAGCAGGTCGCCCAGCTCGCCCGCGGCCACCGTCTCCTTAATCTTCCTGACCGCGCCCGTGTAGATGAAGGTGTGATCCACCATCAGCGTCAGCCCCCGCCGCTCGGCCAGCGCGATGAGCTCTTCGGCCTCGCGCGCGCTGGCGGTGAAGGGCTTTTCGACGAGGACGTGCTTGCCCGCTTCCAAAGCGCGGCGCGCGAAGTCGTAGTGCGTGGCGACGGGCGTGGCGATGGCGACGGCGTCGAGGCGCGAATCGGCGAGCAGTTCGGCGTAGTCTTCCGTGGGGCGCGCGACGGGGTAGCGCCGCGCGACCTTCGAGAGGTGGCGCGCGTCCTTGTCGCAGACCCAGCGCAACAACGCCCCCTCGTTCTCGGCGAAGTTGCGAATCAGGTTCGGCCCCCAGTAGCCGCAGCCGACGACACCGACGGAAATGGTCATGGTTAAAGAGAAGAGTCCCCTCAGGCTCCCGATACAATAAACGCGTGCGGGCGGGGGTTCAACCGGCGGCGGCCGACGCGTCGGCGCAGTAGTCGGCGAGGGCGTCGGCGACGTACTTGAGCTGGCGCTCGGTCAGCTCGGCGAACATCGGGAGCGAGAGCACCCGCCGCGCCTGCCGTTCGGCGTTGGGGAAGTCGCCCTCGCCGTACCCGAGCGCGGCGTAGGCCGGTTGCAGGTGGACGGGCACGGGGTAGTGTATGCCCGTCTGCACGCCCGCCGCCGAGAGGTAGCGCTGGAGTGCGTCGCGCGCCTCCGCCTGGATGACGAAGAGGTGGTAGACGTGCTCGGCGTAGTCGGCCTCGAGGGGGAGCGCGAGCGCGCCTGACTTCGCGAGCGGCGCGAGCAGCGCGCGGTAGCGCGCGGCGTGCGCGCGGCGGAGTGCGTTCCAGTCGTCGAGGTACTTGAGCTTGACGCCGAGCACCGCGCCCTGGATGCCTTCGAGGCGCATGTTGTAGCCGACGAGCTCGTGCCGGTACTTCTGCTCGGAGCCGTGGTCGCGCAGCATCCTGAGGCGGCGCGCGACCTCCGGGTCGTTCGTGACGACCGCGCCGCCCTCGCCGTAGGCGCCGAGGTTCTTGCCGGGGTAGAAGCTGAAGCAGCCCGCGCGGCCGCGCGCGCCGACGCGGTTCCCTTTATAACGCGCGCCGTGCGCCTGCGCCGCGTCCTCGACGACGACGAGGTCGTGGCGTTCGGCAATCTCGAAGATCGGGTCGAGGTCTGCGGGCTGGCCGTAGAGGTGGACGGGGATGACGGCGCGCGTCCGTCCGGTGACGACCCCTTCAATCTTGCCCGGGTCGAGGTTGGAGGTGACGGGGTCGCAGTCCACGAAGACGGGCGTGGCGCCCGCGGTCGAGACGGCCTCCGCCGTGGCGAAGAAGGTGTTGGCGGGGACGACGACTTCGTCGCCCGCCCCGACGCCGCAGGCTTGCAGCGCGAGCTGGATGGCCGCCGTGCCGTTCGAGACGCCGACGCATTCGCGCGCGCCGACGTACTCACCGAACGCGCGCTCGAACGCCTCGACCTCGCGACCCAGAATGAAGGCCGAGGTGTCGAGCACGCGCCGAATCGCCTCGTCAACTTCCGCCTTGATGGCCCGGTACTGTGCCTGTAGGTCTACGAAGGGAACTGGCATATGTGAAAAAAGGTGTTGGGTGTTGGGTTTCAGGTGTTGGGAAGAACCGGCTTTTACCCAACACCTGAAACCCAACACCCAACACCCGTGACATCACCCATCACCGCTTCTGATTACCCGCGCCGGGTTGCCGGCGACGACGGCGCCCGCGGGGACGCTCTTCGTCACCACGGCGCCCGCGCCGACGACGGCGCGCTCGCCGATCTCCAGACCGCAGAGGATGGTGGCGTTGCTGCCGATGGAGGCGCCGCGGCGGACGACCGTGTGTTCGAGCGTCCAGTCGGCCTCGGTCTGCGGCGTCCCGTCGGGCCGCGTCGCGCGCGGCAGGCGGTCGTTGGTGAACATCACGCCGTGGCCGACGAAGACCTCGTCTTCGAGCGTCACGCCCTCGCAGATGAAGGTGTGGCTCGAAATCTTGCAGCGCGCGCCCACCCGCGCGCCCTTCTGGATCTCGACGAAGGTGCCGATGCGCGTCTCGTCGCCGACGCGGCAGCCGTAGAGGTTGACGAAGGCGTAGAGCTGAACGTCGCGCCCCAAGACCACGTCCGGGGCGACGCGGCAGAACTCGCCCGCCATTAACGCGCCCCGCCGCCGTGGCCGGTCCCGCCGGCCCCCGCCGCCTCGGCGCCCTCGGGCACGCCTTCCTCCTCGCCCTCGTAGTAGCCCGAGTAGTAGCCCGAGTAGTAGTAGTAGTCCGTCCCTTCGAGCTTCACGTTGTTGAGGACGATGCCGAAGAGGTGCGCGCCCACGTCCTGCAACTGCTGCTTGGCGCGGCGCACGACCGCGCGCGAGGAGCGGCCGCCGTGGACGACGAGCATCACGCCGTCGACCATCGTCGAGAGGATCGACGCGTCGGTGAACGAGATGGCCGGCGGCGAGTCGATGATGATGTGCGTGAAGTTCTCCGCGAGCACGTAGAGGAGCTTGCGCATCTCGTCCGACCCGAGCAGCTCGGCCGCGTTGGGCGGGATGGGGCCCGAGGAGATGACCTTCAGGTTGGGCAGCTTGTCGTAGGTCTGCACCAGCTCCGAGACGTTCGTCTCGCCCGAGAGGTAGTTGGTCACGCCCTTCGTGTTCTTCAGGCCGAAGTGCGCGTGGATGCGCGGGCGGCGCAGGTCGCAGTCGAGGACGAGCACGTCGGCGCCGGTCTGCGCGAGCATCGTGGCGATGTTGACGGCCGTGGTGGTCTTGCCTTCGGACGGCTGGCTCGAAGTGACGAGCACGGTCTTGGGCGGCTGCCCCGGCGTCGAGAGCAGGAGCGAGGTGCGCAGGTGGCGGTACGCCTCGGCCACGGGCGAGCGCACGTCGGAGACGAGGGCGAGCGCGGTGTTGGTGCCCGGCTCCGGCTCCGGCGCGTTGCGCCCCAGGAGGCGGCGCGCCTCGCGCGGCGCCGGGATGATCGCCAGCGTCGGGAGGTGCAGGTGGCGGTCAACGTCCTCGACCGACTTCAAGGTGTCGTCGAGGTAGTCGAGCAGGAAGGCCAGGCCGACGCCGAGGCCGAGGGAGAGCAGCAGCGCGATGATGATGTTGCGCACGCGCGGCGGGCCGATGGGCTCGCGCGGGACGCGCGCCTCCTCGACCGTCGAGACGTTGCCGGTCAGGCGGTCGGGGTTCGTAATCTTCAGCTCGTTGGCGCGCTGCATGTAGAGGTTGAGGTTCTGGCGGTCGGTCTCGATGGCCTGGTCGAGGTCGCCGAGGCTGGTCTCGGCGATGCTCTGGACGTTGGCCTGGCTGCGCGCGCCGAAGTAGGACGACTTCGCCGAAGCCTCCTTCTTGATCGCCGCGTCGTAACGCGTCTTGAGCCCGGCGATGATCTCCTCGGGCGCGCGCTTCAACTCGGAGTTGAGCTGCGTGAGCTGCTCGTCAATCTTCTTGATCTCGGGCCACTCGTCCGTGTAGTTGACCTTGAGCGCGGTGCGCTTCTCCTGGAGGTCGCTGATCTTCTCGCGGAGCCGCTGGACGTTCTTGTCGGCCTGCACCTGCGGGATCGACCAGATGCCGGCCGTGTTGCGCGTGTCGAGCGACGCCTTGTAGTCGGCCTCGGCCTGCTTGCGCTCGCGCTCGGCCTCCTGCATCTGCGCGAGGTAGGCGCCCAGTTGCGCGGCCGTCAGGTTCTGCCCCTGCACCTGGCCGAGCGGGAGGTCGTTCTGCTTCTTGTAGTTGATGCGCTTGGCCTCATTGGCCTGGATGCGCTGCTGGAGGTCAATGATCGAGTTGGCGAGCACGTCCTCGGCCTTCTGCGAGCCGGCCGTCTCGGCGCGGATGTCGTTCTCGCGGAAGATGGTCGCCAGCGTGTTGGCGACGTTCGAGGCGATCTGCGGGTCGGTGTGCAGGAAGCGGATGTAGACGAGGTTGGTGCGGTCGACGGGGTCGATGCTCAAATTCTCGCGCAGCGCGTCCTCGTAGGGCTCGAACTTCTTCGCCTGCTCGGGGGTGAGCTGGTCGGCGGTGAGCTCGACCTCGTCGATGACGGGGACGGCCGCGGCGTCCTGCTGGCGCTCGGCCTCGCCCGGCGCCTTCTCGCGCGAGGAGAAGACGCGGCGCACGCCGGCGATGATGCCGGTGCCGCGGTGCGCCGGGGTCAGGAAGTTGGCGTTGTTGTGGAGGTCGAGGCGCATGATGACCTGGCGCGCCAGCTTCTGCGTCTTGAGCTTCTGGAGCTGCGTGTTCCAGTAGTTCGGGTCGTTGCCGCGGATGAGGACGGACTCGCCGCCGCGGTTGGTCGAGACGACGCTGCGCGGCTTCTGCTCGATCTGCACCTGCGTGGTCGCCTCGTAGATCGAGGGCGTCCGGTACATCTGGATGGCGACGAGCGAGGTGACGACGACGGCCAGGCTGAGGATGAGCCACTTGCGCTTGAGCACGACGGCGAGGTATTCGCGCAGGTGCGCGGGCTCGTTGGCGGAGACGGCCGCGGCGGGCGCGGCCGCGGGCGCCGCCGCGAGGTCGCGCAGCGGGCGGTCGAGCGTCTCTGACGTGAGCGGCAGAAGGCGGTTCTCTTGCGACATCATAATTCTTACTTCTCTCTACAAGGTTTTTCAGGGGTCGTGAGACCACAACCCCAACGCAGCGGGCAATTTCCGGCCGCGCAATCATAACAGAGAGCCGCGCCGAGGCAAACCGGGACAAGGCAGGAAAAGGCAGTAGGCAGTAGGCAGTTGGCCGCGGGCAGTTGAAGGGCAGGAAGCCTTTTTTGACGCCTGTGACCTTTAAGGAGAGGCGTCGGCCAAAGAGTCGGAGGCGGCGAGATTCATTACTCGCCGCCTCCGATTATTTTCGGCCTGTTCTCCGGTCTTAACTGCCTACTGCCTACTGCCCACTGTATTCGGCGAGCGCCGCGCGCCAGTCGCGCAGGGGCGGGAGGCCGAGGGCTTCGGAGAGGAGGCAGCGCAGGCGCGAGTTGCGCGGGCGCGGTGCGGGGCGGTGGAGCGAGTCGGTCTGGACGGCTTCGATCTGCGCGTCGTGGAGGCCGGCGGCCTGAAGGGCGGCGCGCGCGAAGCCCTCGTAGCTGGCGCCCTCGCCCGCGTTGACGACGTGGTAGACGCCGGGCAAGTCCATCCCGGCCAGCTCGCGCAGGCGCGCGGCGAGGTCGGGCGCGTAGGTCGGCGTGCCGTAGGAGTCCGAGATGGCGCGCAAATGCTCGCCGCGGCGCGCGCGCTCGACGACCGTGGCGAGGAAGTTGCGCCCGCCCGCGCCGAAGACCCACCCCGTGCGCACGACCGACGTGCGCGCCGAGGCGGACTGCGCGCGCCGCTCGCCTTCGAGCTTCGCCGCGCCGTAGGCGCTCAAGGGGTGCGGGTCGTCGCGCTGCGTGTAGAAGTAATTCTCCCTGCGCCCGTCGAAGACGTAGTCGGTCGAGACGGTGACGAAGGAGGCTCCGACGAGGCGCGCGGCCGTCGCCAGCGTCTCGACGCCCTGCGAGTTGACGAGGAAGGCGCGCTGCGGGTCCAGCTCGCAGCCGTCCACGTCCGTCCACGCGGCGCAGTTGACGGCCGCGTCGGGGCGCAGGCTCTTGAACGCCTCGCGCACCGCGCGCTCGTCCGTGATGTCCAGCCCCTCGCGGTCGAAGGCCAGCGCCTCGTCGCCGCTCGCGCGGCAGTGTCGGGTCAGCGCGGCCCCGACCAGTCCGGCCGCGCCGGTGATTAAGACTTTCATAAATCAGTAGCCAGTAGGCAGTAGTCGGTAGACAGTAGAAAGACAGTGGAAAGCTTTAACAGCAGGGCCGTCAGTACGCAAGTGACCACGCCCGAGAGGCAAAACCTACTGTCTACCGACTACTGCCTACTGACTACTCGTTATTAAACTGCCCCGTACTGCTTTTGATAGTAGTCCCGGTAGGCGCCGCTGCGGGTGCGCGCGACCCAGTCGGCGTGCTCGCGGTACCAGCGGATGGTCTGTTGCAGCCCCGTCTCCCAGGTCTCGCGCGGCCGCCAGTTCAGCTCGCGCTCGGCCTTCGACGGGTCGATGGCGTAGCGGCGGTCGTGGCCGGGGCGGTCTTTGACGAACTTGAGGAGCGTGCGCGGCTTGCCCAGGGCGTCTAGGACGGACTCGGCCACCTCGAGGTTGCGCCGCTCGTTGCGCGCGCCGATGTTGTAGACCTCGCCGGCCCGGCCCCCGAGCATCGCGGCCAGCACCGCGCGGCAGTGGTCTTCGACGTAAATCCAGTCGCGCACGTTCCGGCCGTCGCCGTAGACGGGGATGGGCTCGTCCCGGGAGGCGTTGGCGAGCATCAGCGGCAGGAACTTCTCCGGGAACTGGCGCGGGCCGTAGTTGTTGCCGCAGCGCGTGACGACCACGTCGAGCCCGTGCGTGTGGTGCGCGGCGCGCGCGAGGTGCTCGGCCGCGGCCTTCGAGGCCGAGTAGGGGCTGTTGGGCGCGAACGGCGACTCTTCCGTGAAGAAGGCGTCGTCGCGCTCGGGCAAACTCCCCATCACCTCGTCGGTGCTGACGTGCAGCACGCGGCCCACCCCGCGCTCGCGCGCCGCGTCGAGGAGCACTTGCGCGCCGAGGACGTTGGTGCGGACGAACTCGGCCGCCGAGTGGATGCTGCGGTCGACGTGACTTTCGGCGGCGAAGTTGACGAGGCAGTCCGTCCCCTCTTCCAGGGCGGAGAGGACGGCCGAAGGGTCGCAGATGTCGCCGCGGACGAAGCGGTGGCGGCGGCCGTCGATGTCTTTCAGGTTGTCGAGGTTGCCGGCGTAGGTGAGCGCGTCGAAGTTGACGACGCTCGCACGGGGCAGCTCTTCCAGCACAAGCCGGACGAAGGCCGAGCCGATGAAGCCCGCCCCGCCCGTCACGAATATTTTTCTCATATAGTTATAGAATCCCGTCGCCTACCGCCAGTCGACCGGGCGCGCGCGGTACTCGGCGAAGCCCGGCAGCGCGCCGTCCCTGTCGGAGACGACGGGGTCGTTGACGGGCCAGGGTATCCCGAGTTCGGGGTCTGACCAGATGATGCCGCCCTCCGTCGCGGGGTTATAGTCCTCGTCCACCTTATAGTAAACGTCCGCGGGCTCGTCGCCGACCACGCAGAAGCCGTGGGCGAAGCCGGGCGGAATCCAGAGCATCCGCCCGTTCATGTCGCTCAGCTCAAGGTAGTGGCTGCGGCCGTAGGTCGGCGAGTGCGGCCGGATGTCCACGGCCACGTCCCAGATGCGGCCGCGGGTCACGCCGACGAGCTTGCCCTGCGCCGGGTCTGCCTGGTAGTGCAGCCCGCGCAGCACGCCGCGCGCCGAGCGCGAGTGGTTGTCCTGCGGGAAGTCCGCAGGGAGCCCCAGCGCTTGGAACGCCGAGCGCTTGAAACGCTCGGCGAAGAAGCCGCGCTCGTCGCCGCGGATGTTAATCTCGACGAGAATCAGCCCGTCTATTTCGAGGCGAGTAGCCCTCATAAACTTTAAACCTCGCCGTTCAGTTGCAGAGGGTGACCGGGCTCGGGCACTGGTCGTCGCGTGCGAGCCAGCCGGCGAGCGCCCTGTACCTGACCCGCATCATCTGCCCCTCGCAGCCGGCGACACGCACCTCCGTCTCCGGCGGGATCGTCCCGGCGACCCTCCCCCTCCGGGCGGCGGCGTAGAGCTTGACGCCCTTCGTCCCGTACCCGCGCGTCTCGATCCCCAGCATGTTGCCAGAGACCCAGCCCTTCTGGTCGAAGACGACCGTGCCCGCGATCGTCTCCGCGCGGTCGAGCTGCACCCAGCCGTTCGCGTTCGACGCGACGAGGTGGACGACCGTCCCGTCCCCGTCCAGCGGGATGACCCCGACCACGCGCCCGCCGACGCCGGGCGCGTCGCGGACGTTCAAACCCTTCGGGTCGGGGTCTACGACGTACGCCTCAAGGTCGCAGCCGGCGGCCGGACTCGCGGCCGTGACGTGTGTGGAAGACGGGCGTGCGGAGCCGAGGGCCGCGAGCGCGGCCAGGGCCAGCGTCAGTACGATTCTGTTTCTCATGCGGAGTCCTCGCGGGGTCAGAACAGGGGCTCGATCTCCTCGTGCGCCACGTCCCGCAGGTAAGCGGAGTACTCGTTCTCGGCCATCCGCCCGACGAGTGCCAGTAGCTGCTCCTGAGAGATGTACCCGAGGCGGTAGGCCAACTCCTCGGGGCACGCGATGAGAAGTCCCTGGCGCGCCTCGACGATGTGGACGAAGTTCGACGCCTGCACGAGCGACTCGTGCGTGCCCGTGTCGAGCCACGCGATGCCGCGCCGGAGCTGTTCGACGCGGAGCTGCCCGCGCCGGAGGTAGATGTTGATAAGGTCTGTGATCTCCAGCTCGCCGCGGGCGGAGGGCTGGATGGTGGCGGCGAGGTCGGAGACGCGGCCGTCGAAGAAGTAGATGCCGGGGACGGCGAAACTCGAGCGCGGGTGCTCGGGCTTCTCCTCGATGCTCAGCGCGCGCCCGTGGTCGTCGAACTCGATGACCCCGTAGCGGCGCGGCTCGCTCACCCTGTAGGCGCAGACCACGGCGCCCTCGGTCAACGCCGCCGCCCCGCGGAGCAGGTGGACGAGGCTGTGGCCGAAGAAGAGGTTGTCGCCCAGGACGAGGCAGACCGGCGCGCCGTCGATGAACTCGCGGCCGATGATGAAGGCTTCGGCCAAGCCCCGGGGCTCGCTCTGCTCGGCGTAGGTGAAGTGGATGCCCCACCGGCTCCCGTCACCTAAGAACCTCTCGAACGAGGGCAGGTCTTCGGGCGTGCTGATGATGAGCACCTCCCGGATGCCCGCCAGCATGAGCATCGAGAGGGGGTAGTAAATCATCGGCTTGTTGTAGACGGGGAGGAGTTGCTTGCTGGCCCCCGCCGTCAGAGGGTAGAGCCGGCTGCCGCGGCCGCCGGCCAGAATGATACCTTTCATGCGTGACAATCCTGTCCTCTTATTAGTGTTGCCGACACGGGCCGGGTGATTATAACGAAACCGGCTCAGACTTTCTCCGCCACGAGCAGCACGTTCTTGCCGACGGGCGGCGGCGCGAGCGCCTCGACGCGGCGCAGCACGGGCACGCAGAACTCGTCGTAGACGCGGACGGCCGCCGGCTCCATCTTCTCCGAGCGCAGCACGCGGTACTTCAGCCACCACGGCAGGACGCCCGCCGCGTCGAAGTAGACCGACTTCAGGACGCGGAAGCCCGCGCGCGCGCACTTCACTTCGAGCTCGCTTTTCGTGTAGCGGCGCAGGTGGCCGACCTGCCGGTCGAAGCTGCCGTAGAGCCACCGGAGCGCCGGCACGAAGACGAAGAGGCGCCCGCCCGGCGCCAGCGCCTCGCGGACGATGCGAAGTTCGGCGCCGTCGTCCGCGACGTGCTCGAGGACGTTGACGTAGATGACGGAGTCGGGCGCGTCGTCCCCGGCGATGAGCCGCGCCGCGCCCGCGAAGGTGTCGTTGACGGTGCGGACGCGCGCCCGAGTCTTAAAATCTTTGACGTGTTCGGCGAGGCGGCGGTGCATCTCGCTCGACGGCTCGACGAGGGTGAGCGAGTCGGGGCCGCGCTCCAGCAGCAGTTCGGAGAACGAGCCGGTGCCCGCGCCGACCTCGACGAGGCGGCGCCCCAGGTGCGGCGCGAAGAGGTCGAGGATCCAGCGGTGGTAGTTGCGCGCGAAGGCCATCGACTCCAGGTCGCGCCCCGCGTAAGCGTGTCGTTCAGCCATACGTGCGGCCGTCGAGCGCTGCGGGGCGGCCGTGGCGCCCGGCCTGCGCCAGCTCGGGGACGTGCGTGTAGGAGTTGCGCAGGGAGCAGAAGAGGTTGAAGCGGAGGATGAGCCAGAGCGCCTGCAATCCGTCGCGCAGGCCGATCTTCTTCCCCTCGTCGTAGGTGCGGCCGTAGTAGCTGATGGGCACCTCGTAGACGGAGCACCCCAGCTTCGCCACCTTCGCCGTCACCTCGACCTCGAAGCCGAAGCCGCTCGAAGTGATCCGCATCTGCCGGATGATGTCGCCGCGGAAAGCCTTGTAGCCGGTCTCGATGTCGGTCATGTTGAGGTTCGTCAGGATGTTCGAGAGGAAGGTCAGGAGCTTGTTGCCGAGGTAGTGGTAGAAGTAGAGCACGCGGGTGGCGCGGCGGACGAGGAAGCGCGAGCCGTAGACCACGTCGGCCTGCCCGTTGACGATGGGGAGGATGACGAGCGGAATCTCGGCCGGGTCGTATTCGAGGTCGGCGTCCTGCACGATGACGACCGCGCCGCGCGTCAGGCGGAAGCCGGTGCGCAGCGCCTCGGTCTTGCCGCGGTTGCGGGTGTGCCGTGTGACCCTGACTTGCGGGTGTCTTTCGGCGAGGCGGCGGGCGATTTCGTGCGTGCGGTCGGTCGAGCAGTCGTCCACGACGACGACTTCGAGCAGGCGCGGGACAAAGAGCAGCTTCTCGACGACGGCGCCGAGCGTCGCCTCCTCGTTGTAGGCGGGGACGACGACGGAGAGGAGGGCGGGCGACTCAGTCTGTTCGGGCGTCATTCAGGTCTCTTCAGTCCGGGCGACGGGCGAGTATATGAACCCGTTTCGAGGGGTGTCAAGAATGGCGCCCGCGCGCGCGCGCGGCGGACATAAAGAAGAGGAGGGGCGGGGAACTTTCCCGCCCCTCCTCTTCTTTATGTCCGTGTCCGGCCCAAGTCGGTCGCGGCCCGCGCGGCGCCCCGGCCTACTTGAACTTGAAGGACGCCGTGTGCGTCGTGCCGTCGATGAGCTCGACGGTCAGCACGCGGCAGGTGCCCGCCCACGACGACTCGGTCTTCCAGACGTAGTTGTACCGGTCGGACGAAGCGTCGTAGCTGAGGCTGCTGCTGCCCGCCGTGCCCGTCTCCTCAACGTCGTCAACGGGCGCGGACGTGCTGCAACTGACCTGCTGCGAGTAGGGCGAGCCGGCCGCCATGATGCCCAGCCCCTGGTTGCCCGCGAGGCTGAACTTGACGGGCACCGAGCGCCCGGCGCTGACCTGATTGAGCGTCGGCGGGTTATCCACCGGCGCGAAGAAGCCGCTGAAGTCGTAGATCACCTTCACCGTGCGCGTGACCGGGTCGGCGGCGTTGCCCGACGGGTCGGTCGCGTTGTAGGTGATGATGTACGTCCCGACGGCGTGGGTGTTGACCGTGCCCGACGGCGTCGCCGCGAACGAGCCCGCGCAACTGTCGGCGGCGGTCGCGCCCGGTTCGGCGTACGTCCCGTGGAGCAGCACGATGACCGGGTTGGCCCCGTTGAGCGTGATGACGGGCTTGGTGGTGTCGACGACGACCACGGTGCGCGTGGCCGACGCGGTGTTGCCGCCCGCGTCCGTCGCCGACCAGACGACCTGGTAGGTGCCGGGCACGTCGAGGTTGACGTTGTTGCTCGTGACGGCGGGCGTCGGCGCCGGCGAGCAGTTGTCGGCGGCGGTCGCGCCCGCGTCCGTGTAGGACGTGTGGCACTCGACCGTCACGGACGCCGGGCCGTTGAGCGCGACCGTCGGCGCGTGCGTGTCGGTCACGACCACCGTCTGGTTCTGGATGGTCGAGTTGCCGGCCGCGTCGGTGAACTTCCAGCGGACGGTGTGCGTCCCGACCGTGCCGTAGCTGAGCGGGTCGAGGGGCGTCCCCTCAAGTCCCGAGCCGCCGCAGTTGTCGGTGGCCGTCGGCGCGTCGCCCGTGATGGCGGCGAAGCACTCGCCGGTCACCGTCGGCAGCGACGCCGCGTCGGGCACGGGCGCCGAGGTGTCGGGCAGGATGGTGATGGTCTGGTTCTGCGTGGTCGTGTGACCCGCGCTGTCCGTGTACGTCCAGACGATGGTGTAGGTGCCCGGCACGTCGTAGCTGCGGTCGTTCGTGGTCTCGCCGCTGATCGTCCCGCCGCAGGCGTCGGCGGCGGTCGGGTCGTCGGCCGGCAGCAGCGTCACCGAGCAGGCGCGCGTGATGGTCGGCAGCGTCGCCACGTTGGGCACGGGCGCCGGGGAGTTCGCGTCGAGGTCGCAGCCGACGTGGTTCACCGTCACGTTGAAGGAGCAGCTGGAGCTGTTGCCCGCCGCGTCGGTCGCGACGCACTGAACTTCGGTCGTGCCGATGGGGAAGGGCGAGCCGGACGGCGGGTCGCATTCGACGGTGGCGGCGCCGCTGTCGTCGGTGGCCGTCACGGCGTAGGTGACCGTCGCCGAGTTGGCGGCGGACGAACTCTCGCTGACGGTGATGTCGGACGGGCAGGAGATCGCAGGCGCCTCCGTGTCGGCCGCCGCGTTGACCGTCACGACGAAGCTGCAACTCTGGCCGTTGGCGGTGGTCGAGGTGACGGCCGTGCTGCCGATGGCGAAGAACGAGCCGCTGGCCGGCGTGTTGGTCACCGCGCCGCACGTGCCGTTGAGCGTCGGGTCGGCGAAGGAGACGAGCGCGCCGCCCTGGCCGGCCGCGGCCGTGACGGTGATGTTGTCCGGGCAGGCCATCGTGCAGGCCGGCGGCGTCGGGTTGTCGGAGGTCAGGCTCTCGGTCGCGCCGTTGTCGTTCGCCTCCGTCTCGGTCGTCGTGCTCTCGACGCTGGCCGAGGTGGTCAGCTCCGCCGCGTCGGTGATGTTGCCGTTCACCTTGTAGGTGATGGTGAAGTCGGCCGTCGCGCCGTTGGCGAAGGAGGCCGCCGTGCACTCCGAGGTGCCGGCCGTGTTCGGGGCCGGGGTCGTGCAGTTGAAGGCCGGGCCGCCGTCCTGCACGAGCGACTGGAAGGTCGTGTTGGCGGGCGGCACGTCGGTGAACTTCACGTTGGCGGCCGCGTCCGGGCCGGCGTTGAAGACGCGGACGACCGATTGCACGTTGGCGCCGGCGGTCGCCGTCGCGCTGTTGACGATGAGCTTGTTGATCTGGAGGTTCGTGACCGTCTGCTCCGGGTCGCGCACCGTGATGAAGCCGAGGGCCGTCACGTTGGCGTCAATCGCGTCCGTCAGGTGGATGCGCCACGTGCCGCGGTTGTCGAACGAGCGGCTGCCGACCGTGAAGTCGGTCACGGAGGGGAGCGTGAACGTGACGGTCTGCGGGTCTTCGACCATGTCCAGGCTCTCGAAGACGAAGCCGGCCGGGTTGACCAACTGCACGCGGTGCGGCACGCCCGACGCGGCCGCCGGCACGGAGGCCGTGACGCAGACGTCCTCGCCCAGAGTCCAGGTCGGCTTCGGCGTCGTGCAGTCCGCGGCGAAGGTCTGGATGGCAGGCAACTGGAAGAGGGGGAAGGGGGAGGGGAGCAACGCGCTCGCCGCACGCGCGCCCGCTACGTGGGCGGGCTGCGGCGGGGCGGGGGCGGCGAGCGCCCTCGACGGTACCAACTCCGCCGATGGTGCCAAGATGTCGGCGCTACCCGATGGCACCAATGGCACCAATTTTTTTGCGGTGGCGGGCGGGCCGGGCAGGACGGCGGCGGCGCTCACGACGGCGAAAAGTAAGATCGCGGGCAGCGCGTAGCGGCGTCGGCGCGCGGCCCGCTTCGCATGCTCTTTATCCTTAAATGCCGTATTCGCTGGGCAAGTTGCGGCGGGTTGCTTCGGAGGTCTCATAGGGCGTTTCTCCTTGAATATCCGGGTGGATTACATGGGCTGGAAGTGGCAGAGCGCGGAAGAAGTGTCTGTCAGTGCTGGTGCCAACGATTAAGAATTAAGATGCTTCGCGGGTGCTCACGAATGGGCTTCTCGCGTGGGTCGGGCGAAGGAGCGACCTTTAATACTTCATCCCGTCTAAATAATCAAGACTTAAATAAAAAAAATTCGGCGCGGATTAATTTTTCAATTGACAACGGGCCGCATTTAGCATAAATACTCTCCCCGCTTCCAGCGGAGGTGGGCCTGCACCCAGGAGACCCCGCCTGACATCCTCGGGCTTGACACATCGGCACAGGCTTTACACTTCTAAATTACCAGGTCGCTTTCTCAGCGAGATACGGTTGCGACACTGCCAACAAGCGCCACCCTGCTATCCAGCTTCCCAAGACTGAAGGAGACTTAAACCAATGAACAAGATTCGTTTCACGCTCAAGGCATTTGCGTTCCTAGCCTTCATGTTCGCCTTCGCGACCGCCGCCCAGGCGCAGGCGACGAGGACCTGGGTGTCGGGCGTCGGCGACGACGTGAACCCTTGCAGCCGCACCGCCCCCTGCAAGACCTACGCGGGCGCGATCTCCAAGACGGCCGCCGGCGGCGAGATCAGCACGCTCGACCCGGGCGGCTTCGGCGCCGTGACCACCACGAAGTCCATCCTGATCGAAGGCACGAAGGGCCAGGGCTACGGCTCGATCCTCGCCAGCGCCACCAACGGCGTCAACGTCAACGACAGCGCGACGGCCACGCCGGGCACCATCGTCGTCAGGCTCCGCAACCTCTCGATCAACGGCGCGGGCACGACCCTCGGCATCAACGGCGTCAACTTCACCTCCGGCCGACAGGTCATCGTCGAGGACTGCGTGATCCTGAACTTCTCGAACGCCGGCATCAACGTGAACTTCGGCGCGGGGACGACCGTCAGCCCCGAGTTGACCGTGAAGAACACGACCATCAAGAACGTCACGGGCGACGGCATCCGGGCCACGACCGCCAACGCGGGGCAGACGGCCAAGGTCTTCGTGACCGACTCCGCGTTCGTCAGGAACGGAAACGGCGTGCACCTGCTGGCCGGCGGCCGCGCCATCGTCTCCAACTCCGCCTTCAACTTCCACACCGGCACGGGCGTGACCCTCGAAGGCGGCTCGGAGGGCTTCATCGACGGCAACGTCATGGCCGCGAACGTCAACGGCGTGGCCGTCAGCGGCGCCAGCACCAACGCGAAGCTCTGCAACAACACCATCGTGAGGAACACCGGCTCCGGGATGCTGTTCGCCGCCGGCGCGACGGCCAACTCCTGCCAGGACAACAAGATCGTTGACAACGGCAGCAACATCAACGGCGGCGCCTTCGGCGCCCAGGTCGGCAAGTCGTAAGACGCGCGCGCGACCCCCTACAAGAAGTCCCCCCGCCCGCACTCTTTGAGTGGGCGGGGGGACTTCTTTTTGTGCCGTTCGCGCGGCGGCGGGCGTGTTTGACGTTCGTACCCGGCGCGGCTAGACTCTACACCGCCTCGGCCGACGAACGCTCACAGAACGGACACCCGTCGAAGGCGTCTGGAAGTTGCGCGTGCTTGCCGGGGCGGCGAGGGCGACCGCCGAAGGAGCCCCCGCCGAGCGCGACATAACCGCAGAATGAGCGTACTGGAACCCACGACCATCCGAGCCGCCCCAGAGAAGACCACAGAGCCGCCTCACCAGGAAGTCCGCCGCACGCCGGACGGCCCCGGCGCCGCGGCACGCAGGCGCGGCGACCGCACGAGCCCCGCGCCGTCGGAAGTGGTCTACACGCCGGCCAGCAGCCTGAGGAATCCCGCCCGTTTATTCGGGGAGATGTGGCGCGACCTGCTGGGGTCGCGCGAGCTGGCGTGGCGGCTGATGAAGCGGGACATCACGGCGCAGTACCGTCAGTCCTTCTTCGGCATCCTCTGGGCGTTTTTGCCGCCCATCGTCACGGCCGTCGGCTTCACCCTCGCCGGCCGCGCGCAAGTCCTCAACGTCGGCCCGACCGACATCCCGTACCCGGCCTACATCGTCTTCAGCATGGCGCTCTGGCAGACCTTCGTCGAGGCGCTGAACGGGCCTTTGCAGGGCGTGACCAACGCGAAGCAGATGCTGTCGCGGATCAACTTCCCGCGCGAGGCCGTCGTGCTGGCGAAACTGGGCGAGGTCTTCTTCAACTTCGGCATCAAGCTGCTTTTGATCGCGGCCGTCTTTCTCTGGTACGAGGTGGCGGTGAGCTGGACGGCGCTGCTGGCCCCTCTGGCGCTGGTCAGCCTCGTCATGCTCGGCACGCTGTTCGGGTTGCTGCTGACGCCGCTCGGCGTGCTGTATCAGGATGTCTCGAAGGGGCTGCTGCTGGCGGCGGGGCTCTGGTTCTTCCTGACCCCGGTCGTCTACCCCGTCCCGCGCGCGGGGACGTTCGGGGCGGTCGTCAGGCTGAACCCGGTGACGCCGCTGCTGGTGACGGCGCGCGAGCTGGCGACGACCGGGGCGGTCTCCGGCCTCCAGGGTTTCATCGTCGTCAGCGCGGTGGTGGCGGTCGGGATGCTCGTCGCGTGGGTCTTGTTCCGCCTGGCGATGCCGCTCGTCATCGAGCGGATGGGGGCCTGAGGTGTCGAGCGCGGCGGCAGCGGAGGCGGGCGCACCCACGGCCACGCGCGGCGGCGAGTTGACGCTCGCCGTCGAGGGCGTCTCGAAGAAATTCTGCCGGAGCCTGAAGCGCTCGCTCCTCTACGGCGTCAGGGACGTGATGACGGAGGCGGTCGGGGCGCAGAGGGGGCAGGAGCTGCGGGCGGGCGAGTTCTGGGCGCTGCGCGACGTGAGCTTCCGGGTCAGGCGGGGCGAGGCCATCGGGCTGGTCGGGGCGAACGGGGCGGGCAAGAGTACGCTCCTGCGCATCGTCAGCGGACTCATCAAGCCGGACACGGGGGTGGTCAGGGTCAGGGGGCGCGTGGCCCCTTTGATCGCCCTCGGCGCGGGCTTCAACCCCATCCTCACGGGGCGCGAGAACGTCTACGCGAACATGTCCATCCTGGGCCTCACGAAGAGGGAGATTGACGACAGGTTCGACGAGGTGGTCGATTTCGCCGAGATCGGCGACGCGCTCGACGCCCCCGTCCAGACCTACAGCTCGGGGATGGCCGCCCGCCTGGGTTTCGCGTGCGCGGTCTACACCGAGCCCGACATCCTGTTGGTTGACGAAGTCCTCTCCGTCGGCGACATCAAATTCCGCATGAAGTGCAACCGGCGCCTCGCCGCGCTGCGCGACGCCGGCACGTCCTTCATCCTCGTCTCGCACAACCCGCACTCGATCCTCTCCATCTGCGACTCGGCGCTCTACCTGTCGCAGGGGCGGCTGCTCGCCACCGGCGCCACGCAGACCGTGATGGACAGGTACGAGGAAGACCTCTTCGCGGTGCGCGGGCAGTCCTCGACCGAGCCGATGTTTCTGCCGGAGAAGGCGGAGTCGGAGAGCGCGGGGCTCGACATCACCTACGTCTGCTTCAAGGACGCGAGGGGCCAGGTCGTGGAGTCGCCGCTGACGGGCGCGGACGTTTCGCTCTGCGTCGGGTGCGAGGCGCGCGCCGAGTTCGAGAACTTCAACATCATCGTCGCCGTCTCGGGCTCCGCCGAGAACGAGCGCGTGCTGTACCTGAGCAACCAGTACGACAACCAGCCGATGACGCTCGCCCCCGGGCGCTCCGAGATACAGTTGCAGCTCCCCTACTGCGGCCTGAAGCCCGGCGTCTACAGCGCCAAGATCGTCGTCAGCCAAAGCACCCTCTACATGCTCGACGTGGTGGAGTCCTTCCGCTTCCGGGTCAAGTCGGGGATCAACATGAATCAGAATTTGTACTACCAGCCGAGGTCGTGGAAGGTTGCGAACCCTCAGCCCCCGCCCGCATAGTGAGAGTCCCGTGATAAAAAAGTTGTTGAAGAAGACGCTCCCGCCCGGACAGTACGGGCGGTTGGCCGCGCTCAAGCGCAGGCTCGCCGGCGACGACCTCGTCACGCAGGTGAGGGCCGCGGTCGTCCACCGGAGCCTGGACGCGGCGTCCCTGCTCGACCTGAAGAACGAGATCAACGTGGTCGAGCGGATGGACTACGCGCGGCGCGACGTGCTGCTGAGCGTGGACTCGCGGATCGAGTACGAGACGCGGCTCCACTCGTGCAAGAAGGAGCCCGACACGGTCGAGTGGATCGAGACTTTCCTCAAGCCCGGCGACGTGCTCTTCGACGTGGGCGCGAACGTCGGCGCCTACTCGCTCGTCGCGGCGAAGTTCTTCGAGGGCGGCGTCCGGGTCTACGCCTTCGAGCCGGCGTTTTTGAACTACACGCAGCTCTGCAAGAACGTGCACCTCAACCGCTGCTCGGGGAGCGTCGTCCCGCTCCCCGTCGCGCTCTCGGACAAGACCGCGCTCGGCGTCTTCAACTACCACAACCTGATCCCGGGCGGCGCGCTCCACACCTTCGGGGCGGCCGTCGATCACAAGGGCGAGGCGTTCGAGCCGGCCTTCACGCAGCACATGCTCAGTTACCGGCTCGACGACCTCGTCGAGCAGTTCGGCGTCCCCGTCCCCAACCACATCAAAATCGACGTGGACGGCATCGAGCTGGACGTGCTGGTGGGGGCGGAGCGGACGCTCTCGAACCCCGCGCTGCGGAGCGTCATCGTGGAGCTGGAGGCGGGCGAGGGCGAGCGCCAGATCACGGAGCTGCTCGCGTCCAAGGGCTTCGCACTGCACTCGAAACACACCCGTTGGACGCCCGGGATGCTAAACTGTATCTTTTCGCGTCAAGGTCTTTAACGGGCCGCGGCCCCGGAAGAAGAGTCGTTTCTCATGCTTTCGTTCCAACAGACGGATTTCATCTACGAGCCGTACCCCATCGGGGTGGCGCACAACGTCTTCGAGGGCGGGTACTACCGGAGTCTGGTCGAAACCTTCCCCCCGGCCGACCTCTTCAAGTTCATGGCCTCGCTCGGCAACAAGTACTCACTCTCGGAGCTGAACCACCCGGAGCAGTATCAGGACTACGTCAACTCCTGCGCGCCGTGGCGCGAGTTCCACCGCTGGCTGAAGCGCGAGGAGTTCCCCTACGAAGTCCTGTCGATGCTGTCCGAGCGCCGGATAGACCTCGGCATCCGCAGGCCCGACGGGGACGGCGCGCAAGTCCCGGCCCCGACGCTGCTGGGGCGGCTGCGGGGCGGCCGGCGGCCCGCCGAGACCCGCGGCCTCAGCGCGCGGTTCGAGTTCTCGATGCTCCCCGCCGACGGCGGCTTCATCAAGCCGCACACCGACAGCCCGCAGAAGATCGTCACGCTCGTCATCGCGATGCTCGGTGAGGGGGAGTGGAACCCGTCCTTCGGCGGCGGAACCGAGGTGCTGCGGCCCCGGGACGCGACGCAGAACTTCAACTACCTGAACAGGTATCTGGAGTTCGAAGAGGTCGAGACGCTCGACACCTTCGAGTACCGCCCGAACCAGTGCGTGATTTTCATCAAGACCTTCAACTCGCTCCACGCCGTCCGCCCCATGTCGGGCCGCGGCACGGGGCTGATGCGGAAGACCCTGACGATCAACATCGAGAAGGTCGGCTGAGCGGCTTACGGCCGGAATCGTTTCATCAGGATTAAGTAATGGCAAGTCCCACTGCGCAGGCGCGGCACATACTTTCGCCCCGCTTCTCGGTCGATGCGTCGCCCCCGCCGGCGAACCTCCAGCCGGCCCAACTGCCCTTCATCGAAGAGGTCAAAACGAGGCTGCGGGGCGGGGCGTACAAACTCGAACGCTCGCCCTGCCCGTGCGGCGAGCGCGAGGGGGCGGTCATCTCGGAGGTCGAGCGCTACGGGCTGCCCCTCACGTCGGTCGTCTGCACGGCCTGCGGCACCGTCCGCTTCGACCCGTACCTCGACGGCCCCAGCCTCGAAGACTTCTACCGGCGCTTCTACCAGAAGATGTACGGCCGCGCGCCCGACATCGAAAGCTACTTCCTGCGGCAGCAGAGCTACGGCGAGAAGATACTGGCCGCGGTCGGGCCTTCGCTCGCGCCCGGCGCGTGGGTCTTCGAGGTCGGCTGCGGCTCGGGCGGGGCGCTCGAAGTGTTTCAGGCCAAAGGCTACCGCGTCGCGGGCTGCGACTACGGCGGCGAGCTGATCGAGGCGGGGCGGCGGCGCGGCGTCCAGAACATCCACCACGGCTCGCTCACGGACCTCGCCGCGGCGCTCGGCGACGTGCAGGCCGACCTCATCTACCTCCACCACGTCTTCGAGCACGTCATCGACCCGCTCGCGTTCCTTGAGGAGTGCCGCGGGCGACTGCGGCCGGGCGGGCGCGTCGTCATCGTCGTCCCGGACGTGAGCCGCATCGCGAGCTACTCGTACCCCGCGGGCGACCTGCTCCAGTTCCTGCACATCTCGCACAAGTACAACTACTCGCCCGAGGGGATGCGCGCGCTGGGCGGGCGGGCGGGGTACTCGGTGGAGGCGCTCCGGCCCGACCCGAACATCCGGACGCCCTGCTCGCACATGCCGGAGCTGTGGGTGAGCATGACCGCAGCCGCGGGCGAGGCCGGCGCGACGACGGCCGGCGCGCCGGCCGCGGCGCACAGGGACGGCGGCCCCCGGATGCTCAAGTACCTGCGCCGCACCGAGCGGCTGCGCTCGCTCGGGCTGTGCGAGGCGCAACTGCGTTCGAGGACGGCCGGGGTCAGAAGCTATCTCTCGACCAACTTCGCCCGGCTCACACGACTGACCCCGGCGAAGGTCGTGCGGAGGCTGAAGGGATCGTAAAGGCGCGGCAGGCGGAGAGGTGAAGACTATGAGTGAACAGGAACGCGTGCGGGTGTTCATCGGCTCGGGCGAGGCGAGCCTCCTGGAGCGGCGGACGGCCGTCTACTCGCTGCGCAAGCACACCCGAAGAGACCTCGACGTCTACGTCTTCAACGGGACGCACAACGCCGTCGAGCTGAACGACGGCGAGCCGACGCCCGCGCCCATGTCGCTGCGGGTCAAGTACCGGAACGTGACCGAGTTCAGCCTCTACAGGTATCTCATCCCGGAGGTCTGCGGCTACAAGGGCCGCGCCATCTACATCGACTCCGACACGATCTGCCTGACCGACATCGGCGAGCTGTTCGACGCCCCGATGAACGGCGCGCACTTCCTCGCCAAGTCCGAGGCGTACAACGGCGGGCTCTGGGGCCTGAGCGTGATGCTCATCGACTGCGAGTCGTGCCGGTTCGACCTTGAGGAGGTCGTTGACGAGATCGACCGGGGGCTCTACACGATGAACGACTTCGCGTGCATGAGCCCGCAGTTCCTCGCGCGCCACCCCTACGGCATCCGCGAGCTCGACCCGCGCTGGAACTCCTTCGACTACGCCGACGCCGAGACGAAGCTGATTCACTACACGAACCTCTACACGCAGCCCTGGAAGTACGCGGGCCACCCGCACGGCGACCTCTGGTTCGAGTACTTCAACGCGGCGCGCGCCGCCGGCTACGTCACCGAGAGGGACATCGAGCTGAGCCTCGTGCGTTCCTACGTCAGGCTCGATTTGCTGGAAGGGAACAACCCGCTGCCCGCGCCGCCGCCGCCGGGGCCGTCCCGCCTCAGGCGGCTGGCCCGCCCCGTGAAGAAGGCTTTGAAGGGGCTGGTCTCGAACACGGACGCCGCCTGAGATTTTTTCGCCGAGAGACGTGTATGCCGACTGTTAACGAAGAGCAAGCGTACGCCGCTCAGATGATCGAGCTGCTCCGGCTGGAGGCGGCCGCCATCATGCGCGCGGCCGAGCGTTGTCACCCCGAACAACTGGAGCGGGCCGTCGGCCTGCTGCGCGCGTGCGGGGGCAAGGTGGTTCTGATCGGGGTCGGCAAGTCGGGGCTGGTGGCGCGCAAGATCGCCGCCACGCTGACGAGCACCGGCACGGCGGCGGTCTTCCTGCACCCGGCCGACGCGCTGCACGGCGACCTCGGCATCGTCTCGCACGGCGACGTGGCGGTCGCGCTCAGCAACAGCGGCGAGACCGACGAGCTGCTGACCATCCTCCCCTACCTGAAGAACCGGCAGGTGCCCGTCGTCGCCATCACCGGCAACCTCTCGTCCACCCTCGCGCGCCAGGCGGACGTGAACCTCGACGCCTCCGTAGACCACGAGGCTTGCCCCTACAACCTGACGCCGACGACCAGCACGACCGTCGCGCTCGCCCTCGGCGACGCGCTGGCCGTCACGCTGATGAAGGCCAAGGGGGTCAGCCAGGAGGACTTCGCCTCGAACCACCCGTCGGGGCGTTTGGGCAAGCGCCTGACGCTGCGGGTGCGCGACCTGATGCACTGCGGCGAGGACAACCCGACGGTCTCGCCCCGGGCGTCGTGGCTGGAGGTCGCCGGCACCATCAGCCAGGGCGGTCTGGGCGCGGTCAACGTCGTGGACGAGGCGGGCTACCTCGAAGGCGTGATTACCGACGGCGACCTGCGCCGCTCGTTCACGAAGTTCAAGGCGTTGAACCCGGAGGCGGTGCGGGCCGCCGAGGTCATGACGCGGACGCCCGTGACCGTCACCCCGGAGATGCTCGCCTACGACGCACTGCTGCTGATGGAGAAGCGCCCGAGGCAAATCTCCGTCCTGCCGGTCGTGGACCGCGAGGGCTTCTGCGTCGGCCTCATCAGGCTGCACGACATCGTCAGGAGCGGGCTCTAAAGGTGAGTTCGGCCGAAAGCATGGCGAGTCGAAGAACATTACGGCGGGTGGTGACCTGTCAGGGCAGCATCCAACTGATCGCGGCCCTCTCCGTGCTCGGGCAGAGGGACGGCGAGCGCGGGCCGGGGGCGCCCGAGCGCCGCGACCACCTCGTCATCTACGACCTCTGGGCGCCGGCCGGGCAGGTGGAAGAGTTCGCCGCCTTCATCCGCCGGATGGCGACGCTCGCGCACGAGTGGGAGTCAATCGTCTACGTCGAGCCCGGGCAGTTGAGCGCCGTCGCCGGAGACCTCGCCGAGCACGGGGTCGAGCGCGCGCTCGAACGCGTCTACGAGCTGACGGGCGTGCGCGCGGCCGACGAGATTTACCTGAGCCGGAACTGGCAGTTCGGCAACCAGCTCTTCACGAACGCCTACGAGTCGGCGTTGAAGGTCTGCTACGGCGACAGCATCGGCATCTATTTTTCGGAGGCGTACTTCAGCCCGCCCGCGCCGCCCGCCGCCCACGCCAGCGGCTTCTCGCTGCGGGGCAAGCTGCGGAGTCTGAAGGGGCGGCTCGTCCGCCCCGCGCCGCCGCCCGCGCCGCCGCCGCGCGCCTTGAAGGAGGTCGAGTTCGACATCGGCTACTTCCTTCTGCCCGACATCCTCGGCGAGAGCCCGCCGATGAAGACGGCGCCTCTGGAGAAGTGGCACGCGCTCGAGCTTTTTCAGAAGATGAGCGGCCTGCTGGAAGAGGGGCAGGTCGCGGGGGTGCGGACGCGTCTCGCCGGCCGCCCCGCGGTCATCCTGATGACTTCGAACTTCTCGGAGGCGCAGAGGATGACCGTCGAGAACGAGCTGGCGGCTTACGTGAAGTTTCTTGAGGGCCTGGAGTGTCCGCGCGACGCAGTCCTCGTCGTGAAGCCGCACCCGAGGGACGGCGCGGAGAAGATTCAAAGGCTCAAGTCGGCCGTCGGCGGACTGTTCGCCGACGTGATCGTGCTGGACGAGACGGAGCTGTTCTTCCTCCCCTTCGAGATATTTCTGCTGCGGGCTTTCAACGGCGGGGGCGGCGAGGTGTCGCGGGGCGTCCGCGTGGTGACGTTCAGCACGGCCTGCCTGTCGCTCGCGCTCCTGTTCAACTTAGAGCCCCTCGTCGGCTTCGGCCCCGCGCTGGTCGAGGAGTACTTCAGAGGGGAGCACGCGCCCGGCCGGGTCAGACACGAGCGGGATTTGCGCCTGGCGATTCGGAGGATAGCGGAGGGGGCCGGCTCACCTTATGAAGTGCCTCAACCTGGGATGCGGTAGCAGGTATCATCCCGCCTGGACTAACGTAGACTTCGCGCCCGAAGACCCCGCCGTCCTGTCTCACGACTTACGCAGGGGGATTCCGTTCCCGGACGAAGAGTTCGACGTGGTCTACCACTCGCACGTGCTCGAACACTTCAGCCGGCGGGGCGCGCGCGGCTTCCTGCGCGAGTGCCGGCGGGTCTTGAAGCCGGGCGGCACACTTCGCGTCGCCGTGCCCGACCTGGAGCTGATAGCGAAGACCTATCTGGGGACGTTGGAGCGGGCCGCGGCGGGCGGCGGGCAGGACGGCGGGGACGACTACGAGTGGATGATGCTGGAACTTTACGACCAGGCGGTGCGTGAGACATCGGGCGGCGAGATGGGCGCCTACCTGCGCCGCGACCCGCTGCCGAATAAAGAGTTCGTCGTCGCCCGCGTCGGCATCGAAGCCGAGCGCGCCATCGAGAGCCTTGCGCGGTCGGGCGCCGCGCGGCCCGCGCCGCAGCCGGACGGCGCGCCGGCCGGCCGGCGTCCGACGCTTCTCGGGCGTCTGCGCCGCGTGCTCGGTGACGCGTCGGCGCGCCGCGAGGCGCTGGTGCGCCGCCTGCTGGGCGCGGAGTACGAGCTGCTCGAGCTGGGTCGCTTCCGCCGCGGCGGCGAGCTTCACCTGTGGATGTACGACCGCTACTCGCTGGCGCGCGCGTTGACGGAGGCGGGCTTCCGCGAGGCGCGGGCGGTCGGGCCGGCCGAGAGCCGGATCGAGGGCTGGGCGGACTTCCACCTCGACACCGAGCCGGACGGCGCGGTCTGCAAGCCGGACTCGCTCTTCATGGAAGCGTCCAAGTGAGAGACAGCAGCGGGAGGCCAGTGCGGGTCGCGTTCTTCAACGCCGCCGACCGCGCGAGCGGCGCCGAGGCGCTCATCTGCCAGACGGTGGAGGGTCTGCTCGCGCGCGGCGTCGAGGCGCGGCTCTACGCCCTGCGGCGCGCGACCGACGCCCCTTACGTCCACCCGCTCCCGGTCTTCCGCGGCGAGGTGCGCGTCGAGCGGAAGCTGCGGGCGCTGACCGGCGGCAACGACCTCCTCTTCCCCTCGACGCTCGCGCTCGGGCGCGAAGAGTGGCTGAGCAAGGCAGACCTCTGGCACTTCCACAACCTGCACGGCCACTACGTCTCGATCCCGTTCCTCGCGTTCCAGAGCCGCAGGCGCCCCGTCGTGCTGTCGCCGGTAGACCAGACCCTCTCGACCGGCTACTGTAGCTACACGCTGGGGTGCGAGCGCCACCGCGAACACTGCGGCGAGTGCCCGCAGTGGAACACGCTGGCGTACCCGGGACTGAGCCGCGACACGACGCGCTCGCTGCTGGCGTTGAAGAAGGCTTCGGTGCGCCGCTCGGGGTTTCACATACTCGTGCACACGGACTATCTGGCCGAGTATTACCGCTCCACCTTCGTCGGCTCCCGGCCGATTGAACGCCTGCACTACGGCGTGGACACGGAGGTGTTCCGCCCCGCACCGCGCGCGGAGTGCGCGGCGGCGCTGGGCGTCGAGCCGCCGCGGCGCTTCGTCGTCGGCCTGCTCCACAGCTCGGTGGCCGAGGGGCGCAAGGGGCTGCTCTCGCTGCTCGGCGTCCTGCAAGGGGTCGCCCGCCGCATGCCGGGCCGGCTCGAAGTGCTGGCCGTGGGGCACGCCAGCGAGCGCGCGCGCGAGTACGAGACGCCCGAGATGCCGGTCACGGCGCTCCCGTTTTTGAACAGCCCCGAAGAGCTGGCCCGCGCCCTGAACCTCTGCGACGTGCTGCTCTACCCGACGCAGGCGGAGAATTTGTCTTTGACCTGCCTCGACGCGCTCGCGTGCGGCGTGCCCGTCATCAGCTCGGACGTGGGCGGGCAGCCCGAGGCGGTCGCGGACGGCGTGAACGGGTTCTTGTGCCCGCCCGGCGACCTCGAACAGTTCGGCGCGCGCGTCGCGCAACTGGCCGCAGATTCCGCGCTCGCGCGGAGACTTTCCGAGGGCGCGCGCCGCACCGCCGTCGAGAGTTTTAACATAGACGGCTACGTGGAGAATTTGATCGGCTACTACGGGCGTGTCCTCCGTCAGCATGACGGCCGTTAACAGAGCATGAGTCGCACCCCCGCACAGAGTGGAAAGCGGGTCGTCGTCCTCGGCGGCCTCGGCTTCATGGGCAGTCACCTCTGCCGCGCCCTCGTGGCGGGCGGGCGCGCCGTGCGCGTCTTCGACCGGCCGCGGGCGTCGCCCGGGCTGCTCGGCGGCCTCGGGAGCGGGCTTGAGATAGTCGAGGGCGACGTGGCGCGCGCGGAGGAGGTGGTGGACGCGTGCGCCGACGCGGACGTGCTCGTCCACCTCGTGCACACGACCGTGCCCGGCTCTTCGATGGAAGACCCCGCCTACGACCTCACGAGCAACGTCGTCACCTCGGTGAACTGGCTCCGGCGGCTGGGCGAGACGAAAGTGCGGCGGCTCATCTTCATCTCCTCGGGCGGGACGGTCTACGGCGTCCCGCGCACGGTGCCCATCGGCGAAGACCACCCGACCGACCCCATCAGCTCTTACGGCATCACGAAGCTCGCCATCGAGAAGTACGTCTCGGCGTACGCTTCAATGCTCGGGATTGATTATTGTATTATCCGCCCCTCGAACGTGTACGGGCCGGGGCAGCGGCTGCACACGGGGCAGGGCGTCATCGGGGTGGCGGCCGACCGCGCCCTGCGCGGCGAGCCGCTGGAGCTGTGGGGCGACGGCGAGAGTCTGCGCGACTACCTCTACGTCGAAGACATGGCGGCCTCGGTCGTGAGCCTGCTGGATTACGCGGGGGCGGAGCGGGTCTTCAACGCTTCGAGCGGCGAGGGGCGCTCGGTGCTCGACATCATCGAGACGCTGCGCGAGCAGCTCGGCCCCCTGCCCGAGGTCGTGCGCAAGCCCTTCCGCGGGTTCGACGTTCCCGTCAACGTGCTCGACTCCTCCAGGCTCCGCCGGGCCACGGGCTGGCGCCCCTCGGTCACGCTGCGGGAGGGGGTGGGGCGCACGCTGGAGTGGCTGAAGGCCCGGCAAAAGTGAAGAGAGCGTTCATCACCGGCATCACGGGTCAGGACGGGAGCTACCTGGCCGAACACCTGCTCGGGCTCGGCTACGAGGTGCACGGGCTGGTGCGCCGCGTCGCGCTCGAAGACCCGGCGCGCCGCTTCGCGCGCATCTCCCACCTGCTCGACCGCGTGCAACTGCACCCCGCCAGCCTCGAATCTTACGCCTCCATCTTCAGCATCTTCAGCAAGAACCAGTTCGACGAGTGCTACCACCTCGCCGCGCAGTCGTTCGTCGCCGAATCTTTCGCCGACGGCTTCTCGACGATGAACACGAACATCAACGGCACGCACTACATGCTCGCCGCGCTGCGCGAGCTGGCGCCGGGCTGCCGCTTCTACTTCGCCGGCTCCTCCGAGATGTTCGGCAAGGTCTCCGAGGTGCCGCAGCGCGAGACGACCCCCTTCCACCCGCGCAGCCCTTACGGCATCAGCAAGGTGGCGGGCTTCGAGCTGACGCGCAACTACCGCGAGGCTTACGGGATGTTCTGCTGCTCGGGCATGCTCTTCAACCACGAGAGCCCGCACAGGGGTTACGAGTTCGTGACGCGCAAGATCACGAGCACGGTGGCGAAGATTAAGCTGGGCCTCGCGGACGAGTTGAAGCTCGGCAACCTCGACGCGCGGCGCGACTGGGGGCACGCCGCCGACTACGTGCGCGCGATGTGGCTGATGCTCCAGCAGGAGGAACCGGACGACTACGTGGTGGCGACGGGCGAGAGCCGGTCGGTGCGCGATTTCTGCGAGATGGCCTTCGCCGAGGCCGGGTTGGACTACCGCGACCACGTCCGCGTGGACGAGCGCCTGCTGCGCCCGGCCGAGGTAGACCTGCTGGTGGGCGACGCCTCGAAGGCGCGCCGCGTGCTCGGCTGGGAGCCGCGCTACACGTTCGAAGAGCTGGTCAGCGAGATGGTGCGGGCAGACCTCGAAGCGGCGTCGGCGGGGAGGGCCAGGGCCGAGGGGTGAAGGTTGAAGCTTTAACGTCCGTCCCGCGCCTCGCAGACCTGCCCGCGCCCCCGCCGGGGAAGGAGGGCTGGCCCTGGACTGTCGAGACGCCGCCGCCCCCCCCGACGCTGCCCGGCGGGCGCCCCTGGCCGCGCGTCAGCGTCGTCACGCCCTCTTATAATCAGGGACAGTTCATCGAACAGACCCTCCGCTCCGTCCTGCTCCAGGCTTACCCGAACCTCGAATACATCGTCGTGGACGGCGGGAGCACCGACGAGAGCGTCGGGGTCATACGCAGGTACGAGCCCTTCCTCGCGCACTGGGAGAGCGAGCAGGACAGGGGCCAGAGCCACGCCATCAACAAGGGCTTCGCGCGCGCGACCGGCGACGTTTTGTGCTGGCTCAACAGCGACGACTTCTATCTGCCGGGGACGCTGCGCGCCGTCGCCGAGGCCGTGGGCCGCGGCGCCGCGGCGGTCGTCGGGCACTGCGTGCAGGTCTACGCCGACGGGCGCGAGCCGCACCGCGGCGTGGGCCGGTTCGAGAGCCTTGAGCGGCTGCTCGCGTTCTGGAAGGGCTACCAGATGCACCAGCCCTCGATCTTCTGGCGGCGCGAGGTCTTCGAGCGCGTCGGCTACCTCGACGAGGGGCAGCACTTCATCATGGACTTCGACTACTGGGTGCGCATCGCGCGCCACTTCGAGTTCGTGAACCTCGACCGCGAGCTGTCGTGCGCGACCTACCACGCGGAGGCCAAGACGGGCGACGGCTTCGCGCAGTACCACGGCGAGCTGCGCCGGCAGGCCCGGCGCTACTGGCCCCCGCCCACGACGCTCGCCCACTGGCGCCTGCGCGCCTCGATGTTCAGGCACCTGACCTACAGCCCGCTCGTCGCGCGCGCCGGCCACTCGCTCGCGTACCGGCTCGGGCGCGTGCGCAGACTGTTCGCGGGCGGCGGGGCGCGCTGACTCAACTTTTGATTTGAAATTTCGAGTTCGAAATTTCAAATTCTCAACCCCTCTATGCAGCACCTCGTCAGCGTCATCATGCCCGCCTACAACTCGGCCCGCTACATCGCCGAGTCCGTCCGCTCCGTGCAGGCGCAGACGTTCGGCGGGTGGGAGCTGATCGTCGTGGACGACGGCTCGACCGACGACACCGCCGCTGTCGTGCGGGCCTTGGCCGAAGCGGATGCGCGCGTCCGCCTCGTCGCGCGGCCGAACGGCGGGCAGGCCGCCGCGCGCAACACCGGGCTCCGGGAGGCGCGCGGCCGACTCGTCGCCTTCCTCGACTCGGACGACCTCTGGCTGCCCGAGAAGCTCTCGGCGCAGCTCGCCGTGTTGGAAGAGAAGGGCGTGGACCTCGTCTACACCGACGGCTACATCTTCTCCGACGAAGGCGCGGAGGCGCCGGAGGAGCGTTTCTACATCCTCCCCGGCGAGGCGCGCGGTGTCGAGATGTTCCGCACGCTCTTCGCCTCGAACCGCATCGGGACGCTCTCGGTGCTGGTGCGGCGAAGCGCGCTCGACGCGGTCGGCCTCTTCGACGAGGATCGCGCGTACCAGAACTGCGAGGACTACGACCTCTGGCTGAGGCTGGCGAAGTGGGGCGCGGGCTTCTACGGGATGACGGAGAAGCTGATGCGCTACCGCCGCCACGCCGCCGCGACGACCTACAGCGCCGGCAAACTCCTCACCCCGATGCTCGCCGTGATTCTGAAGCACGCGCCCGACCCCGCGCTCGACCCGGCGCTCGTCCGTGAGAGGGTCAGGGGGCTCTACCGCGACCTGATCGCGGCGCTCGTGTCGGAGGGGCGCGTCGGGGAGGCGCGCGCGCGGATGCGCGAGTTCTACGCGTGGGACGGGGGCGCGCCGGTGACCGCGCTCCAGCGGCTGCTGTTGCGCCTCCTCCCGCGCGGGTATAACTATATCAGCCGGGAGTTGCTCTACCGCGCCGAGTGGCACGCCCGCGGCCTGCTGGGGAGGCCCCGAGGCGCTTAGCGGCAGGGAGTTAAACCACAGAGACACGGAGACACAGCTAAAGCAATTTCAAATTCTTAAAGCTGTGTCTCCGTGTCTCTGTGGTTAAATTTTCTCCCGGTTATATTCAACTGCGAACTGCAACATGAGTTCTAGCCTGTCACAACCGCTGGTGAGCGTCGTCGTCGCGGCCTACAACTACGGCCACCTCATCCGCGAGACGCTCGACAGCCTCGCGGCGCAGACCTGCGGCGCGTGGGAGTGCGTCGTCGTGGACGACGGCTCGACCGACGACACCGCCGCGGTCGTCGAGGCTTACGCCGCCGGGGATGCGCGCGTCCGCTACGTCCGGCAGGCGAACGCGCGCCAGGCCGCGGCGCGCAACCACGGCATCCGCCACGCGTCCGGCGACTACTTCCAGTTCCTCGACGCCGACGACCTGCTGGAGCCGCGCAAGTTCGAGCGCCAGGTCGAATACCTTGAGCGCCACGCGGAAGTGGACATCGTCTACAGCGGCGTCCGCTACTTCAGCGCGGGGGGCGGCGGGCTGACGCACTCGCGGCAGTATTCGGTGTGGGACGACGGGCGGCCGTGGATGCCCGAGGTCTCGGGGCGCGGGCGCGTGCTGTTGGAGCGCCTGCTGCGGAACAACATCATGGTCGTCAACTCGCCGCTCGTCCGCCGCCGCGTGGTCGAAACGGTCGGCGAGTTCGACGCGGGGCTCACGCCCGTCGAGGACTGGGACTACTGGACGCGCTGCGCGGCCGCGGGCTTTCTCTTTCAATACGAAGACGCCGAGGGCGTGCGCGCGCTGGTGAGGGCGCACGAGTTGAGCGCGAGCCTCGACGGGCGGCGGATGATGAGGGCCACGCTGAAGATGAGGAGGGCCTGGGCGGCGCGCACGCTCACAGACACGGAAGACCTCAGGCTCAACCGCCACCTCGTCGCCGAGTGCGAGGGGCTGCTCGGCGTCGAGGAGTCTCTGCACGGCAGACGCCTGAAGGCCGCGCTCCAGCTCCTCAAGGCCGCCGCGCTCGACCGCCGCGCGCGCCCCCGCGCGAAGTGGCTCGCCTGCGCCTTGCTCGCGCCGTTCGCCACCGGCGAGCAGTTGAAGCACGCCGTCACGACTTCGGTCACGGGCACGGCGGCGAGCCTCCTGCGCCGTGAAGCAGGTCAGAACCACCCGCGGTAGCGGGCGGGTCTGTGACTCAAGAGAACTTTAACTCGTTAGTCCGACCCGCCCGCCACCGCGGGTGGTTCTGACCCGGACTCCTTCATGCACGCCGTCTTCATCGACACGACCATGACGACGCCGCCCACCGGGGGCTCGCACAAGTTTCTCATTGACCTGTGCGCGCCGCTGGCCGCGCGCGGTTGGTCTCTGTCGTTCGTCGCGCAGCCCGGCCCGGAGCGCGCCGTCGTCGAGGCGCTCGGCGCCACGGGCGCGGACGTGCGCGAGCGCGTCTGGCGCGAGACGGACCTGCCCGAGGAGCGCGCCGCGCGGCTGGCCGCGTGGGTCAACTCCCTCAAGCCGGACGCGTACGTCATCTCCACCTCGCCCGACGCCGCGTGGCTCGCGCTCCCGCTGCTCGACGCCTCGATCCCGACCATCTCCATCGCGCACAACGACGTGGGCGCCTACTACGAGCCGCTGAAGCACTACGGCGCGCTCGTGGACTGCGCCGTCAGCGTGAGCCGTGAGATCGAGCGCAGGACAGTCGAGGAGTGCGGCGTGCCGCCCGGGCGCGCGCGCCGCATCCCTTACGGCGTCTACACGCTCCCGGAGGCCGAGGTGCGGGCGCGCGCCGAAAAGACGACGGCCGACAGCGGCCCTCTCAAGATCGGTTACGTCGGGCGCGTCGTCGTCGAGCAGAAGCGCGTGTTGGAGATGGCGCCGCTCGCGTCGGAGCTTGCGCGGCGCGGCGTCGAGTTCGAGCTGCACGTCATCGGCGACGGCGCGGCGCGCGGGCCGCTCGAAGCGGAGTTGCAAAGGCTCGGCGTCCGGGAGCGCGTGAAGTTCTGGGGCTGGCTCGCGCCGGAAGAGGTGAGGGGTCGGCTGTCGGAGCTGGACGTGTTCCTTCTGATGTCGGACTACGAGGGGCTGTCGGTGGCGCTCCTCGAAGCGATGGGGCACGCGCTCGTGCCGGTCGTCACGGACATCAAAAGCGGGACGGGCGAGGTCGTCCGAGAAGGCCGCAGCGGCTTCCTCGTCCCCGTCGGGGACATCGAGACTTTCTCAGACCGCCTGGGGCGACTGGCGGGCGACCGTCGCCTGCTCGCGTCGCTCGGGCGCGGGGCGTGGGAGGCGAGCCGGCCTTACACGGTCGAGCGGATGGCCGCCGCTTACGTCGAATGTTTCGGGGCGGCGCGCGCGTTGAGTTCGCAACGCGCGGCGGGCGCGGGGCGACAGCCGGGCTTCCCCGTCATGCCGTCGTGCCGCTCGCGCTACCCCTTCTGGCTGCGGAAGCTCAAGCGCGGCGTGCTGGTCTCGACGGGGCGCGGGCGTTATTAGAACGCCAGGTTAACCACCGCAGACGCGGAGGCACGGCTTAAAGACATATGTCTACAAGCCGTGCCTCCGCGTCTGCGGTGGTTAATGAAACTTACGCGGCGCTCAGTCAACGATGTAAGAACGCGGGTTCAGCCGGTCGAGACGTGTGCGCGCTCGCGGGTCGCCTCGACGATCTCCTCCATGATCTTCCGCATGTCGTAAGCGTACTCCCACGCGGGGTAGTCCCGGCGGAAGCGGCGCACGTCCGAAATCCACCAGATGTGGTCGCCGCTGCGCGCCTCCTGAGAGAGCGTGTAGCTCAGCTCGCGCCCGCACAACTCCTCGGCCGTCCGGATGGCTTCGAGCATCGAGCAGTTGCTGTGGCGCGAGCCGCCCATGTTGTAGACGGCCCCGCCCTCCTTCGGCTGCCGGAAGAAGTGCCAGAAGGCGTTGACCAGGTCGTACGAGTGTATGTTGTCGCGCACCTGTTTGCCCTTGTAGCCGTAGATGGTGTAGGGCCGGCCCGTGACGACGCACTTGACGAGGTAGGCGAGGAAGCCGTGCAGCTCCGCGCCCGAGTGCGCCGGCCCCGTCAGGCAGCCGCCGCGGAACGTCGCCGTCTTCATGCCGAAGTAGCGCCCGTACTCCTGCGCCAGCACGTCGGCCGCGACCTTCGACGCGCCGAAGAGGCTGTGCTTCGAGTGGTCGATGGACATCGTCTCGTCGATGCCGTGCTCGGCGAACGGGTGCGCGGGCTCGACCTCCCAGCGCGTCTCGGTTTCGACCAGGGGCAGCGCGTTCGGCGTGTCGCCGTAGACCTTGTTCGTCGAGGTGAAGACGAAGACCGCGTCGGGGCAGTGCTGGCGCGCCGCTTCGAGCATGACGAGCGTGCCGTTGGCGTTGACGGTGAAATCCGTGAAGGGCTCGCGCGCGGCCCAGTCGTGCGAGGGCTGCGCGGCGGTGTGGACGACGAGCGAGACTTCGCGGCCGAAGCGCTCGAAAATCCGGCCGATGGCTTCGGCGTCGCGCACGTCCGTCGCGTGGTGCTCGAAATCTTTCAGCGTGTTTTGCAGTTGGCGCGTGTTCCAGTCGGTCGAGGCTTCCTGGCCGAAGAAGTAGCGGCGCATGTCGTTGTCAACGCCGACGACGTGCAGCCCCTTGGCGTCGAGGAACTTGGCCGTCTCACTCCCGATGAGCCCCGACGAGCCGGTGACGATTGCGACAGACATTCGGATAAGCCCCCTCAAACTTCTACATGGAAACTGTATATCAACTAAATAGCGACCGGAGAGGATAGCACACACGTCCGAGCGCGCCGCAACCGCCCCCGTTGCCGATTCACGCCCCCGGTGCTAAGTTAGCCGGGCCTTGTTCGAACGGACACGCGAAGGGCGGTACTCGCGCCGCCGCCGTCCTGCCCCGAATCTCACTGTGTTCAAAAGCGACCGGGACTCTGTATGCGGAACCTAGTCAACAAGATTGCCAGGAGGCTGACGGCCACGCTCGACGGGGGCCCGCCGCCCTCTTCCATCGACATCTCGGACGAGTACGTCAACTGGCTCTGTTTCGCCAACGCCGGGATGCTCCAGCGCGGGAACCTCTACTGCTTCGACCACGCGCTCAAGCGTCTGCCGAGCGCCGCGCCGCTGGTCGAGATCGGCTCGTTCTGCGGACTCTCCACCAACCTGCTGACCTACTACAAGCAGAAGCACGGCGTCTCGAACCCGCTGTTTACGTGCGACCGCTGGGTCTTCGAGGGCTCGGACAAAGGCCCCGACCTCGCCGGCTCGCGCCTCACGCACGCCGAGTACCGCGACTTCGTCAAGGAGACTTTCGTCCGCAACGTCAAGATGTTCAGCCGCGACGACACGCCCTTCACCGTCGAGATGTTCTCCGACGAGTTCTTCGAGGCGTGGCGCGCCAAAACGGAGGCGACGGACGTTTTGGGCCGGGCGGTCAAACTCGGCGGCCCCATCAGCTTCTGCTTCATCGACGGCAACCACACCTACGAGTACGCCAGGCGCGACTTCGAGCACGCCGACGAGTTCCTTGAGCGCGGGGGCTTCGTCCTCTTCGACGACTCGGCCGACGGCTCCGGGTGGGAGGTCTGCGAGGTCGTCAAGGAGGTGGCGGCCTCGGGCCGGTACGAGCTGGTGATTAAGAACCCCAACTATTTCTTCCGGAAGAAGTAGCCGCCCCGAAACCCTGTCAAGCCCGCCCCCGCCCCGGCCGCGCCCGCCCGTTCGGACGCACCATTGGCGCTGTGCTATATTACGGCGCTTAAAGTCAGGGCGGGGAGCCCGCCCGTAATCACCCTATGAGCAATACCGAACAAGCGGCCCGGGTCAGCGAGCACCCGCTCGTCTCCGTCGTCACCCCCACCTACAACCAGTCGGCCTACCTGCGCGAGACCATCGAGAGCGTTGCGGGGCAGGACTACCCCCACATCGAGCACATCGTCATCGACGACGGCTCGACCGACGACACGCCGCGCGTGCTCGCCCAGTACACGGGGCGCATCGACTGGGAGAGTCAGGCCAACATGGGGCAGACGCCCACCATCAACAAGGGCTGGCAGCGCTCGAAGGGTCAGGTCGTCACCTGGCTCAACTCCGACGACACCTTCACGCCCGGCGCCGTCTCGAAGGCCGTCGAGTACCTGACGAGCCGCCCCGAGGTCGGCGTCGTCTTCGGCGACACGCTCTTCACCGAAGACGACGGGACGCCGATTGAGCGGAGCCCGACGCGGGGCGAGTTCGACTACTTGAAGTTCGTCGTCGAGTGCGAGAACCCCATCGCGCAGCCCTCGGCCTTCATCCGGCGTAAGGTCGTGGACGACGTGGGGCTCTTAGACCCGCACTACTACTACTTCATGGACTGGGACTTCTGGCTGCGCGCGGGCGCGAAGCACCGTGTCGAGTACACGCCGGAGCTCTTCTCGACCTACCGCCTGCACCCCGAGTCGAAGACCGTCGCGCAGGCGGCGCGGGCGGCGCCCGAGCTTGAGCGGATGTACACGAACTACTTCGCGCTCGACTACGTGCCGGCGGAAGTCCGCCGGCAGAAGGCGCGGGCGTGGGCGAACATGCGTTTCACGAGCGGCGGCTACTACATCAAGGGCGGCGACCCGCGCGCGGCGGCGCGCGCCGCCTACAAGGCGCTGCGCGAGTACCCGGCGACGCTGTTCGATTCCGGCATGCTGCACAAATTCCTCTACTGCCTGTCCGGCGAGCGTCGCGCCTACCGCGAGGGGCGCGAGCTCTACCGGCGCACCCGCGCCGCCTTCCAGAGGCAATAGACCGAGAGGCGGAGCCCCTTTACGAATGCCGCAGGGAAGTCCTGAATTACAAATCTCCCTGGTCGTCCCCGTCCGCAACGAGGAGGAGTCGCTGGCGCGACTCGTCTCGTCCATCCGCGCGCAGACGCGGCAGCCCGACGAGGTCGTGCTGGTGGACGGCGGCTCGACCGACCGCACCGTCGAGCTCGCGCGCGAGCTGGCCGCGGGCGACGAGCGCTTCCGCGTCGTCGAGGCGGGCGAGGCCAGCCCCGGGCGCGGGCGGAACATCGGGGCGGGCGAGGCGCGCTACCCCTGGGTCGCCTTTACCGACGCCGGCATCGGGCTCGACCCCGAGTGGCTGGAACGCCTCGTCGAGCAGGTGGAGGAAGACCCGCGGACGGAGGTCGTCTACGGCAACTTCGACCCCGCGGTGGGCACCTTCTTCGAGCGCTGCGCGGCCGTCGCCTACGTGACGCCGAAGTCTCCGCACGGCGAGCGTGGTGACTTGACGCGCGGGCGCTTCATCGCGTCCTCCCTGATGCGGCGCGAGGTGTGGCGGCGCGCGGGCGGCTTCCCGGACATGCGCGCGGCCGAGGACTTGATCTTCATGGAGCGCGTCGAGGCCGGGGGCGCGCGGACGCGCTGGGCGCCGCGCGCGAACGTCTTCTGGCAGTTGCAGCCGAGCCTCGCGCGCACGTTCCGCCGCTTCGCGCTCTACTCGAAGCACAACGTCTGGGCCGGCCGCCAGCGCTTCTGGCACTACGGCATCGCGCGGCAGTACGCCGTCGCGCTCCTGTTCGTCGTGCTCGCCCTCGTTCACAGCGCGTGGTGGCTGCCGGTGCCGGCGCTGGGGCTGCTGGCGCGGGCGGCCAAGAGCGTCTGGCGCTGGCGCGAGGGGCGCGGGCTCCCGTGGGCGCTCAACCCGCTTCAGCTCCTCTGCGTGGCGCTCGTCCTCCTGACGGTTGACCTCGCGACCTTCGCCGGCTGGGCGCGGGCGCTCCTGACGCGGCCGCCCGCGGGGCGCGAGGCCGGCGCGCCGGCGCAGACGAGTTCCAAGGTTTAGCCGATGACGACACGCACGCTCTACCTCTGCTACTTCGGTCTGCGCGAGCCGCTCGTGCAGACGCAGGTGCTGCCGTACCTGCGCCAGCTCGCGGAGGCGGGCGTCGGCGTGAGTCTGCTCACGTTCGAGCCGAAGCTCAAAGAGAGTTGGACGCGGGAGGAGCTGGAGTCGGAGCGCGCGCGTCTGGCGGGCGAGGGGATCGGCTGGCACTGGCGCGCGTACCACAAGCGCCCGAGTCTGCCGGCGACGCTCTACGACGTGTCGGTCGGCGCGCGCCTCGCCGCACGGATGTTGCGGCGCGGCGAGACCGACGTGCTGCACGCGCGCGGGCACGTGCCCGCCTTGATGGCCGCGCTCGCCAAGCGGCGCGCGGGCGGGCGCATCCTCTTCGACATACGCGGCTTCATGCCCGAGGAGTACACGGACGCGGGCGTCTGGCCCGAGAATGGTACGCTCTACCGCGGCGTCAAGCGCGTCGAGCGCTTCCTCTTCAAGTCGGCCGACGCCTTCGTCGTGCTCACCGAGAAGGCGCGCGAGATACTCTTCCCCGGCCGCGCCGAGTCGGACGACAAAGGCAGACCCCTGGAGGTTATTCCCTGCTGCGTTGACTTCAAACGCTTCCGCACGGCCGACCGTGCGCCGCGCGAAGAGCTGCGCCGCGAGCTGAAACTCGAAGGCCGACGCGTCGTCGTCTACGTCGGCTCGTTCGGCGGCTGGTACATGGCCGAGGAGACGGCGCGCTTCATGGCGCTCGCCTACAGGCAAGACCCGCGGACGTTCGCGCTGGTGCTGACGCAGACTCCGCCCGAGCCGATCGCCGCGCGGCTGCGCGAGCTGGGCGTGCCCCCGGAGTCCTTCCACGTCGGCCGGGTCGCGCCCGCGGACGTGCCGAAGTATCTGAAAGCCTCGGACATCGCCGTCTCGTTCATCCGCGCCTGCTACTCGAAGCTCTCGTCCTCGCCGACGAAGATCGCCGAGTACCTCGCGGCGGGGCTGCCGGTCGTCTGCAACGCCGGGGTCGGCGACGTGGACGAGGTGATCGAGGGCGACCGCGTCGGCGTCGTCCTCCGCGACTTCGACGACGAGAGCTTCGCGCGCGCCCTCGCGGCGGTCGAAGCGCTCAGGGCCGAAGGCGACCTGAGCGGGCGCGCCCGCGCGAGCGCCGAGCGCCGCTTCGACATCGAGCGCGTCGGCGGCGCGAAGTACCGGCGCATCTACCGCCGCCTCGGGGCCGCCGCGGGCGAGGGCGAAGGGTCGGTCAATTCCGACGATAAGGCGGTTGATTCGGACAAGGGGTCGGTTGAAAGGGGCGGCGCCGCTGTGGTATGAACTTGCGTCTCTCCGGGGTTAGAAATCATGGACAGGGCTAAGAAATACGTCGGCGCGCTGGAAGGCGTCTTCCGCACCGCGCCGGACAAGCACGAGGCCAACCGCCGCAGCCGCGCGGTGCTCGAGCGCACGCCGCACCCGCCCAACCACGTCGCGTTCGTGGACAGCTACACCCCGCACCCGCCCTTCTACCCTTCGGAGACTTCGATCACCTACGCGCTCTGGACGAGCCGCTTCCCCGTCACCTGGCGCGACCGGGGCGAGCGCATCCCCGTCCTCCAGAAGAACAGCGCCGCGCCGCGCGGCCTCGCGGTGGGGGACGGGCTCGCGCGGAAACTTGAGGCCGAGGTCGAGGAGGACAACTACGTCTTCATCCACCCCGCGCGGCTCGAACGCTTCACGGGGCTGTTGGGTTGAGGGGCGCCCGGCCGAATCGTTAACGATGGAAGTCCTGACACTGATACCGAACCGGTACGGCTTCGCGCCCGGGCAGCGCGGGAGCATCGAGCTGTGGGAGAAGGTGCTCGCGCCCGAAGGCATCCGCCTCCACTGGGCGCCGTTCGAGTCGGAGCGGCTGCGCGAAATCCTCTACACGCCCGGCCATCAGCTGGAGAAGGCCGCCGAGATGGCGCGCGGCTACGTCGAGCGCCTGAAGCTCCTGAAGCGCCTCGACGACTACGACGCCGTCTTCGTCTACCGCGAGGCGGCGCTGCTCGGCCCCGCGTTTCTTGAGAAGAGGATCGCGCGCCGCAAGCCCATCATCTACCAGCTCGACGACCCGCTCTACGTCCCCTACCGCAGCCCGTCGAACGGGTACCTGTCGTACCTGAAGTTCTTCGGCAAGATCGCCGACATCATCCGAATGTCGAAGGTCGTCATCGTCAACTCCTCGCACATACGCGAGTTCGCGTCGCACCACAACCGGAACATCTGGCAGGTGCCGTCCATCGTCGACACCGAGCGCTACGTCTACCAGCCCGAGCCCGAGCACCTGGGGCGCGTCACCGTCGGCTGGAGCGGGAGCCCGACCACCGTCAAGAACATCGGCGTCGTCGCCGGCGCGCTGCGCGAGTTGCAGACCAGAGTTGACTGCGGCGTCCACCTCATCGGCGGGACGGAGTTCGACCTGCCGGGCGTCGAGTACACCGCGCAGCAGTGGGGGGCCGAGACGGAGGTCGAGGATTTAAGAAAGATGCAGGTCGGGATGATCCCCGTGCCCGTCAACGAGTGGAACAAGCGCAAGTTCTTCATGAAGACCGCGCAGTACATGGCGCTCGGGATTCCGCCCGTCTGCACGCCGATGGGCTCGAACCCCGAGGTCATCGAGCACGGCCGGACGGGCTTCCTCGCCGACACGGACGAAGAGTGGGTCGAGCACCTCTCGCTGCTCGTCCGCGACGGAAGCCTGCGCCGCGAGATGGCCGCGCGCGCCTCGCGCGTCGCGCGCGAGCGCTTCAGCCTCGAAGCCAACGCGCCCAAGGTCGTCGAAGCCTTCCGCGCGGCGCTCAACTGAAGGACGAGATGTCCCGACGCAGCAGTAAATTTCGCCTGGCGGCGCTGGCCCTTGTCGCGCTGCTGCCGGGCTTTCTGAAGCGGCCGCTCTACCGCGGGCTCTTCGGCTACCGCATCGGCCGCCGCGTCCGGTTGGGCTTTACCCTCATCGACGCGGCCGAGTGCGCGATCGAGGACGACGTGCGCGTCGGGCATTTGAACGCCTTCATCGGGGTGGGGAAGCTGTCAATCGGCGACCACGCGCACATCGGGCACCTCAACGTCATCCGCGGCGGCGACGAGGTCTCCATCGGCCGCTACGCGGAGATTCTCCGCATGAACGAGATCAACTCCATCCCCGACCCGCTCGTCGTCAACCCCATCGACCCGCGTTTCCACCTCGGCGACGGCGCGATTGTGACCGCCGGCCACAAGATAGACTTCACCGACCGCGTCTCCATCGGGCGGCGCTCGATCCTGGGGGGGCGCAACTCATCCTTGTGGACGCACAACCGGCAGCGGACGCGACCCATAGAGATAGGCGAGCTGACCTACGTCGGGTCAGAGATTCGCGTCGCGCCGGGGGGCGTGATACCATCCCGCTGCATCGTCGGCATCGGCTCGGTCGTGACGGGCCGCATCGAGGGCGAGTACCAACTCATCGCGGGCGTGCCCGCGCGCGCCGTCAAGGCCCTGTCGGAGGAAGACCGCTTCCTCGTCGAGCACAAGACGCGCCCCGACCTGCCGGACGACTTGTGAAGGCTCGTTCCCCGTCGCGCCCGCCCCGCGTCTGCCCGGGGGCGGCCGCGCTCCCCGAGGCCCTAAAGTCACATGAACGCACTTCTGGTTCTCCTGGCGCTCGCGCTGGCCGTGGGCGTCGCCCTGTCGTTCCCCGGGGAAGGCCCGTCGGCCGTCGTCTTCTGCGCCGCGCTCGCGGCCGCGGGCGCCGCCGCCGTCAGCCGCCACCAGACGCACGCGCGCTTCCTCGTGCAGGTCTTCGCGGGCGCGTTGCTCATCCGCGTCGCCGTCGGCGTGCTCATCTACCACTTCCACCTCCAGGAGTTCTTCGGCGGCGACGCCTTCACCTACGACTACCACGGCATCCTCTACAAGCGCTTCTGGACGGGCGAGCTGAGCTACGGCTTCTACGACCGCCTGCTCGGGATTTACGTCCACCGCAACTGGGGGATGGGCTACACGGTGGGCGCCATCTACGTGCTGGTCGGGCGGAACATGCTGGCCGTGCAGTTCTTCAACGCCGTGGTCGGCGCGGCCACGGCCCCCATCATCTTCCTCTGCGCGCGCCAGATCTTCCAGAACCTGCGCGTCGCCAAGATCGCGACGCTGTTCGTCGCCTTCTACCCGAGCCTCGTGCTCTGGTCGTCGCAGGGCTTGAAGGACGGCCCCATCGTCTTCCTGCTGGCGCTCACGATGCTGGCCACGCTCCGCCTCGGCGAGCGCTTCAGCGCGAAGTACGTGGCGTTGATGGTCTTCGCCCTCTACGGGCTTCTGAGCTTCAGGTTCTACATCTTCTACATGACGGCGGCGGCCGTGTGCGGCGCGTTCGTCATCGGCATGAGGCCGCAGACGACGCGCAACCTGCTGCGGCAGTTCGGCATCGTGCTGGTCATCGGGCTCGGGCTCACCTACATGGGCGTGCTCCGCACGGCCGGCAACCAGTTCGACACCTACGCCGACCTGGAGGCCGTGCAGCGCAGCCGCTCCGACCTCGTGCGCTCGGCCAACTCCGGCTTCGGCGCGGACGTGGACGTCTCGACGGCCACGGGCGCGCTGACCGTCATCCCGCTCGGGATGGCGTACCTGCTGTTCGCGCCGTTCCCGTGGCAGTTG
>DAIRFV010000172.1:0-12402 GCA_036794905.1 Pyrinomonadaceae bacterium | reverse complement strand
ATCCAGAGGTGCGGCATGAAGTTGCGCGTCACCCCGTTGTCAGGGTTGTAGAGTAAAATCTTCAAATGGCCTTCTTCCTGCCGTACTCGCGTTACGGAACCTGCCGACTTTGACGTGACCTTTGGGAGATAAACGAAAGCGACGCCGCGCGGGACTGGGGGAGCCCCGACCCTTCTCAAAGAGTGCTGAGCGGGCGAGAGTATAACAGATGCGCCTGTTTCCGCGCACGGGCGCCCTCAGGTGGGGCTCTTTTCGCCGGGAAGTTTGGCCTCGGGAGCGCCGTGCTCGGCCGCCGCGTGCTCGATCTCGGCGTTGACCTTGCCGCCGACGAGGATGGCCGCTCCTGTCATGTAGAACCACAGCAGGAGGATGATGACCGCCCCCAGCGAGCCGTAGGTGAGGCTGTAGCGGTCGAAGAAGTGCAGGTAGACGCGGAAGACGAACGAGACGAGCAGCCACAGCGCGACCCCCGTCAAAGACCCCGGCGTAATCCAGTACCACTTCTGATGTTTCAGGTCGGGCGCGTAGTAGTAGGTGAGCGCGAAGGCGAAGAGCACGAAGGCGAGCACAATGGGCCACTGTATGAGGTTCCATGCGGACTTAAAAGCCCCGCCGAGGTCGTAACGCGTCGCCAGCCCCTCGCCAATCCCGCCGCCGTAGAGGACGAGCGCGAGCGCCGTGATGATTAGCGCCGCCAGCGCCGCCGTCAGACCCAGCGAGATCAGCCGCAGCTTCCAGAACGGGCGCGACTCGCGCACGCCGTACGCCGCGTTCAAAGTGTCCCCGATGGCGCTCATCCCGAACGAGGCGAACCAGAGCGCCGCCAACAGCCCGAGGGAGAGCTTGCCGCCCGTGGCGCCCTCTGTAATCTCCTGCACGGTCGTGCGGACGAGCTGTGAAGCCGAGCGCGGGGCGACGCTCCCCAGGTAGCGGAGCATGTTCGAGCGCAGTTCCGTCCCGGCCTCCGCGAAAAGGCCGAGCATCGAAGTCAGGAAGATGAGCAGCGGGAACAGGGCTAAAAGAAAGTAGTAGGAGAGCGCGGCGGCGCGCGTGAGGAGGTCGCCGTCGTAAATTTCCATCCACGCGAGCCGCGCCAGTTCGCGCGGCTTCAGCCCGCCGAGCTTCCAGAGCGACGCGATGGCCTTCTGGTCTTTCTTGTCCATTCGACCCGCGCCGCGCTCCGCACCGAATATCGGCCCTAAGGCCGAAAACTATCGTTGTCAGAAATCCCGCCCCGAAAAGCGAACAGGCGCGTCAGCCTTGGGGGCCTCGCGCCTGTTCTTATGTGGCTCACTGTCCTCACCCCAGCAAACCACTAGGCGGAAGGATTCACCGACCGCCTGGTTGACAACACAATACACCAAACTTTCGCCCTCGTCCAGCGGCATCCTTCAAATATATTTACAAACATTTCTCACCCCAATCTTTAACGAAAACCGGTTCACTGCTAAGCACGCTGCACCTCGTTGTAGTCAAATTTTTTGCAGCGTCCTGATGAAATTCCTCATGCAGACGTGCGCTCAATTCCGACATTCTTAATCAAAAACCTCATAATTCTGCTGGCAAGCACTTGGCCGAGTGCGTGTCATAAATGGTGCAGCATCTACTCGGGGTTGAGGGTGTAAGAGAGAAAGACCGTTCTCAGCAGACAGTAGAAATGTGAGGCGACAGTTTCAGCCTTCGCGCCGGGCGCGCCGCTTCGTATCTAAACTGCCTACCGCTTCTGCCTACTGCCTACTTTTTTCATCGAACGGGTGGGAACAGACGCGCGGGCGCGCTTTGGCGTTTATAATGGCCGCGGTCGGGAAGCTCTAACGCACGTCATGAATGTTCAGGGAGGGATATTTAGTGTCCGGTCGGCTCACGGTGAAGAAGAGCAACATCTACGGGAAGGGCTGCTTCGCGCTGACGCACTTGCCGGCGCGGAAGAAGATTAAACTCTACGAGGGCGAACTCATCAAGGGGGGGCGGAAGATTCAGGCGCGCATCCGGAAACAGTCTGAGACCGCCGTCAAGATCATCACGCTCGACCCCGACACGGCCATCGACGGCGCGGTCGGCGGCAACGAGACGGCCTTCATCAACCACTCGTGCGACCCCAACGCCTTCATCCGGATCGTGCCGGGGCTGAAGGTCGCCGTCTTCGCGCGGCGCGACATACAGCCGGGCGAGGAGCTGACCATTGATTACCGAGACCCCGACCACCCCGAGGTGTGCCACTGCGGCGCCACCAACTGCCGCTCGAACAGAAAGCGCTCCTGAGTCGGCTCGCGGGTGACGCGGGCTTCAATCAAACGCCGCAGACGCGGAGACACGGCTTGTTGACTTTAATTCTCAACAAGCCGTGTCTCCGCGTCTGCGGCGGTGAAGTCTATATACCTACACGAGACCGCGATTCGACCTCGCCCCGGGCTTAGCGGGCGGCCGTGCTGGCGGCGGTGACGGTGTACGAATTCTTCTCGCCGTCGAAGGCGATGCTGGCGAGCGTCTTCGTGCCGTTGTTGTCAACGAGCTGGAAGTCGAGCTTGAAGGGGCCCTTGCCGCGCACCTGTGCGCGCGTCTCGGCGCGGGCGATGACCTCTTTGGTCTTCTTGTGGAGGACGGTCAGCTCGTTGGTCGTGTCGTCCACGCTGAAAACGTAGGTGCCGGCCTTCACGGTCGTCGCACCGACGACGAAGTCCTGGCCGACGGTAATCATGCGGCTCTTCGCCTTGGCGAAAGCGGGGGCGACGCAGAGGGCGCCGAGGAGCAGGGCGGTGGCGATGCGGGTCGTGATCTTCTTCATTGCAGGGAATCCTTTCCTTGTTTCGAGGCTATAATGGCGGCACTTCATGGGGGCGAGCCGTGTGCGCCGCAGTCACACGTACCTTACGGGAGGGGACGCGCGCCCGTTCAATGAATGTGACGACCTGCCGGAACGATGGTGCGAACGGATGACAGCGTGGGACGAGACGGCGGGCGCGGGTGACGGCTGTCCGTTAACGGGCAGCGCGGGATTACAAAAGGTTGGACGAAAGCAGGCCGGACGTGTAGCGCGGAGGTCGGCGGGTCACTTTTTCTGCTTCATTGTTAAGCGAGCCGACTCGGCCTTGACCAAAAAATGGAGCCGCCTCAGCTCCTCTTCCGGGTTGTTTGGGGCGAAACGGACGCCGAATCCGATCTCGTCGGCTTTGTAAATGACGGTGCCCCAGAGCGTGATGAGACCGCCCGGCAGCAACAGCTCGATCTTCACCGGCTCCCGCTTCTCGACCCCGATGTCTTCGGTGAGGACGAAGCAGCCCGCGGTGCTGATGTCAGTGACGGTGCCCTCGCGGCGCGAGCGCGGCCCCTCCCAGCGCGCGCGTATGTTTACCCGGTAGCGCTCTGTCAGGCGGCGCTCCATCCCCTGATACGATCCTCCCGCGTTCATCAATTCGAGTTTAACCGCTAAAAGGGCTTAGTCAACTTGAGGCACACGGGCGTGGGCACGACAGCGCTGTGGCCGGTCGGGCGGAGGGCGCCGGTCTGCGGCTCGATGCGAAACGTGACGACTGAGTCGGATTTCTGGTTGGCCGCGAGCAGGAACGCGCCCGTCGGGTCGATGGCGAAGTTGCGCGGCGTCTTGCCCCCGGTCGGCGTGTGGCCAAGGAGCGTGAGGTGGCCCGTGTCGGGGTCGATGCGGAAGGCGGCGATGCTATCGTGCCCGCGGTTCGAGCAGTACAAAAACTTTCCGCCGGGCGCGACGTGGATGTCGGCCGACGTGTTCGGCTCTTTGAAGTCGGCGGGGAGCGTGTTGACCGTCTCCAACTCGCGCAGCTTTCCATTCCGTGGGTCGAGCGCGTAGGTCGTGACCGTGGCGTGGAGTTCGTTGAGGACGTACGCAAAGCGTCCGCTCGGGTGGAAGCTCATGTGGCGCGGGCCCGCGCCGGGCGTGACCGACACGAAGGAATGCGCGTTCGGCGTGAGCCTGCCCGTGTTCCGGTTGAAGCGGTAGATCATCACCCTGTCAGTCCCGAGGTCGCATGCGTAGGCGTGCGCGTTCGCGCGGTCGAGCATGACGTAGTGTGCGTGCGAAGCCTCCTGCCGTCGGGGGTTGGGGCCCCGGCCTTTGAACTGCTCGACCTGCGTCGCCTCGCCCAGGCTGCCGTCCTTCAACACGGGCAGCACCGCGACGTTCCCGCCCATGTAGTTGGCGACGAGGACGAACCGGCCCGAGTGCGCCGCGGCGACGTAGCACGGCGAGCCGCCCATCGAGCGCCGCCGGTTGATGAGGCGCAACGCCCCCGTCTTCGCGTCGATCTCGAAGGCGCTGACGGCCCCGCCGGGTGCGCCCTCGAACTCTTCCAACTCGTTGACGGCGAACAGGCGGCGCCGCTCGCGGTCAACCGTCAGGTAAGAGGGGTTGACGACGCCCGCGGTGGTGCCCGCATGTTTGAGCGAGCCGTCGCCGAGGTCGAGCCGGTAGAGATAAATTCCCTCACTCTTCCCTGACGTGTACGTCCCCACGTAGACGAGCAGCTCACGCGACGCGGCCTGCGCGCGCCCATGCGCCCGCCCCGGGAGCGCCGCCCCGAGCGCGCCCGCGCCCGCCGTAGTCAAAAACACGCGCCTCGTGATGTCCTTCGTAAAAATGTCTTCGCTCATGAGGAAGCATTGTGTGGCCGCAGCATACATCTTTCAAGCGTCGGCCGCGCCTCTTTCAGTTGGCGCCGACGCCCCCACGCCTTCAGTGTCCCGAGGCACATGTTACATCAAATATTTTGGATAGCAGCCGCGGCCCGCCGCTTGCCAATTCGTTGCGCGGGTTTCGCAACGAACGTCTGGAGCAGCCGATGTCGAACATCAATTCTTTCACGAACCGCGACCCGCGTTACGGTTGGCTCGCCGATTGGTTCCAGCCCGAGCGCGTCCTGCTCAATTACGCGCAGGTGCTTCTGAACCCGCTCGTCTACGCGTTGGAGGGCGCGGTCGGCGGCGTGCAGCGGCGTTGGCGCAGGGAGAGGCGGCGACGACTCGTCGGGCGCTCGTACGACATGGCGTCGGAGCTTGCGCGCGTGCTGCCGCAGCGGTCGAGCGTGCTCGACGTGGGCTGCGGCAGCGGCTTCATCGCGCACCACCTCTCGGCGCTGCTCGGGGCGCGCGTCGCGGGCATCGACGTGCGGAAGAACGTGGACGCGCCCATTGACTACGCGGCCTTCGACGGCGTGCAGTTCCCGGCCGCCGACGAATCGTTCGACGCGGTGCTGCTCTGCTACGTGCTCCACCACGCGCAGGATCAGCCCGCGTTCCTCCGCGAGGTGATGCGCGTGCTGCGCGGCGGCGGGCTCGTGGTGGTCTACGAAGACATCCCCGAAGCCGCCTGGGACGCGACAGCCTGTCGTGTGCACGACCGCGCTTGGCGCGCGCGGACTGGCCCGTGCACCTTCCGGCTCTGGGAAGGGTGGCGGCACGTCTTCACTTCGGCAGGGTTCGAAGTGGTCTCCGTGCGCAGCCTCTCGCGCTGGCGCAACCTCACGCACCCCGTGCGACGCGGGCTCTACGTGCTCAGAGCACCCGACCGTCCCCCGTTTAATTCGTGAATTGCCTTTCGCCGCGGGTTCAAGTGACAATTGCGTCGGGCTCGGCGCTCCTGTCCCTATGCAACTCCGCACCGCAATCGTGATCGCGTTCGCCGTGGGGCTGCTGGCCGTGTGGCTGGCGGTTTACAGGGCGGACGCGTACTCGGCGTGGGTGGCGCTGGCGGCGGCTCTGTTCGGCGCGGCGGTCGCGCGCTTCTACCCTTCGGAGCGCGACGCCGAGGCGGAGACGTTGCACCTGACCGAGTCGGCGGACGGCCGCGCCCCGGGGCCGACGCCGAACGTGGCCACGGCCGTCGCCGCGGGGGAGATTCACGCGGCGACCCTGCTGGAAGTGACGATGGACAGCATGCGCGAGGCCGTCGTCATCATCGACAACGCGATGCGCGTCATCGCCCTCAACAACTCGGCGCGCGCGGCGTTCCGGCAGGGCGGAGCCGACTCTTTAAGTCCGCGCCGTTTGAGCGACCTGACGCGCAACCCCGCCATCTACTCGGCCTTCGCGGCGGCCGTCGCGCGCGGCGAGCGCGCCGAGGTCAAGGTCGAGGCCGACGGCGGCGGCGAACGCCGCATCTACGACCTCCACGTCTCGCCGCTCCGTCAACGCGAGGTCGTTTACGGCAGCGACGTGCGCGGCGCGGTCGGTGTCTTCTTCGACATCACGCGGCTCGAACGCCTTGAGCGCGTGCGGCAGGAATTTCTCTCCAACGTCTCGCACGAGCTGCGCACGCCGCTCACTTCCATCATCACCTTCGCCGAGACGCTACAGGACGGCGCGCTCGAAGACGAACAGGACGCGCGCCGCTTCGTGCAGATCATCGGGCGCAACGCCGGGCGCATGCGCTCGCTCATCGAGGACATCATGGAGCTGTCGTCCATCGAGTCGGGCGTCCACAGCCTCGACGTGCGCGAGGCGCGACTCCATCAAGTCGTCCGCGACACGTTCGGTGGGCTGGCGTCGAAGGCCGCAAGCTGCGGCGTCGCGCTCGTCAACGAGGTCGGCACGGACGTGACGGTGCGCGCCGATTCGCGGCGGCTCGAACAGATGCTTCTGAACCTCGTGGAGAACGCGATTAAGTACAGCCGGCGGGGCGAAGCGGTGCGCGTCAGGCACGAGCGCGGGGCGCGCGACCTCATCAGCGTCGAGGACACGGGTGAGGGCATCCCGGCCGAGCACCTGCCGCGCATCTTCGAGCGTTTCTATCGCGTGGATCGCGCGCGCTCGCGCGACCTGGGCGGGACGGGGCTCGGGCTCGCCATCGTCAAGCACCTCGCGCGCGCGCACGGCGGAGAGGTCAGCGTCCGCTCGACCCCGAACGTGGGGACGACGTTCGTCATCGAACTGCCCCGCGACACGCCCGCGGCTGACGCCTCGACGAAGGGCGGAGTTTAAGTCTCGACCACGCGCGTCGAGACGCCGAGCCAGTTGCCCGACTCGCCACGCCCGGCGACGTAGACGGGGAGGTTGATGGAGCCGACGCGGAAGACCGTGAGGTCGGTCAGATTCTGTTCGAGCAGGCGCAGCAGAGATTGGTACTGGCGCGCCGTGGCCAATTGCTCCGCGTTCTTCCACTCCGCCTCCGACACGGCGACGCGGAAAAAGTTTGCCGCGGTTCTCGTCTCGACCGTGGCGTCGGCGGCCTCGCCGGTCAGCCCGCGCAGGAACTCGTGCGAAGGTTCCGCGGCGTCCCACTTGAAGACTTCAAACGGGTAGTCTGCCTCGCTCATGAAGGTCAGTCCGCGCGTGGCCTCGCGCAGCTCTTCGATTAGTTTTTCGTCTGTCATCATGTTGCGGGTATTGTAAAGTAAATTAACCGCGGAGACACAGAGAGGCGGCTGGAAGACTGTTGCCTTCCAGCCGCCTCTCTGTGTCTGCGGTCGTTAACTTTTACCCGCGCAACTGAAAGCCGCACCGACGAGCGGTTCAATTACCGTAAAATCTCGCGCCGAATCTGCCCGCACGGATGCACGCGGACGCCTACGATTGCTCAATCGGAGTGATCCGCCGCGGCGACAAATCTCGCGTTAAGGGTGGGGGTTAAAATATCCCGGCGGGAGGTTCTTATGAGAAAGACTTTTACGGTTCAGGCTTCGGCGCCGGTGGGCGCGCCGGCCGAGGTCGTCTACAACATCATCGCGGACTACCGCAAAGGGCACCCGCACATTCTGCCGCGGAAATACTTCGAGTGGCTTGAGGTCGAGCAGGGCGGGCGCGGCGACGGCACCGTCATCCGCTTTCAGATGCGCGTGTTCGGCCAGACCCGCGTGCTGCGCGCCGTCGTCACCGAGCCCGACCCGGGCCGCGTCATCGTCGAGACGGACACGGGCGGCATCGGCCCCGTCACCACGTTCACCGTCGAGCCGAACGACGCGGGCTCGGACGTGACGATCAGCACGGAGCTGACCTCGGCCGGCGGGCTGCTCGGCATCGCGGAGCGTTTCGTCCTGCGGCGAATCCTGCGCAGGGTCTACGCGGCCGAGCTGAAGCAGTTGGAGAGCGTCGCCGTCGAGCGCACCGCCGTCCGCACCGTGGCCTACTGGGCGAGCTACGCTTGAGGCTCGCCCGCCCGTCTCAGAACTCGAAGCGCAGGCCGAGCTGAATCCAGCGGCTCGAAGACTCGCGCCGCGTGGGCACGCGCTGCTGTGTGACGACGCCGAAGGCGCGCGGGTTGCCGAGGTCGAGCGCCGGGTTCGAGAAGACCGTGTGGTTGAAGACGTTGAAGAAGTCGAGCGAGAGGCGCGCCCGCACGTCCTCGCGGAACTGAATTGACTTGCCGAGCGAGAGATCGAAGTCCCACACGGGCAAGCCCCGCAGAGGGTTCGCACGCCCTGAACGCCCGTCCTTACTAATCAAAATTCTTCTGAAGCTGCCCAGCGCCCCCTCGGGGTCTGCGAACAGGTTGACGCCCGTGCCGCCGGCCGCGGGGTCTCCGTTCGTGCCGACGTTGTTCGAGCCCGCGACCCCGTAATGCACTCCGGCGCCGAGTCCGCCCGGGTCTCGGACGGGAATCGCTCCGCTCGGGGCGACGAGCGACGCGCCGCCGCCGAGCGCCGAGACGCCCTGCGAGACGACGAGCGGCAGACCCGACGACGCGCGGAAGACTCCGGCGAGCGTCCAGCCGCCGAGAACCTTGTCGGCGGCGCCGCCCGCGTCGAACAGACGCCCGCGCCCCGCGGGCAGCTCATAGAGGAAATAGCCGTTGAAGACGTGCGTGCGGTCGAAGTCCGACGGGCCGTAGTCGAAGTCCGGCGCGAAGGCGCTCTGCATCGCGTTCGTCGAGTTCTGCGTGTTGCTCGACTGGTCGAGCGACTTCGAGAAGGTGTAGTTGAAGTCAACGAACAGATCGCGCGACAGGCGCTTGCGCAGCATCAGCAGGAGGGCGTGATAGTTCGAGCGGCCGTTGCTGGTGCGGACAAAGGCCGTCTGGTTTTGCAGGTTGTTGAAGGGCACGAGCCCGGCACCCAGCCGCGCAAGGTCGATGGCCTGGAAGATGTTCGAGACGTTGCCGTTGATGAAGCTGGCCTCGTTGCCCGTGAGGGCGCGCGCCGTGCCGCCGGGCACGTTGTTCTGGAACCAGGGCTGCGCGGTGACGCCCGCCGCGGGCGTGCCCGCGCGGAGCTGCTGCGCCACGAGGTCGAAGGCTTCGGCGAACGTTTGTCCTGAACCCTTGTCGAGTTGGAAGTACGGCGACGAGTTGAAGTTGACGCTGGCAGGAAGACTCCGGCCGAGTCGGCCGATATATCCCGCTTCCAAGACCACGCCGCCCGGCAGCTCGCGCTGGACGGTGAAGTCGAAGACGTAGTTTTTTCCCACTTCGAAGTCGGGGTCAATCTGGAAGGAGAGCGTTTCGCCGAACGGCTGCGCGGGGATGAAGGGCGCGCTCAAGGCCGTCCGCGCGGGCAGAGGGAGCGCGCCGTCCACGCCCACGCGGAAGACCGTCGAGGGCGCTCCGCCCGTCGCGTCACATCCGGCTCCGCCAGCGCCGTTCGAGTTGCAGGCGGGCGCGCGCAACGAGCTGGTCTGGCTGAACCCGACGCCGAGCAGCGGGATGATGACCGACTCGAACGTGTTGATGCGGTCGTACAGCACCGCGAAGCCGCCGCGCAGAACCGTCCGGCGGTCGCCGAGGAGTCGGCCCGAGACTCCTCCGCTGAACGAGGGGCTCCACGCGACGGCGACGCGCGGCGCGAGGTTGTTCCGGTCGGTCTTGAACAGCTCGCGGTCGTTGCCGACGGGCTCGAAGCCGACGGTCGGGTTGTATATCTCGCCGCGGAGCGCGGCCGCGCGGCGCGGCTCGATGTAGTTGTCAAAGGTCAGGGGCCGGCCGGTCTCGGCGTTAATCATGCGCGTCTGCCGGTTCGTGCGGTCGCGCGGCGGGCGCTGCCAGCCGTAGGCGAGGCCGAGCGTGACGGTCAGCCCCGGGTTCAACTGCCAGCCGTCCTGGAAGTAGAGGCTGTAGTCGTTGTGCGTCGAGTCCGCCACGAGCGGCGTGCCGAACGGCAGCGGGTTGAGGTCAGCGTCGCGGACGGAGAGGACGCTGACGTTATCGACCATCCCCGTCACGGCGACGAAGAGCGCGTCCCACTGCGCCACGTCGTTCGCGCGGACGCAGTTGGTCTGGCCGGCGGTCGCGCACGTCGGCGGCCGCGAGGTCGCGGGAATCTGAATGTTGGTGCCGCGGAAGACGTTCGCCACGAGCGACGAGAGCGCGCTCTGTATCTTGTCGTTGCGCACGTGGCGCGCGACGACGCGGCGCACGTCGAGGCCGTACTGCGTCGAGTGTCGGCCGCGCGTCCAGGTGCCGTCGTAGACGTACTGGAACGACTGGTTGTCGTTGGCCTGCGTGCGCGCGCGCTGCGTGTCCACGTCGATGGGCTCGCTGAGCAACTGGTCGAGGTTGCCGCCGCCGATGTTGAGCGCGACCGGGCCGGCGCTCGTCGTCGTGCCGGGGACGTCCAGCAGACCCGCCGCTGACGAAGGCGTCAAGGTGTCGCTCGCCTGCCTGTCGCGCGTCCAGCCGAGGCGGAGGCTGCTGCTCACGTCGCGCGCCGGCGTGCCCGTCAGCCCAAGCGTGACGTTCTGCCCGCGTAGCGGCTGGTTGCCGGTGAAGACGGCGCTGCCGCCGCGTATGTCGAGTTGCTGCACCTGGCTGTTGGTGTTGCCGCCCGTCTTCGAAAGCCGCCGCGAGTAGGTCGCCGACGCGTTGAGTGACCAGTCGGGCGTAAGGCCCCCGTCGAAGCGCGTGACGAGGTAGTCGCTCTCAAGCGGCGCGACCGCGGTCGCGCGCCAGCCGACGGTGTTGAGCCCGTCGCCGACGCTCGGGTCGTTGCCCTGCGGGAGTTGTGACCACAGCGCCGCCACGCTCGGGCTCAGGCCCAAGCCCCTTGGGTCGCAGCGACGGTTGTTGCCCGTGTTGCAGAGCGTCGAGGTCGCGAGGTCGTAGGAGACGACGTTGCCCGTGTTGTCGCGCAGGCGGACGACGCCGCGGCGCAAACTCTCGGTGGGGACGACGCGCGACACGTCGAGCGTGCGCGAGAAGTCGCGCGCCTCGTAGTTGAGGAAGAAGAAGGCGCGGTCGCGCCGCAGGGGGCCGCCCGCGCGGAAGCCGTAGCGGTTGTCCTTCGACTCGGCCAGCGGGATGGCCGCGCGGTTGCTCGTCCAACTGTTGGCGTTGAGGTCGTCGTTCTGGTGGTAGAGGTATGCGGCGCCGTGAAATTCATTCGAGCCGCGGCGGCCGACGAGCGCGACCTGCCCGCCGGCCGAGCGGTTGAAGGAGGCGTTCGGGTTCGTCACCGCGACGCGGAACTCCTCGACGCTCTCGACGGGGACGGGAATCATCGTGCGGAAGCCCGCGCCGCCGCCCGTCGAGTTCTCGGTGATGTCGATGCCGTCGAGCGTGAAGGTGCTCTGGTCTGTGCGCGCGCCCGTCACCTGACCGCCGCGCGTGCCGTTGTCGCCGTCGCCGGCCTCGGGGATGGTGCCCGGTTGCAGCGTCAGGAACTCGACCGACTCGCGACCCAACGAAGGCAGTTGGAGCAGCGGCCCGCCCGGCACGACCGCGCCCACGGTCGCGTCCCGTTTCTGAAGCTCGACGGCGCCGCCCGCGACGACGTTCACAGTCTCCGACACGTCCCCGACTTCGAGCCGCACGTCGAAGCCGTAAGACTTCGTCACCTCGACCTTGAGCCCCGTAACGAGCGCCTGCCTGAAACCCCTCATGCGCGCGAACAGTTCGTAGCCGCCGGGCGCGACGGGCGAGAAGACGTAACGGCCGAGGCCGCCCGTCTGCTGCCTCTGGCTCAACCCGGTCGCCGTGTTTCGCAGCTCCACCTCGGCGCCGGCAACCGCGTCGCCGTTCGCATCGACGACGCGCCCCGACACCGTGCTGGTCGAAGATGTCTGAGGCAGGACGGCGGGCGGCGTCACGAAAGTTATCAGGACGGCGCACAGCAGCGACATCAAGAGTCGCGCTCGGCCAGAGTTGCGAGTTGTGATTCCTGTTCGATTCATACTGGGCCGTCTGATTTAGTTGCCGCCGCTGCCGCGCTTGAATTTAGCCCGGCGTTTCAAGGCCGGGTTGAGGCCGAGGCGTTACGCCGGGTCGCGTCAGCGACGCCTGAAGACCTTCGGGCCGGCGGCGCCGCCAGAAGGTCGAGTTTTGCCAGCGGCCCTCTCGTCCGTAAAAGTCGGTGCGTGCGGTCATGTAATCTTTAAACTCTCGCGCGACGAGGGCTGCATATTTATCGAGACCTGACGCAGAGCCTTTGAAGTAGTCGCAGACGGCGTAGGAGGCGCGGTCGTGCCGGCCGACTGCATGAAGCCGTACTGCGGCTCGTTGGGGAGCTT
>DAIRFV010000448.1:0-3353 GCA_036794905.1 Pyrinomonadaceae bacterium | reverse complement strand
CCGTTCTCGCGCGTCTGGCGCGGGATGAGGTACTGCCGCGCGATGTGCAGCTTCTCCTGGTCGCTGTAGCCCGCGAGCCCGATGATCTCCATGCGGTCGCGCAGGGGGCCGGGGATGGGCGCGAGCTGGTTCGCCGTCGCGATGAAGAAGACTTTCGACAAATCGAACGGCAGGTCGAGGTAGTGGTCGCGGAACGTGTGGTTCTGCTGCGGGTCTAAAATCTCCAGCAGCGCCGAGGCCGGGTCGCCGCGGTAGTCGTTGCCGAGCTTGTCCAGCTCGTCGAGCATCATCACCGGGTTGTTGACGCCCGCGCGGCGGATGGACTGGACGATGCGGCCGGGCATCGCGCCGATGTAGGTGCGGCGGTGGCCGCGCAGCTCCGCCTCGTCGCGCACGCCGCCTAAGGACAGGCGCTCGAACTGGCGGCCGAGCGCGCGCGCGATGGACATCCCCAAGCTCGTCTTGCCGACGCCCGGCGGGCCGACGAAGCAGAGGATGGGGCTCTTCGAGTCGCGGCGGAGTTTGACGACGGCGAGGAATTCGAGGATGCGCTCCTTGATGTCTTCCAGCCCGTAGTGGTCTTCGTCGAGGATGCGCCGCGCCTCGTTCAGGTCGAGCTTATCGTCCGAAGACTTGTGCCACGGCAGCTCGATGACGAACTCCAGCCAGGTGCGGATGACGTGGTAGTCGGGCGCGGCCTGCGGGAGGCGTTCCAGGCGGCGCAGCTCGCGCTCGGCCTCCTTGCGCACCTCCTCGGGCAGGTCGGCGGCGTCGAGACGCTCGCGGAGCATCTCGGCCTCGGCGCGCTCGCCGCCCTCGTCGTCCTCGCCCAGCTCCTTCTGGATGGCCTTCATCTGCTGGCGCAGGAAGTAGTCGCGCTGCGCCTTCGTCATCTCGCCCTGCGCCTCGGCCGCGATCTTCGTGCGCAGCTCCATGATGTCGATCTCGTGCGCGAGCCGGCCGTAGGCGATCTGCAACAGGTCGTCCACGGTGTCGGCCTCGAGCATCTGCTGCTCCTGCTCGACGCCGAGGTTGAGGATGGAGCCGAGGAAGTAGGAGAGCTGCACGGGGTCGCCCGCCGAGAGCACGGCGTTGCGCACCTCGGGCGGGATGTCGGGGAGCATCGCGAGCGCGCGCTGGACGAGCGCCTGCACGTTGCGCGTCAGCGCCTCGACGGCGTCCGGGTCGCGCACGACGGGCGCCGGCATGATGCGCACGCGCGCGCGCAGGTGCGGGTCGGTCTGCGTCCACTTGACGACGCGCACGCGCTCGGTGCCGTGGACGATGAGCTGGAGCCCCTCGGGCGTGCGCATCATGCGCTTGACCATGACGAGCGTGCCCGCCTCGTAGAGGTCGCCGGGCGGCGTGGCCTCCAGCTCAATCGCCGTGCGCCCCTCGCGCACGGTGATGCAGGCGAGCAGCTTCTCCTCGGTCGCGAGCGCGGCCTCGACCGCCGCGACCGAGCGGGGCCTGCCGGCGGCGAGCGGGATGACGGTGCCCGGGAACATCGTCGTCTGCTGCAACGGCAGCACGGCGATCTCGAAGACCTCGGAGGTCTTCCCCCCCTCGGACTCGGACGCGGCGCCGGCGGGCGCGACCGAGGCGCCGCCCGCCCCCGCCTCCTTCGACTCGTCGAGCGCGGCCTGCGGCGTGGTCTCCGGCGCGCCGGGACCCTTCGCGCCCGCGGGCGTCGTCTGCTCCTGTTCGCCTCTCGGGGTCTTGTCAGCCATAAGGAATGATCGTCCTCCTCAAGTATGAAAGGGGGAGTGCGCGCGTCTCACTTTTCAGTCGCACTCGGCGGGGCTGCGGATGTGCAGGATGAGGAGCCCGTCGCGGTAGCGCCGCTCGACGTGCGCGCCCTCGACGGGGCAGGGGAAGCGGATGGTCTTCTCGAAGCGGCTGTAGGTGATCTCCAACTGGTGATAGGAGACCGTCTCGGTCAGCGCCTCGTCCCGCCGCGTGCCGGCCACGCGCAGCGTGTCGCCGCTGATTTCGACCACCAGCTCGTCGGGCGCGACGCCCGCCAGCTCCAACTTCACCACCCACCCCTCGCCCGTCCGGTACACGTCGGCCGCCGGGTACCAGAAATTCTCCGAACACCGCAGGCCGCTCGCCTTCGGCATCATCCGCAGGTAACGCTCGATTGATCGTGCCATAAAGAAGGTTTGGGTGTTGGGTTCTAGGTTTTGGGTGTTAGGTGTTGGGTTTTAGGTTTTGGTTTTACCCGGCACCCAAAACCCAAAACCCAGCACCTAACACCCTATCCAAAGATTCTGTTCCAGAAAGAGGAGCCGCTCGAAATCTCTTCGAGGGCCTCGCCGAGTTCGCGGTCGGCCTCGGTTTCGAGGGCGATGTCGGCCATCGAGATGATGCCGCGCAGGTTCCCCTCGCGGTCTACGACGGGGAGGCGGCGCACCTGCCTGTCGCCCATCTTGCGGATGGCCTCGATGACGCGGTCGTTGGGGCGGACGGCGTGCAGCTCGGTCGTCATGACGGTCTCGGCCGTCACCGCGCGCGCGTCCTGCCCCTCGGCGAGGGCGCGGATGACGATGTCGCGGTCGGTGATGAGGCCGACGAGGCGGCCGTTGGCCTGCGTGCGCGCGGGCACGCGCTGGACTTCCGTGACCGTGTCGGACGGGGTCTCGCCCGGCTCGACGACGGGGATGACGCCCGTGTCCTCGTCGCGCATCATGCGCGCGACCTCTTCGAGCGTGGTCGCGCGCGCGGCGACCGTCACGTCGCGCGTCATGATGTCGCGGCAGCGCAGGTGCGAGCGCGTGGCGCCGCGCCCGCGGGCGCGCCCGTACTCTTCGCGCGGCGGCGGCGGTGCGGGCGGCGGCGGCGGCGGCGTGCGCCCGTACTCGCGCCCCCCGCGGCCCGAGTCGCGCGGGCCCGGGTAGTAGTCGTCGCGGTAGTATTCGCCGCGCCCGTACTCCCGCTCGTCGTAGTCGCCGCGCGCGCCCCACGGACGGCCGCCGCGCGGCCCGCGCTCGTCTTCGTACTCGTAGCGGCCGCGCGGCGGCCCGAACTCCGGCCCCACGCGGTCGCGCCGCGGGCGCGGCTCGCCCTCGTAAAAATCGTCGTCCCAGTCTCCGCGGTGTCTCGACATCGAAAGCCTCCCCTTCGCCCCGACGCCGACGCCGGCGCCGGCCCGCACACGTATGCGCGAGACGGGGTCACGTCGGATGTACGTCGAGGGGAACTTGAGGCCGATTATACTCGCTTCGGTTGAGATTGCCAGAGGGCAGTAGACAGTAGTCAGTAGCCAGTAGACAGTAGGCAGACAAAGCGGCGCGTCCGGCCTGATGGCTTCGGACGCGCCGCCTCTGCTTTTCTACTGACTACTGGCTACT
>DAIRFV010000447.1:0-3354 GCA_036794905.1 Pyrinomonadaceae bacterium | reverse complement strand
GGCGGCGGCGGCGGACGCGGCGGCGAGATGATCGGGGGCGACGGCGAGGACGACGCGCGGCAGCTCGGGCGCGAACTGGTCGAGCGCCTGCGCGAGGCGGAGAGTTTGCGCCAGCAGTTGGCCGGCTCGTCGGCGGGGAGGGAACTCGGCGGGGCCATCGAACAGTTGCGCGGCATGACCGACGGCCGCATGGAGGGCGGGGCGCAGACGGCCGCCGCGCTCAAGGCGCAGGTCATCGACCCGCTGCGGCAGCTTGAGCTTGAGCTGAGCAAGCGGCTGCGCGAACAGCTCGGCCGCACCAACCTCCGCCTCGGCGACGAGGGCGCCGCGCCCGGCCGCTACCGCAAGTCGGTCGAAGAGTATTACCGCCGCCTCTCGCAGGGCGGCCGCAGGTGAAGGGAGGGAGAATTTGAAATTTCAAATTTCAAATTTCAAATCGGCGGCGCTGCGCGTGGGGCTCCCGCTGCTGCTCATCGCGCTGGCGCTCCTGCCCGTCCGGGGGCAGCGCCCCGAACCCTTCGGGCCGCGGACGACGCCCGGCGGCGCCTCGCCCTTCGGCGGCCTCCCGCCCTTCGGCGGCGGCGGGGGGCAGCGCCGGCGCGCGCCCGAGCCGACAGAGTCGCGCCCGATGGGTCGCGCAGGTTTGTCGGAGCCGACCGGCGAGTTCACCTTCACGCGCATGGTCTACCAGTCGCCCTACTCCTACGGCCGGCGCTGGGGCGGCGCCTGGGCCACGGACTTCCCGGAGGCCGACGACCACTTCATCACGGGCATCCGCGAGTGGGCGGGGACGAACTTGAACGTCTCGGCGCGCCCCGAGCACTTCGAGATCATGGACGAGCGCCTCTTCGACTTCCCGCTCGTCTACTTCGTCGAGCCGGGTTACATGGAGCTGTCGGACGAGGAGGCGGCGCGCCTGCGCGAGTACGTCGCGCGCGGCGGCTTCATGTTCTTCGACGACTTCTGGGGCGAGCCCGAGTGGCGCAACGTGCAGGAGCAGATGAAGAAGGTCTTCCCCGACTACGAGACGAAGGAGCTGCCGCTCACGCACCCGATCTTCCACTCCTACCTCGACATCGAGGAGGTCGTGCAGGTGCCGAACATCTACAACGCGCAGCGCGGCGTCACCGCCGAGAAGGGCGGCACGACGCCCTACTACATGGGCATCGAGGACAAGCAGGGCCGCCTCGTCGCCTTCTTCGCGCGCAACTCCGACCTCGGCGACGCCTGGGAGTGGATCAACGACGGCCGCTACCCCGTCCGCTACGGGCTGGCCGCCTACAAGATCGGCATCAACGTCGTCATCTACGCCATGAGTCACTAGGAGGGGTGTTGGGTTTTGGGTTCTGGGTTTTGGGTGTTAAGTTTTGGGGGTTGATTCTAAGGCGCGCGGGCGTTCAAACCCTAAAACCCAGAACCCAGAACCCAGAACCCAGAACCCAACACCTATGAATCTCATCCAGATACTCGGGCTCGCGGTCGGGTCGGCGTGGACTTCGGGCCTCAACCTGTACGCGACGGTGGCGGCGCTCGGGCTGCTGCAACATTACAAGCTCGTCAAACTGCCCGGCGAGCTGCACCACCTCGACAACTGGATCATCATCGGCGTCGCGCTCGGCCTCTACGTCGTCGAGTTCTTCGCCGACAAGATACCGTACGTGGACACGGTGTGGGACGCCGTGCACACGTTCATCCGCGTGCCGGCGGGCGCGGTGCTCGCCGCCGCCGCCACCACCGAACTCAACCAGACCGTCCACGTGCTGGCGCTCCTGCTCGGCGGCGGCATCGCGCTCACGTCGCACGGGACGAAGGCGACGGCGCGCGCCGCGGCCAACATGAGCCCGGAGCCCGTGTCGAACTGGATTCTCTCCATCGTCGAAGACATCCTCGCGGTGGGCGGCGTCGTGCTGTCAATCGTCGCGCCGCTGGTCGCCCTCATCCTCGTGGGCGTCTTCCTCGTCCTCTTCTTCTGGCTGATGCCGAAGGTGTTCCGGCGCATGCGGCGGATGGTGGCGACGCTGCGCGACTTCATCAGCGGCCGCGGAGGCGCGGGCGTCAGGCCGGCGCTCCTGCTGCTGCTTTTACCGACCGCGGTCTTGACCTTCGCCGCCGAGGCGTCGGCCAGGCCTTCCTTCGTGACGGTCAGGGGGCACCAGCTCTACTCCGACAACAGGCCCTACTACTTCGTCGGCACGAACTACTGGTACGGGAGCCTGCTCGGTCTCTCGAAGGACGAGAAGCGCGGCGTCGAGCGCCTGCGCAAAGAGCTGGACTTCCTCAAGGCGCACGGCGTCAACAACCTCAGGCTGCTGGGCGGGGCCGAAGGGGCGGGGATGATCAACGGCGTCGTGCGGGTCGGGCCGCCGCTCCAGCCGCGGCAGGGCGAGTTCAGCGAGGACGTGCTGGCCGGGCTCGACCTCGTCCTCCACGAGATGGGCAAGCGCGACATGAAGGCCGTCATCTTCCTCAGCAACAACTGGGAGTGGAGCGGCGGCTTCCAGCAGTACCTCATCTGGAACGGCAAGGTGCCCGAGGATTTGAAGACGAGGAAGTTGAACTGGGACGAGCAGCGCGACCTCGTCTCGCAGTTCTACGGCTGCGCGCCGTGCACCGAAGCATACGCGCGGCAGGCCAGCCTCCTGCTCGGCCGGACGAACAGGTACAGCAAAAAGAAGTACACGGAAGACCCCGCCATCATGGCGTGGGAACTCGCCAACGAGCCGCGCCCGATGCGCCCGGCCGCCGCCGAAAGTTACAAGCGCTGGGTCGCCGACGTGGCCGCGCTCATCAAGTCGAAGGACAAAAACCACCTCGTCGTCGTCGGCCACGAGGGGCGCATGGGCACCGAAGACCTCAAGCTCTTCGAGGAGATACACGCCGACCGCAACGTCGATTATTTGACCATCCACATCTGGCCCAAGAACTGGTCGTGGTTCAAGGGGCACGAGGTCGAGGCCGACTTCGAGGGTGTCGTCGAGAAGACGCTGGCCTACATCGAAGAGCACCTGCGCGTCGCGGAGAAGTTGAACAAGCCGCTCGTCGTCGAAGAGTTCGGCCTCCCGCGCGACGGCCACTCGTTCGACCCCGCCGCCCCGACGAAGCTGAGGGACGGGCTCTACGCCAAAGTTTTCGCCGTCCTCGCGCGCCACGCCGCCGCGGGCGGCCACGTCGCGGGCGCGAACTTCTGGGCCTTCGGCGGCGCCGCGCGCCCCGTCAAGGGGCAGACCTTCTGGAAGGAGGGCGACGACTACACCGGCGACCCGCCGATGGAGGAGCAGGGCCTCAACACTGTCTTCGACGGCGACGCGACCACCTGGGGCCTCATCAAGTCCACCACGAAGGAGTTAGAGAAGA
>DAIRFV010000171.1:0-12415 GCA_036794905.1 Pyrinomonadaceae bacterium | reverse complement strand
AGATACCCGAGGCGAAACCGGCGCTGCTGAGTCTGATCTACGTGGGCGGCGCGGCGCTGCTGGCGTTGATTTTGTTCGCGTCGCTGCTGCTGATGCGGAGGCGGAAGCGTTCGGCGCTGGAGGCGGTGGCGCCGTCGGACTTGCCCCCGGAGGTGCGGCAGCGGCTGGGGGCCACTTCGACCAACCGCGGGCTGCGCGCGCTGCGTTGGGTCTTCGTGCTGCTGGCGCTCGGCGTCTTCGCGTCGCACGTCTACTGGGCGCAGTACGCGGCCGAGTCGAACGAGCGCTTTCAGGAGCTGAGTTATAAAGACCTCCGCAACCGGCGGCTGTCCGAATCAACGCTGCGCGGGTGGATTCTCGACCGCACGGGGAGCCTCGACAAGGCGCTGGCGCTCTACCGCCGCGCGCCGAACGGGCAGATCGTGCGCGACTACCCGCTCGACACAGAGATGTCGCAACTGCTCGGCTCCGACCGCGGCGACCCCGGCCTGGAGCGCTCGCTCTTCGGCATCCAGAGCGGCTCCGCGCCCGAGGCGTGGGACGTTTTGATGGGGCGCAACCTCATGCAGCAGGCGAACCAGGACGTGCGGCTCACCATCGACCAGGAGCTGCAACGCGAGGTCGTCGCGCAACTGCGCGGCCGCCACGGCGCGGCCGTCGTCCTCAACCCGCAGACGGGCGAAGTGCTCGCCATCTACAGCAACCCTTCGTACAGTCTGAAGGAGGTGCAGGACGAGGAGACGTGGGTCCGCCTCAACGCGAACGAGCGCGACCGGCCGCTCGTCAACCGCGCGCTGCGGGGCCGCTACATCCCCGGCTCGACCTTCAAGACCGCCGTCATGCTCGCGGCCTTCAACCACGGCTTGCAGGGCGAGAAGTTCAACTGCTCGGGCGCGGGCTTCTACGCCGAGCGCGGCGCGAGGCCCATCTTCGACTCGGGCGGCACCGGCGAGGTGCACGGCACCATCGGCGTCGACACCGCGCTCGAAGTCTCCTGCAACCAGTACTTCGCGCAGATGGCGATCAAGCTCGGGCCTGACCGGCTGGGCGAGTCTTTGCGCGCGCTCGGGATGACGCCGGTCTCCAGCCCGCAGGAGGCGCTCGGCGGGGGCCGCCAGCCCGAAATCTGGAACACGAGCCGGCCGGCCGTCGCGCGCGCCCTCGCGCCGGCCGAAGCCACGGTCGCGCTCTACCGCGGCGAGCGACCCTACGACCTCGGCCTCATCGGCTTCGGCCAAGGGTACGCGGGGCAGATGACGCCCTTCCAGATGGCGCTCGTCGCGGCGGCCGTCGGCAACCTCGAAGGCAAGGTGATGAAGCCGAAGATCGAGTACGACCGCCCGCCCGAGGTCTGGGCGCAGGCGACGACGCCCGCGCACGCGGCCGAGATGCGCCGCATCATGGGGCTCGTCGCGGGCGGCTCGCAGGGCACGGCGACGAGCGTGCTGGCGCCCGTCCACGCGCAGGGCATCATCACGGGCGGCAAGACCGGCACGGCCGAAAAACAGGTGCCGCTCTACGACAGGCGCACCGGCGAGATGCTGACCGAGAAGAAGATCGAGCGCGACCGCCGCGGCAACCCCATCCGCGAGTACACCGTGCCGAAGCTCGACCCCGAGTTCCGCATCGACAGCTGGTACCTCTGCATCGCGCCGCTCGACCGCCCGCAGCTCGCCATCGCCGTCATCATCGAGGGCGGCGGCTACGGCGCGAGGGCCGCCGCGCCCGTCGCCGCCGCGCTGGTGCTGAAGGCGCGCGACCTCGGCCTGCTCGCCGCGCCCGGCGCCCCGGCCGCCCAGCAACCGCCGCCCGCAGCCGGCCGGCCGCCGGGTCGGCAGAACCAGCCCGCGCCCGCCGCGCGCGCGACTCCCGCGGCGCGGCCCCGTGCGGGCGCGGCGAACACGGCCAACCAGTGACACGACCCGGGAGTTTTGATTGATGAGGAATCGCGCTTCGACACACCTGCTGCTGCTGCTGCTGCTCGTCGGCTTCGAGATCGTCGGCTACCGGGCCGTCTACGACTCGGCGCTGCTGCGCGGGTACGAGCCCTCGGTGGTCGGCGCCGTGCGCGACCTGCTGCTCTACGTGCCGCTCATCTTCCTGCTCTTCTGGCTCTCGCGCGCGATGCGCTACCGCGGCAGTTGGACGCTCTACACGGCGGCCATCCTGCTCTTCTCGGTCGGCATGCTCGTGCAGTACCGCCTCTACAGCGACCCCGAGTACGGCTCGGGCAACAAGGCGCAGGCGCGCGAGGAGAAGACGCAGGTGCAGCGCCTGCGCTACATCCAGCAGTTCTACGGCCCCGACAAGAAGCAGGCGCTGGGCTTAGACCCCACGGCCGCGCAGCCCGCCGCGACGCCCGAGGTCGTGCGCCGCTCGGAGGTCTCGGTCGGGCGCGCGCTCACCTCCTCGTTCACGTGGGTGCCCGTCTTCGCCTTCTTCGCGCTGGCCGTCGCCTACTGGCTCTGCACGCAGGACACGTACCTGGACTGGATGCAGCGGCACAGCTTCGTCATCGTCATCGCGACGCTCGCGCCGCTCACCGTCGCCATCATCTGGTCGAGCGCGGGCAAGTTCAGCGGCAACATGACGCCGTGGGAGCTGTCGAAGATTCCCTTCCTCCTCGGCTTCGCGGGCATCCTGACGGTGCACTACCGCGAGCTGGCGCGCACCTACTGGGGCATGCCGCGCGCGAAGAACGTCCTGCCGCTCCTCGCGATGGGCATGATCCCGTTCATCCCCTTCTTCGCGCTCAAGGACTTCGGGCAGATGCTCGTCTTCAGCGGCGCCTACGCGACGCTCTACCTCGTGGCCGTGCGCCGCTGGCCGCAGCTCTTCGTCTTCGTCGGCTCGCTGGTGCTGGTCGTCGCCATCCTCGTCGTCGGCGCGCTCCCGGTCAACGTGCAGGAGAAGGTGCCGACGCTCGCCACCCTCGCCGCGCCCGTGCGCGCCGTGCTCCCCGACCGCATCAAGCAGCGCTTCCACCTCTGGCTCGACGGCTTCGACCCGCCCGCCCCCGACACCGAGTGGTGGAAGAAGGACTTCGAGGACGCGCTCTCGCGCAGCCCGCGCATGAAGGAGCTGGCCGAGTCGAGCCCCGCGATGCAGAAGACCGTCAACGTGGACGTGTGGTTCGACCGCATCGCCTTCCAGCCCTCGCAGGCCACCTTCGGCCTCGCCGCCGGGCGGACGACCGGCAGAGGTCTGGGCCTGGGGTTCGCCGAGGTCATCCCCGTCGCCGACTCCGACTACATCTACGCGGCCATCGGCGAGGAGTTCGGGCTCCTGGGCGGGGCGGTCGTCCTCCTCGCGCTCCTCGTCTTCGTCAACGCGGGCGTGCGCACCTCCATCGAGGCGCGCGACATGTTCACCAAGCTCTGCTCGGCGGGGCTGACGGCCTTCATCGGCTTCCAGGCCATCGTCAACATCGGCGGCACCACCCGCGCCCTGCCGATGACGGGCATCACCCTGCCTTTCGTCAGTCACGGGGGTTTCAGCCTCATCACGAGCTTCGCCATGCTCGGCATGCTCCTGGCCTTCTCGCACCGCAACGCCAGCGACGCCGAGGCGCCCCACCTGCGCGCGGCCCACGCCGTGGCCCCGCCGCGCGAGGAGGAAGAGTACAAAATCCCGGAGGCGGTTCAATGACAGCAGACCCCACGGCCCTCGCCATCGAGGTGGCGGCCGTCACCGACCGCGGCCTGAGCGAGAAGAGGCCGGAGAACGAAGACTCGATGCTCAGCGACCCCGAGCACCGCATCTTCGCCGTCGCCGACGGCGTGGGCGGGGCGCAGGCCGGCGAGGTCGCCTCGCAGACCGCCATCGAAGTCCTGCAGGAGGCGTTCGCCAACCAGCACGCGGGCGAGGACGTCGAAGACCTGATGGAGATCGCCATCCAGCGGGCCAACGACTCCATCTTCCGCATGTCGCGCGAGCAGCCGCGCTTCGCGATGATGGCCACGACCATCGTCGCGCTCCACCTCGACGGCCTGCGCGCCACCGTCGGCCACGTCGGCGACTCGCGCCTCTACCGGCTCGCGCCCGACGGCCGCCTCAGCCGCGAGACCGACGACCACTCGCTCGTCGAGGAGGAGATGCGCGCCGGCCGCCTCACGCCCGAGCAGGCCGCCAACCACCCCAACCGCAACGTCATCAGCCGCGCCCTCGGCGCCGAGGCGTCGGTCGAGGTGGACATGCGCACCTTCGAGGTCGAGCGCGGCACCGTCTTCATCCTCTGCTCCGACGGCATCACGCGCCACGTCCCCGACGACGAGTTGGCGACCGTGCTCCGCAACGCGCGCACCCTCGAAGGGGCCTGCGAGGAGCTGAAGCGCCGCTGCTTCGAGCGCGGGGCCGAGGACAACCTGACGGCCGTCCTCGTCCGCGTCGGGGGCGAGGGCGGCGGCGGCGCGGACGCCGGTGACGCGGACGAAGACCAGACCCTCGTCCGCGAGCGCTCAAGCCTGCACACCGCGCGCACGCTCCCCGACACGCCCGTCGCACACCTCCGGAGGCCCTTCGACACCGCGGGCCCCGCCGCGGTGGGCGTGGCGACGCAAACGGCCGCTGAAGCGAAGGCGCACGACGCCGCCGCCGCCGACGCCGTGACCAAGGAGACATCAAAGTCCATGCGCGACTCATCAAACGTCCGCGCGTCCAACGGGGGCGGCGGCGGGCGCGGCCTCTTGACGGTGGGCGCGCTCCTGCTCACGCTGGGCGCGGTGGCGCTGGCCTTCTACGTGGGGATGATGTTCGAGCGCAAAGGGATGTTGGGGCGACTGAGCACGCCGGCGGCGACGCCGACGCCGACGGCGGCGGCTGCGCCGCCGTCGGTCGCGGCCGAGACCCGCTCCGAGAAGTTCGACCGCCTGCGCCGCGCCGTGGACATCTCGCCCTCTTCGGAGGCCGCGCGGATGTCGGCCGAGGCGGGCGGCCAGCCGCTCGAATCCACCGACCCCGAGTTCCTCTACCTCTACGGGCGCGCGCTGCTGCTCTCCGACCGCCAGCCCGAGGCCGCCGCGGCCTTCGAACGCGCCATCCGGCGGATTAACGAGAACATGACGCCCGCGAACGGCGAGCTGAAGATCGACGCGCGGCTCGCGATGGTCGCCGCGCACCTGCGCGCGCGCGACGACGCGGCCGCGCGCCAGGCCGCCGACGCGCTCTCCGACATCGTCCGCCCGCAGCAGACGCCGGCGACCGTCCCGGAACCCGCGACCGCGCCGACACCGTAAAGGGGAGTAGACAGTAGTCAGTAGACAGTAGACAGTAGATTTCGTTCTGCTGACGTTGAGGATGACAATCGCACGGTTCATAACACGAATGGTTTTTCCACTGACTACTGGCTACTGACTACTGACTTTCAATGAGCGAGCTGAAGCTTCAGCAGTGTAGACTCGACGGGCGTTACGACGTGCTCGACTGCCTCGGGCGCGGCAGCTACTCGGAGGTCTACGTGGCGCGCGACGCGGCGGCCCAGCCCGGCGCGCCGGGGCACGTCGTCATCAAGGCGCTCAACACGCACCTCCAGGGGATGCCCGACCCGGACCTCGAGCGCACGCTCGTCGAGAACTTCCGCAACGAGGCCATCGCGCTCGACCGCGTCCGCCACCCCAACATCATCAGCCGCCTCGGCCACGGCACCGCCATCGACCTCTCGGGCCGCACGTTCCACTACCTCGTCGTCGAGTACCTGCCGGGCGGCGACCTCCAGTCGCTCATCCTCCGCCGCCCGCTGCCGCTCGACGGCGCGCTCTTCTACCTCGAACAGGTCTGCAAGGGGCTCGCGCACGCCCACAAGCACGGCGTCATCCACCGCGACATCAAGCCGCAGAACCTGCTGCTGACGGCCGACCAGCACACCATCAAGATCGCTGACTTCGGCGTCGCCAAGATCGAGGCCGCCGAGGGCGCCATCACGCGCGTCGGCACGGACGTGTACGCCGCGCCCGAGCACCACCCGCTCGCCACGACCGGCCCGCTCGACACGGCCTCGCTCTCGCGCCCGCGCCCCGTCCAGTTGACGCCCGCGGCCGACGTCTACTCGCTGGCGAAGACGACCTACATGGTTCTGACCGGCGAGGCGCCGCGCCGCTTCTCGCAGAAGCCGATCACGCAGCTCCCGCAGGAGTTCGCCTCGGAGGACTGGTCGAGCTATGTGCTCCGCGTGCTGGAGCGCGCGACGCAGACGCACCCGCTCAAGCGACACCAGACGGTCGAGGAGTTCTGGCGCGAGCTGCGCGACGCGACGATGGCGCAGACGCGCCCGCTCCGGAGGCCCGACGGCGGCGTCGCCGGCCCGGGCGAGCCCGACGAGCGCGGCCACCGTAACGGCCCCGACTCGCGCGGCTTCACGACCGCGCCCCCGCCCGCGCCGACCTTCGACCGCGAGGCGCGCTCGGCCAACGTCACGGGTCGGCACCGCTTCGTCGTCCCCATCGCGGGCGCCGGCCCCGCCGCGGCGCCCGCGTTCGTCGCGGAGACCCAAAGCGGCCCCTTCCCCTCGCCGCGCACGGGCGCGGACGTGCCCGCCGGGACGTACCCGGACCGTCGCCAGCAGACGGAGGCGCGCGCGCCGCGCGTCCCCGCGCGCCTGCGCAAGTGGGGCGTGGCGCTCCTTTTGCTGCTGGCCCTCTCGGGGATGCTCTACGCGACGTTCCGCTACGTGCGCAGCGCGCGCACGGGCGGCGAGGTGCGGCAGGGGCAGCCGGCCGGCGAGCCCGCGAGTAAAACGGGAATCGTCGGGAGTGAATTTGTGACGACGACCGGTGTAAACTTACGCGAAGGCCCCAACACGAGCTACAACAAGATCGGCCTGGCCGAGACGGGCTCGCGCGTCCGGGTCTTGCAGGAGCCCAGGGGCCGTTGGGTTCTGGTGGAGATCATCGAGTACTCGCAGCCGAAGGCCGACCCCAGTTGGGCGGACAAGGGCTGGGTCAACAGCGTCAACCTGAAGAAGTCCTAAACACCACACCGCAAAGAGGTGGCGACGACAGTGAGCATAATCGATTCGATTCGACGTTGGATTGACGGCGAGGTCTCGGACGACCCCCTCGCCGAGGTGGACGCGGGCGCGCGCCCCCGCCGCATCTGGGAGGACTTCCTCGTGAAGGTCGCGCGCGAGGTCGAGTCGGTCATGCAGCGCGAGATGTTCACCCCGCCGGGCGGCCCCACCTACATCCCGCCCGAGTACGTCGTCTACCTCTCGAACGACGACGACAAGGAGTGGCAGGGCGAGAAGCGGCGCGGGCTGGAGCAGGGTCTCTACTACGTCCTCTCGGAGCGCGCGCGCGAGCTGTCGGGGCAGACGCAGCTCGCCACGAAGTCTTTCGCCGTCGAGCTGCGGGTGGACGGCACGCTCGACAAGGGCGAGTTCCGCGTCCAGCCCGTCTGGGAGTCGAACGAGCAGGGCGGGCACACGATGGTCACGGCGCGACCCGCCGACCTCCCCTCCCCCGCCGCCGCGGCGTCGGACGATAACGAAACCGCCTCGGGCGAGACGGGCGAGCTCGACAGCGACGTGACCCGCGTCACCGCGCGCCCGGCCGTGCCCGTGCTCTACAGCGTCGAGGTCTGGCGCAACGGCCAGCGCCAGACGGTCGAGCCCGTCTCCAAGCAGGAGATCACCATCGGCCGCGGCTCGAAGTCGGTCAGCGTGGACCTCCCCATCAAGGGCGACCCCGAGGTCAGCCGCAGCCACGCCACGCTCGAACTCGACAACACCGGGCGCTACTGGTTCACGCCGAAAGGTAGAAACCCGACCTTCGTCGGCGGCCGCGAAGTCCCGCGCGAGGAGCGCGTCGAAGTCCTCCCCGACCAGAAGATAGACATCGCCAGCTACACGCTCCGCATCCAGCCGAAGTGACCCGGCGGATGTGGACGCGCGACTCTTCCCACCCTCCACCTCGCGGGAGAATCGTCATGAGTAACCGCTCAGGCTGGAAGATCACCACCTGCTCTACACGGCGCCGCGCTACCCTCTTCTTTCCCGCAAGTCGGTATTACATGCTACCGGCCGTCGCGTGCGTGCCGGCTTCGAGGTCGGCGATGAGTTGTTCGAGGGCGGGGAGGGTGTGCTCCGGGACGTAGTCGCGGCCCAGGAGGCGCATCATCTGGCGGGGGCGCGTCTCGCCCCGCGCCTCCTTGAGGAGGGCGCGGCAGAGGGCGAGGACGACGGGCGTGGCGAACTGGCGGCCGGCGTTTTGGCGGAAGTCGGCGACGACCTCGTCGAAGGTGCGGCGGCGACGGTAGGGGCGGTCGGTCGTCATCGCGTCGAACGAGTCGGCGAGCGAGACGATCTTGGCGCCCGCGGGAATCTGCTCGTCGGTGAGCCCCTCGGGGTAGCCGCGCCCGTCGGGCCGCTCGTGGTGGTAGCGCGCCATCAGAGGGATGTCGGCGAAGGGGTGGTTGATGGGGCGGAGGATTTCGTAGCCCGCGGCCGGGTGGCGGTTCAGCTCCGAAGACTGCTTGGCGTCGATGCGGTAGGGCGCGTTGATGATGTCGCGGTCAACGACGAGCTTGCCCACGTCGTGGAGGTAGCCGCCGATGGCGATGGCCTCGACCTCCTCGTCCGCCCAGCCCATCTCGCGCGCGATGATCTCGCTGTACTTGCCGACGCGCTCCGAGTGGCCCTGCGTGTACTTGTCCTTGCAGTCGATGGCCGCCGCGAAGGCGCGCACCGTGTCTTTGTAACTTCCCTTCAGACTCTCGTAGAGCTTCCGATTCTCCTCCGCCCTCCGCTCGACCTCGCGCAGCAGGCGGTGGTTGTGGAGGCCGACGCCGACGTGGCGGCCGAGCGCGCGCGCCAGCTCCCTGTCCTCCTGCGTGAACGACTCGCCGCTCGCCTTCCCGCCCAGGAGGATGACGCCGACCAGCTCGCCGCGCACGACGAGCGGCGTGATGACCTCCAACCCCGCGTCCACAAAACGCTCGTGCACCTCGTGCTCGACCCGCGCGAAGTCCTGCAAGGCGTGCGCGAGCGAGCCCGCGCCGTTGCCGTTCGGCGGCCGTTGAGCCTGTGGCCTGAGTGAGAAGTCGCGGGCGAGGTCTTCGTCGTAGCCGCGCGCGGCGACGAAACGGAGGGCGTCGCGGTCGCGGTCGAACTCGGCCACCGCGCCGCGGCGGATGCCCATTGCGCCGAGGACGACGTGGAGCGCCGAGCGCACCATCTCCTCGAAGTCGCTCGTCTCCGCGATCTCCTCGCCGAGGTCGGCGAGCGCCGCGAAGGCGTGGAGAACCATGCGCGTGCTGTCTGCCATCTCCCGTGTGCTCCCGTTCTTGAGTCTGAGCTAACCGTCGTGAGATTCGCGCGCACCTCCGCGGCACCGTGGTTAAGAAGGCATGGCTCAACCACGATGAAGCTTGAGGTGTTCACTGGGGCACTAAAAGCGGGTCAATGTCCCGGCGGGGCCGCCGAGAACTCTTCCAAAGTGGCGAGAGCGTCCTCGTCGCTGTCGGCCAGGACGACGAGGCGCGTCAGCCCGAGCAGCTCGAAGAGCTTGAGCGTGTGCAGGCTGACGTTCGAGAAGGCGACGCGCGCGCCGCGCCGCTCGGCCTCGTCGATGACGCCGAGCAGGATCGAGACGCCGATGCTGTTGACCAGCTCCGTGTCGCGGAAGTTGATGACGAGCGCGCGGCAGCCCTGCTCCATCCTCGTCAAACACTCGCGCTCGATGCGCTGGCCGCTCATCTTGTTGACGTAGTCGCCCGCGTAGACGACCGCGACCTCCCCCTCGGCCGGCGCGGGCCGCGGGGCGGCAGACGATGGCTCTGACATCTCGGCAGGTCTTCCCTTCTACTATTTGCGCAGGTACTTCGTCATCCGCAGTCGGGTGCCGTCGTCGACGCGCTCGAACTCCACGTCGTCCATCAGCGTGCGGATGAGTTTGAGCCCCCAGCCCCGGCGCCCCTTCGCGCCTTCGCCGCCGTTGCCGTTCTTGTCGGCAGTGCCGTTCTCGGGGAGAGTAACGGGTACGGACAGCCCGCGGCTCGAAACTGTGATGACCAATTTATCATCTTCGACGCGAAACCGGTTATAGATTTTTCGCTCGGTGCTCAGGCTGTGCTCGGCGGCGTTGATGCACGCCTCGACGAGCGCCGTCTTGATCTGGTTGATGGCCTCGGGCTGGAACTCCATGCGGCGGGCGATCTGCTCGACCGTGTGCGCGGCGATCAGCTCCGTGTCCTCGGACATCGGCAGCTCGATGGCGAACTCGTCGGCCTCGCCGCCCGCGCCCACGCCCTCGCCCGAGAGCAGCCACGTCAGGTGTTCGAGCTGCTCGCGGCAGGAGCCGTAGGCGTCGCGCTCGCTCAGAAGGTCGGACGCCTCCGCGGAAAAGCCCTCGCGCGAGACGAGCCAGAAGCGCACGCGGTTGAAGCCGCACGCCTGTGCCACCTGCTCCAGACGGTCGAGCCAAAGCTCCGTCAGGGCGCGCCCGGCTTCCAGTTTCGATTCGATCTCGGCCGCGATCCAGACGACCTCGCCCGCCTCGGCGTAGCCGCCGGACTCGAAGCCGTGCGCCACCGTGCAGCGCTCCTCGTCGCAGAGCTGGCGCATCGGCGTGTGGAACGAAGCGCAGCTCGCCGCGTGGACGACCTGCGGGAGTTGCAGCGAGTCCGGCTCGGCGGCGAGCCCTTCGCGCGCCTCCCCGACAGACAGCCCGCGGTAGGTGCGCGCCCAGCGTTCGTATTGCAGCAGGCTGGCGGGCGTGCGCTGGAAGTTGAAGCCGCGCATCACGTCGCCGAGCTTAAGCGCGGACTCGCGGCGGTAGTGGCGCGCCATCGTCTGCGGCGCGCGCTTCAGGGCTTCGACGAGCGTGTCGGCGACGACGAGCGCGCGCGGCTCGGCCGCGACCTGCAGCCGGTAGCTCACGCGCAGGAAGTCGCGCCAGGCGGTGGTCGGCGTCGTCTCGACGTGCGTGGCGTGGAAGCTCGCCAGCTCGTGCATGTGGAGCAGGCGCATCACGCGCTCGAACTCAAGCGCGTCCGCGCCGAGCCGCTTCATCCAGACCTCGGCCGGGGACTTCCCCGTCGGGTTGGCTAAAGATTCATAGAGCACGCGCAGCAAGCCCCGCCTGAGCGCAGGGGCCGCCGACACGTCTTCGAGCACGGAGGCGTAGCGACGCCCGACGCGGCCGCCGAGCAGCTCGTCCACGTAGAGACTCTGGAAGTCGCGGAAGCTCGTCAGGCTGGCGCCCGCCGTGCGCGCGGCGTCGAGGATGGCGGAGATGAGGTACGGGCTCGATTCGAGCTGCTGCACGACGAGGTCGCGCGTCTCGTCGTTCAGGGCGACGCCGAGCCTCTGCGCCAGGCCCTCGACGAGCGCGCGCGCGTCCGCCTCCTTCAGGCGGTCGAGGTGAAGTCGCCGCAGCCCGTCGAGCGCCGCGAGCGGCAGCGCGCCGTTCAGCAGGTCGAACAGTCGGCGGCGCGGGCCGGCGAGGGCGAAGGGCACGCCCGACTGCACGGCCGACTGCGCCACGGCCGGCCCGAGCGCGACCTCGCTGCGCAAGTGCTCGGCGGCGTGTACGTCGTCGAACATGACGACCGCGCGGACGCCGTGCGCGGCGGCCTGCTGCGGCGCGCCGAGGCAGAGCCGGATGAGCGCCCGCTCGTCCGCCTCGTGCTGCGCGCGCTCGAAGTCCTGAATGAGGCGCTCGACCCACTCGTAGTCCTGCGGCGCGGCGAGGTCGAGCAGCGTGCGCAGCGTCGGCGTGGCCGTGACGAGCGCGGGGTCGTCGCGGCGGTGTGCGACGACCTGCGTCAAAAATGTCTGTAGGAAGCGGCGCGCGGCGGCCGTCGTCGCGGCGTCGGAGCGCGTGAAGGCGAAGTAGACGGGCGCGGGGCCGCCGCGCTGCCGGAACAGCTCGTCGAAGGTCTGCCGTAAAAGCTCCGAGACGCCGGACTGCGGCGCGGCGAACAGCAGGACGCCCTTCGGCTCGCCGCGCGGCGAGCCCAAAGCGTTCAACTCGCGCAGTTGTTCGCCGCGCCCGACGAAGTGTTCGGGCGCGACGCGCGCGAGTATGCGCCTCTGTTTGGGAGTCCTGACCGGCATCCCTTCCTCAGCCCTCTTCGGCGCCCTCGTCGCGCCTCGCTTCGTCGCCCTGCGCGCCCGCGGCCTTCCGCCGCTTCACCTCGTAAGCCTCGACGCAGTTCTTGCCGCGCCCCTTGGCCGCGTAGAGGGCGCGGTCGGCGGCGCGGATGATCTCGGCCGGCGTGTCGAGCTCCGCGCCGAAGCAGGAGACGCCGAGCGAGACGGTGACGGCGCCGTGCGGCTGCGACTGGCCGTGTGGGAATTGCGTGCGCTCGATGCGGCGGCGGATGCGCTCGCCGATGGTGCGGGCCTCGGCGAGCCCCGTCTGGGGGAGGAGGATGCTGAACTCCTCGCCGCCGTAGCGCGCCGCCACGTCGGCCGAGCGCA
>DAIRFV010000016.1:28372-46883 GCA_036794905.1 Pyrinomonadaceae bacterium | reverse complement strand
TTGCCGCCGGGGTTGAAGCCGCGCACGTCGAAGTTCCAGTGGTCGTTGGCGAGGATGAGCAGGTCGTTCTCGACCAGCACGCGCTGCCGCTGCCGGAAGCGCCGGATGAGTCTGTCGTCGTCGGAAAGGCCAGCCGCGGCGGTGTCCGTCCCTTCGACGAGGTGGCGCGCCAACTGCTCGTGCAGGCCGACGACGGCGTTCGAGTACTTCGTCAGATGAGCCGCGCGCAGCCATTCGAGGTCTGTGTGCCAGTCCCCGAGCCAGCGTTCGCGCTCCGCGCCCGCGGGCGTCGAAAGCCGCGCGTCCTCCCAGAGCTTGAGCGGCAGCTTCGGCCCCCAGCCCGCGCGCTCGAAGGTGACGCGGCCGTCGGCCGACTGCCTGAGATTGGCGACGGGGAGGTAGCGGAGTTTAAGCCGACCGCCGTCCTCGCGCGCGAGGATGAGCGCCTGCCGGTCGGGGCCGCCGTAGAGCCAGATGGCCTGGTCGGGTTGCTCGTCGGCGCGGAGCGCGCCGGGCAAGCCTTCGGAGGGGACGCGGACGGCGACGAAATCGACGGGGCGGCTCTCGACTTGCGGCTGGACGTTGTTGCGGACGCTGAGGCGGCCGAGGAGCGTGAAGTAGTCAACGCGCCGGAAGCTGCGCTCCATGTCGAGCGAGCCGTCGGGCGCGAGCACGAGCCCGCCCGGCGCGGGGCCGGCGACGTAGTTCTGTAGCTCGTGGAGCGTGTTGTGGTCGCCCAACGTGCCCTTCGGGATGAGGAGCTCGATCTGGACGGCCGAAGCATTGAGGCGCGCGGGGTCGAGCGCGAGGAGGTTGGCGAGCGTCTGGAGGTAGGCCGAGTACTTGCGGTCGTCGGCCATCCACGAGTCGAGCCGCGCGAACTCGCGCCGTGACTCGCGGTCGCGCCCCGCGTCGGCGTCCTCCTTCGTAAACTTCTTCGGCTGCGCGGCGACGACGGCGCGCTGCTTCTCGATCAGCTTGCGTAGCGCGTTCAGCTCCTCGCGCATCTCTTCGAGCGTGCGCTGCCAGCCCGGCCGGCGGCGGTCGAGCGTGGCGAAGAGCGCGTCGTGTGCGGCGCGGCGCAGGGGCTTCGGGAGGTCGCCGCTCTTGAGTTGTTGCAGGAGGATGTGGACGAGGTTGAGGTCGCTGTCGCGCAGTTGGATCGAGGCGCGCTCGTTGCCGTCGAAGTCCACGAGCGCCGTCGGGTACGAAGTGCTCTGACCCTTGAGGTAGAAGGAGTCCTCGGTCGTCGTGTAGATGAGCGGGATGAGCGGGTAGATTCCCTTGAGCGCGTAGTCGTTGAGCAGCCGCCGCTTGGTGACGACGTGGTGGCCGCCGCCCGCGGCCGAGCCGAGGAGCTTGACGAGGTTGTAACCCTGACTGTAGACGCGCTCGTCGGTGTTGGTGCCGTGGTCGGAGACGAGGACGAGGGCCGTGTCGGGCGCCTCGGGAGTTTTCTGAATCGCCGTCCAGACGCGGCCGACCGTGGCGTCGAGGTCGCGCAGCGCGGCGAGCTGCGTCTCCGCGTCGCGGTTGTGGTGCGCGGCGTGGTCGAAGTCGGTCGTGTAGAAGTCGAGGTAGCGGACTGTCGGGTCGGCGAGCTTCTCGATCAGCTCGCGCTCCATCTGCGCCATGAGGATGTCGCGGCCGCCCCAGCCGAGCTGCCACTCGTCGAACAGCTCGCCGGGCGGGCGCGCGAACTTGTTCTGAAGCCCGCGCTGGAGCGAAGTCCAACGCGTCCCGCGCTGGTAGAGCTGAAAGCTCAGGTGGCGCTCCCGGTACGGGTACGCGTCGGCGAGGAGCGGGACGCCGACCTCGTCGAGCAGCTCGGCCCCGGGCATGTCCACGCGCACGCCGCCGAGGTTGCCGACCCAGAAGGGGATGAAGTTGAGGTAGTCGTAGGAGTGGAGCGTGTAGCGGTCGAACTCGACGTTGCCCTTGATCTGCAAGTGCTGGCCGGTGTCGAGGAGCGACCACGAAGGTCCGGACAAGCTCATCCCGCGGACGTAGAAGTTGTTGAGCCGCGTGCCGCGCTCGTAGAAGACGTGCTCGAACCACGGCAGCACGCTCTTGCCGGTGCGCGGGTCGCGGCGGCGGACGAAGCGCTCGACCGTGTCGTGCGGCAGCCCGTCAACCTTCACGACGACGAGCCGCTTCACCGCGGCGGCCCGGGCCGGCGGGCTCGCGCAGAAGAGCAGGCCGGCGGCGGCGAGCGCAAGCCCGAGACGACGGACGAAGACTCCGCCGAGAGACTTTGACGAAACTGGAGGCACCCGTTGATTATCTCTTCACTGTGCGCTAACGCAAAGCGCCGCTCACTGGCCGATGGCGGCGAGGATGGCGCGGGCGTCCTCGGGGGCGATGCGCTGCTCTTCGCGCAGGGCGTTGCGCAGGTACTCGGCCGTCAGGAGCCGCAGCTCCGCCTCGACGCCGGGCGACTGGTAGATGCGCAGCAGCGCGGTCTTCGCGGCCTCGTTGTCGATGCGGTAGAGGCAGTCGAGGCAGAGGCGGCGCGCCTCGGCGTCGTTGGTCTGGGCGAAGATTTGGGCGGCGGCGCGCGCCGCGCCCGCGTCGCCGCGCGTGTCGGCCGCGGCCACGTAGCGCAGGCTGCGGCGCACCTCCTCGATGTTCCAGACGACCTCGACCACGGGCGTCGACTTCGCCACCCGTTGTAAGAATTTTTTGTGGAAGGCGAGGCGCCGCTCGGCGTCCAGCGTCTGCCGGACGGAGTCGGGCGCGGCCGGCTCGCGGTGTTTGTAGAGCCCGAGGCTGAGGACGTTGGCGAAGCGCAGAAGCACGCGCTCGGTCTTGCCGTGTTCGAGCGGCACCATCTCCTCGCGCCGGTCGCGGTCGAGGCGCGCGGCGAGGCCGTCGGGGCGCCGGGCGGCGGCCACGAGCGCGGCGTACTGCTGGCGCGCGAGCCGCGCCTCGGCCTCCAGGTCGTTCTCAAGCGGGTTGAGCGAGACGTTCTCGATGCGGCGCCCGATCTCCTCGCGCAGGTCGCGGTCGAGCGTCTGGTCGAGCGCGAGCAGGAGCTTGAGCTGCGAGTAGGCGCGCAGGCGCGTCGGCTGGTTCACGTCCATGCCGCGGCGGCTGGTGACGAAGTCGAAGACCGTGCGGCCGAGGAAGTAGTGTACGTCGCCGTAGCGCGAGAGCGAGAGGACGTTGCGCGCCACGTCCTCGATGACGCGGTGCGACATCTCGCGCCGCTTCGGGTTGAGGCGGTCGCGGAAGTCCACGAGCAGCGCGGGGATTTTGGGGAAGTCGAGGCCGTAGAGCGCCAGCGGTATCAGCTCGATTTTCCGCGCGCCCTCCGCGCCCGCGGCGGCGGGCCGGCCCTCCGCGTCGACGAAGCGCGTCTCGACGTGCCCGTCCCAGCGCGCGAGGCGCGAGTCGTCCCAGGGGCTCTTGATGTTGAGGAAGCGGCTGCCGAACTTGCGACCCTTGTTCTTCTCCAGGTCCTCGCGCGAGACCCAGAGGAGCGCGTGCGTGGCGCTGCCGTCGGGGAGCGCGAGCGGCTCGAAGTAGAGGCCCTCGGCCTCGGCGCGCTGGCGCAGGAGTTCCCAGTTGTGGCCGCGCGTGTCGAGCATCTGCGAGTTCTGGCGGCGCAACACTTCGTCGAGGTAGGCGTCGTCGATGAGGCCGCCGAAGGTCTTGCTCGTGAGCATCAGGCGCGCCTGTATCTCGGCGGACTCGGCGTGCGTGAAGGCGGACTCGGCGCCGGTCTCGGCCTCGTAGAGCGAGAGGATGGCGAGCGCGCGGAGGATGTGCGCCTGCCGGTAGCGCTCCGAGTTGCGGCGCAGCGTCGAGGTCGAAGCCTTGGCGGCGAGGCCGTAGGGGTTGAAGACGACGTTCTGGAGCGCGAGCCACATGAAGCGGTGCCAGAGGTCTTGCTTCGGGTCGGCGAGGTCCATGACGGGCGGCGGCAGACCCTTCTTGCTCACGCTCTTCTTGTCGCCGACGCGGCCGTAGAGGAAGGGGATGGCCGAGGCGACGCGCTGCATCGCGGTCGGGCGCGTGTAGGTGAGCATCCAGACGTGGCGCAGCCGGTCGTTCTCGGGGTCTGCGTCGCCGAGCGTGTCGCGGAGGATGCTGACGAGCGGCACCTCTTCCGACCGCGCGCCGTCGGCCTTGAGGCCGTCGAGGTTGCCGAAGACGGTCAGGAGTTGGGCGTTGTCGCCGACGGGCAGCGTCTCGATGCGGAAGGGCGAAGGCCCGGCGGGCTTGCGCGGGAGCGCGTCCTCGCCATCCAGGACGGGCACGATCTGAACCTGCTGTGCCGCCGCGAGCGGAACCTGCCCCGCGAGGACGAAGAGGGTCAGCGCGAGCGTCAGGAGTTTTTTCGCCGGTCGCATCGTGTGAGCGGTCTTCAATGTCCTCAAAGGTTCTTTATCCTCAGTATCAAGGCTCCTGAAGGAGCGATAAGACTGCGCGCGGCCGTTTCGAGGGGAGTCGAAATGCTGCGCCGCGCCCGCCTCAAAAAGCCCTGCGGCTCAAGAGCGCAACCCACGTTCCGCCGTCACAATCAATCTACACGAACTCGACCACGGTTAGCACGCGTTACCTCAACGTTTGCGATGTCTCCGCCCTCCCCCAGTGTTGCCCTAAAACTTGAGGCGGCAGCCCGACCGTGAGGGAGGGCTCCTGGCTCCGGCCGTGTCTCCCGACGCAGGACACTAGCCCTCCCTCACGGTCGGGCTGCCGCCTTAACGGTTGACGACCCCCTCGAACGCGGCGAATGTCGCGGCGTCGAGCGCGTAGACGCGCGCCGAGGGCACGCGCCCGAGCCTGATGTCGGCCGGCGTTTGAGACGCCGCTTCGAGCCGAGACGTTAACTCGTCGTTGCTGAAATAGCGCCGGCCGCGCGCGACGACGACGATGTCTCCGGGGCGGAAGTGGCGCAGCGCCGCGCGGTCGGAGAGCGAGACTGAGCGCAGGTCGTCGCGCCCCGCGAGCCGCAGGTAATGCGTCAGTAATTCCGGCGTCTCGTTCGCCACGCGCGCCCCCGGCGGCGCGAGTCGCGCGACCGCCTCGGCTATCTCGCGCGTGCTTGAGTCGTAGAACTCGTCGTGCGGGAAGTACGACCCGGCGCGCGCCTCGCCGCCGCCGATGAAGTTCGTGTAGAGCCTGTAATGCGGCGCCGCCTTCGCCGACGCCAGCAGCGAGAGCCCGGCGACCACGAGCGCGAACCCGGCGCGCGCGTATGCCCCGAACGCTTCCCGCCCCGGCCGTCCCGCGAAGAGTCTGCCGAAGAGTCCCGCGAGATAGTGGAGCCCGACGGCCGAGGTCATCAGCACGGCCGGCAGCGCGAAGGTGAAATAGCGCGTGAACTTCCCGCCGAGGAAGGTGAAGGGGAAGAACCAGAAGAAGAGCCAGAAGAGGAGGAAGTAACGGCCGTCGCCCAGGCGTCGGCGGAAGAGCAGCGGCAGGCCGGCGACGCAGCCGACGAGCACCGCCACCGGCAGCTTCACGCCCATGAAGACGTAGTAGAAATACCAGGGCGAGCCGCGCAGCCACAGAGACATCTGGTTGCGGTACAACTCGCCGAGGAACTCGTAAGAGTCGTGCCCGATGCGCTTCTCGCCCGCGAAGGTGAGCATCTCCCGCCACGTCCCGGGCAGGAGGATGGTCGGGTTGCAGATGACGAACGCGACGCCCATCACCGCGAACCAGACGAGCCACTTCTTCTTGCCCATCCGCCAGCGCGTCGCCGGCACGCCCTGGAAGGCGTAGTAGTAGGCGCCGCTGATGGCGAGGAAGTGCGGCACGTACTTCGACGCCATCATCGCGCCGAAGGCCGCGGCCGTCGCCCAGTAGAAGCGTTCCGGTCTGCGGGAACCTGCTTCGGCCGCCTTCTGCCCGCGCAGCCAGAAGAGGTTGGCGAGCAGGAAGAAGAAGACGAGGAAGGTGTCCTCCTTCGCGATGCGGTTGAAGCCGACGGCCGCTGGGTCGAAGGCCCACAGGGCGGCCGCGAGCAGCGCCACCTCGGCGCCGAAGAGTTCGCGCGTGACGAGGAAGAGGAGGATCGAGGTGAGCGCTCCTAGGAGGGCGCCCGGCAGGCGCGCGGCCGTCTCGGTCGAGATGTGAAGCCGCGGGCTCTCGCGCGCGACGGCCGACGCGTTCCAGCCCTCGGAGGCGACGATACTGACCGTCAGCAGCGCCTTCATCAGAAAGGGGTGCTCGCCGTTCGCGGGCGTCAGGCCGCGCGCGCGGTACTCGGCCACGGCGCGCACCTTGTTCAGCTCGTCCTCGCTCAAACTCTCCGCGCCGAGCTGGTACGCGCGCAGGCCGAAACCGACCAGCAGAAGCAGCGCCAACGCCGTCACGATGAACGCGCGGCTCGTCGTGCCTACCGACTGCCACGGGAAGTGTTCGGGCCTGACGGGCGCGTTCGTGGCGGGTGCTGCGGGCGCGGACAAGGTTCGGCTGAATCTCCGTTAAAACTTAAGGGGCGCGCGCACAAGCGGACACGCGGCCCGAAACCTAAAGCAGGGAGAGTAGCGGACTCGGCTCGCGGCTGTCAAAACCGTGTGTGACAGAAGTTTAACCGTCACAGCCGGAGGGGGATGGAGGGGGTCGGCGTCGGCTGCGAACGCGCCGGAGCCTAGCGTTTCTGCTCGGCCGGGGGGCGTGCGTCCCTGGGCGACTGGGCGTTGTTGGAGTTGGCGTTCTGGTCTTTGGAGTTGGCGTTCTGGTCCTCGGACGGCTCGTCCGACTTCCAGCCGGAGCGTTCGAGCAGGGGGTAGACGTACTTGATGGGGACGGCGTAGTTCTGCCCCTCCATCTCGGTGAAGGTCGCGAAGTTGACGCCGATGACCCGACCCTTCGGCCCGAAGAGCGGCGAGCCGGAGCCGCCGACGGCGTTGCGCGCGTCGAAGACGATGTTGCGGCCCTGCAAGTCCGTGACGTTGCCCTGCGAGGTGAGCGGCTTGATGTAGCTGCGCTCGGAGAGGCAGGCCAGAAGCGTCTCGACCGACGCGCCGCAGCGCTCGCGCAGCGTGCGCGCCTCGGCCTCGGGGATGGTCGCCATCAGGCGATCCTGGCCGGAGGGGTAGCCCATCATCACGACCGTCGCGCCGATCATCGCCGTGTCCGGGTCTTTGTCGAGCGGGAGCGCGGGGAGCCCGGCGGGCAGCTCCTTCGTTTCGAGCGTGCCGACGGCCACGTCGTCGCGCGAGGTCTGCCGCAGGCGGAGCACGAAGGGCTGGCGGATGCCGGGGAAGAAGGCGACGATGCGCGAGACGCGGAACTGCCCGCGCACGCTCTGGCTCAAAGTCTGCACGCCCTCGTCGGCCGTCCAGGGCTCGACGGCGAGGTGGCGGTTGGTGATGACGTAGCCGCCGCCGACGTGGAAGCACGTGCCGACGAAGTCGCGGATGAAGGGCGGGCCGTTGCCCTCGGGCGTGAGCAGGGGCTGTTCGCCCGCGCTCTGCAAAGTCTCGCCCTCCTCGGTCGTCTGCGTCTCGGGGTAGCGCATGGGGCGGCCCGTCCCGGGCTCGAAGAGCATGTAGGAGCCGGCGATGAGGCAGACGCCGTTGCCGTACTCGCTGCGCAGGCGCGGCGCGAGCGAGAGGCTGTTGATGATCTCGCGGTTGCGCTGGTCTACCTCGCCGAACTGCGCGCCGACCAGTTCGAGCTGGCGCTGCTGCGCGGCGAGCTGCTCGTTCTGCTTGTTAATCAGCTCGCGGCTGCGCCGCATCTCCTGATAGAGGGAGTTGCCGAGGTAGTAGACGCCGCCGAAGAGGATGGCGACGCAGAGGAAGACGCCGATCTTCGTGCTCCAGTTGATCTCGCGCAGCAGCTCGCGCGTGAACTCGCGCAGGAAGACTTTGGCGTCGTCGCGGCGCGCGGTGGCGGCGGCCTCGATGGCGGCCTGCTCGATGAAGGGGGCGACGCTGGCGCGGCGGTTGGTGGCGGTGACGGCCGGGAGGTTGCCGACGGGGAAGAACTGCATGCGCACGTCGAAGGCCGCGAAGCGCAGCTCGTCGCCGTCGTCTATCTTCGCGCCGCGCGCGACGGGGCGGCCGTTGAGGGTGATGCCGATCTCGGGGTCGAACTCCTGCACGCGGAAGTGGCCGTTCTGCCGCGTGAGTTCGAGCATGACGTCGGAGTCCGTGAGGAGGTCGGAGCCGAGCCGGATGTGGCAGCCCTCGCCCGGCCCGATGAGGACGCGCTCCTGCGAGAGCACCTCCGTGTGCCGCTCCTGCCCGTTCGAGATGTGTACGACCAGACCGCCTGCCATCTTGACGACGACTGCTCCGTCAACTCCCCAAGACTAAACTGTGGCGAGCGCCTCGGCGGCCCTGCTCGCTCGGGAGTGCGGCAGGGCCGGGCGCGTTCGCCACCGGCGCAGATTTTATATTACATTTGATGAAGGGGCAAAGTTTAAGGCCGGGCGGGGAATCCAGGATCGCGTACCGGATTCAAGGCCGTGGACGAAAGTGTTGGTGACGCGCGATAAAAGGCCGTCGCCAACCGGTTTCCGAGAAACATACCGCGCGGCGGGCGCGTAAACATTGGACTGAACGGCCCCGGCTCGACCCTCCGCGCCTTCACCCGCGGACATCGGCCGAGCGAGGCCGCCGGCGCATACAACAATCTCTCGGCGGAAGGGCATCCAAGCACGCGCAACCGTTACTCTCCTGCGCGGGCCATCCCGCCCGACCCGAGTCAAGACGAGGAGCTACAGAGATGCTTCGACGAACGGCAGTCTTCCTACTTCTGTGCGCGCTCGGCGCGGCGGGCGCGTTTCCCGCCTCGGGGCAGACGCGCGTGCCCCCCATCAACTTCAAAGAGCGCACGCTCGCCAACGGCATGGTCGTCTACACGGCGCAGGAGCGTTCGAGCCCGACGGTCGCCATCCAGGTCTGGTACAAGGTCGGGTCGAAGGACGACCCCGACCGCCGCAGCGGCTTCGCGCACCTCTTCGAGCACCTCATGTTCAAGTCCACGAAGAACATGAAGGACGAGATGATGGATCGTCTGACCGAAGACGTGGGCGGCTGGAACAACGCCTCGACCTCGGACGACGTGACGAACTACTACGAGGTCGTGCCGTCGAACTATCTTGAGACGCTGCTGTGGGCCGAGGCCGACCGCATGTCGTCGCTCAACGTCAACGAGAAGAATTTCCCCAGTGAGCGCGACGTGGTCAAGGAGGAGTTCAACTCGGGCGTGCTCGCGCCGCCCTACGGCCGGCTCTTCTACGCCATCGACAAGCTCTCGTACTCCGTCCACCCGTACAAGCGCCCGACCATCGGCAGCAAGGAAGACCTCGACGCCGCCACGCTCGAAGACGTGCGCGCCTTCCACAAGACCTTCTACCGCCCCGACAACGCCGTGCTCATCGTCGTCGGCGACTTCGAGCAGCGGCAGCTCGACGGCTGGATCGACAAGTACTTCGCCAAGATCGCGAAGCCGTCGGCCGCCATCCCGCGCGTGACCGTCAAGGAGCCCGAGCGCACGGCCGAGAAGCGCTTCGACGAGCGCGGGCCGAACGTGCCGCTGCCGGCCGTCGCCATCACCTACCTCGCGCCGCCCGTCTCGAACCCCGACGCCGACGCGCTGCGCGTGGCCGAGTCGATTCTGTCCAACGGCGAGTCGTCGCGCCTCTACCAGTCGCTCGTCTACACGCAGCAGGTGGCGCAGGAGGCTTTCGCCAGCGCGAACCTGCGGCAGGACCCGGGGCTCTTCGTCCTCGGCGCCATCCTCGCCAGCGGCAAGCAGCCGGCCGAGGCCGAGCGCGCCCTGCTCGCGGAGCTGAAGCGCATCCAGAGCGAGCCGGTGACGAAGGCCGAGCTCGACAAGGCCGTCAACCAGCTCGTCGCCAACGCGCTGCGCGAGCGCGAGACGAACAGCGGCAAGGCTTTCGCCATCGGGCAGGCCGCCGTCATCGTCGGCGACGCCCGGCGCGTCAACACCGACATCGAGCGGCTCCAGGCCGTCACCGCCGCCGACGTGCAGCGCGTGATGAAGAAGTATTTCACCGACGCGAACCGCCTCGTCATCACGTATCAGGCCGAGCAGCAGAAGCCCGACGAGAAGAAGGCCGAGGGCACCGGCGGGGAGGGAAGCCGATGAGAAACGCACTGAAGGAAGTCCGGCTCGCGGCGCTCGTCGCCGCCGCGCTCTTGTTCGCGGCCTTCGGGCTGGCCCACAGCTCGGGCGCGCAGACGGCCTCCGGCTCCACCGTCATCGCGCAGGAGACTCCGCCGCCTCCGGCCGCGCCGCGCTCGGTCAACGTGCCGAAGCCGGTCGAGCGCACGCTCGCCAACGGGCTGCGCGTCATCGTCATCGAGAACCACGCGACGCCGCTCGTCGGCGCGCAGCTCCTGGTCAAGAACGGCGGCGAGGCCGACCCCGCCGCCATGAGCGGGCTGGCCGACATGACGGCCGAGCTGCTGACGAAGGGGACGAAGACGCGCACGGCCCCGCAGATCGCGCAGGAGATCGAAGCGCTCGGCGGCGTCATCGGCTCCGCCGCGGGCTGGGACGCCTCGCGCGCGAGCGTCAACGTCATCTCCTCGAAGACCGAGGCGGCGCTCTCCGTCCTCGCCGACGTGGTGCGCAACCCCGTCTTCAAGGAGGAGGAGATCGAGCGTCTGCGCCAGCAGTACCTCGACTCTCTGAGCGTTGGGATGAACAGCCCGGGCCAGTTGGCGAGCTGGGTGGCCGCACGCGTCGTCTTCGGCGACAGCCCCTACGGCCACCCCGTCTCGGGCACGACCGCCTCCGTCGGGCGCATCCAGCGCAAGGACGTGGCGGACTTCCACGGGCGCTTCTACCGCCCCGACAACGCCGTCCTCGTCCTCGGCGGCGACATCAGGGCCGAAGACGCCTACAAGCTCGCCGAGCGCCTGTTCGGCGACTGGGCGAAGCCCTCGACGGCGCTTCAGGCATCGGCCGCGACGGGCGCCGCGGGCGCGGCCGGGAAGCGTCGCGTCGTCGTCGTAGACATGCCCGGCGCGGGGCAGGCGGCGGTCGTCTTCGCGCGCCGCGGCATCGCGCGCACAGACCCCGAGTTCTACTCCGGCATCGTCGCCAACTCCGTGCTCTCGGGCTACTCGGGGCGTTTGAATCAGGAGATACGCATCAAGCGGGGCCTGAGCTACGGCGCGCGCTCGTCGCTTGAGACGCGGCGCGACGTGGGGCCGTTCGTCGCTTCGGCGCAGACGAAGAACCAGTCGGGCGCGGAGGTGGCGTCGCTGCTCATGGGCGAGCTGTCGCGTCTGTCGAGCGAGGCGGTGAGCGAGGCGGAGCTGACGCCGCGCAAGGCCGTCGTCATCGGCAACTTCGGCCGCACGCTTGAGACGACCGAGGGGCTGGTCGCGCAGGTCGCGCAGCTCGCGCTCTACGGGCTGAGCCTCGACGAGATCAACCGCTACATCGCGAGCGTGCAGGCCGTGACCCCGGCGCAGATACAGAAGTTCGCCGGCTCGCGCCTCGGCGCGGCAGACGCCGCCATCGTCATCGTCGGCGACGCCAAGGACTTCATCGAGCCGCTGCGCAAGCAGTTCCCCGAGGTCGAAGTCATCAAGCGCGACGAACTCGACCTCGACACCGGCAAGCTCCGCAAGACCGACGGCGGCGTGTCGAAGCAGTAAGCGCGCCTGACGCAAACGCAAAGGCTTCGCGGTTCGCCGCAACGTCGTCGCAAGTTCTGCATCCTTCGTTGCAGAATTTGCATCCTTCATTGCAGGGCGTGCATCCTTCGTTGCAGGGTGTGTTTCCTTCGCTGCACGCCCTGCAACGTCGTTGCAGAACAAAACTCCTTTACTGCAAGGCGTGCAAACGTCGTAAGCACGGCCTGCAATAAGGCAACAGGCCGTGCAGCGATGGATGCACGCCCTGCAATAAGGCAACAAGCCGTGCATCCTTCATTGCAAGCGCTGCAATAAGGCAGCAGGACGTGCTTCCTTCGCTGCACGGCCTGCAATGAAGCAACAGGACGTGCAAACGTTGTCAGGCGGAGATGCGGGCGAGCAAACATCGCGCGTCTTAAGCCGGAATCAGCAACAAACGGGCGTCCGGAGCTGTAACATGAGAAGCAAACGGGTCTCCATCCTTGTGCTGTCGGTTCTCGTCGGAGGTCAGGCGCAGGCGTTCGTCCCGGCGCGGGCGCGAACGCTTCAGGACGAGCCGGCGCGCGCGCAGGGCGCGGACTCCTCCGCGGTCGCGCGGAAGCTTTCGAGCCGCATCGCCGCGGAGCGTCGCGGCGCGGCGGAAGAGCTGGCGCGGCTCGCGGCGGTCGAGCATCTGCGGCTCGTCGAAGGCTACCGCGTGCAGGAGAAGGACGCGCGCGTGAAGCTCGCGCTCGACTGGGCGCTCTACCGGATGGGGAAGAACGAGACGCTGTTTCAGCTCGTCGCCGCGCTCGACGAGAAGAAGCAGGCCGAGCAGGTGGTGGCTTACCTCAAACAGCTCGAAGGCCCCGACCCGCTCTACGTCTTCCTCGGCCGCGTCAACGGCCACACGCAGGCGCGCCTCCTCGAAGTGCTCGCCACGGTCGGCGACCGCGGCACGCTCGAACGCCTCCAGCCCTACACGCAGTCGCTCGACCCGCTCATCGCCGACGCCGCCAAGTTCGCCGAGCGCGAGATTCAAATCCGCGTCGAAGAGACGCCCGCCGTCGAGCCCAAGCGCCAGCGTAAGGTGGGCCACGCCGCCGACGCAGAGCAGGCGCCGCCCTTCTGAACGCGCGGTTTTGTGGGGCGGCCGCCCGTGTGTTTAACTGGCGGCCGTATGCACCGCAACCTCCGCTCGTTTCTCGCACTGCTCCGCTCGGACGGCGACCTCGTCGAAGTCGCGGCGGAAGTTGACCCCGCCCTCGAACTCGCCGAAATACACCGCCGCGTCATCGAGCGCGCAGGCCCGGCGCTCCTCTTCAAACGCGTGAAGGGCAGCGGCTACCCCGTCGTCACCAACCTTTTCGGCACAGCCCGACGCATCGAGCGCGCCTTCGGGCCGAAGCCCGAAGCGCTCGTCCGCCAGGCCGTCCACGTCGCCGAATCGCTCCTGCCGCCGAAGCCCGCCGCCCTCTGGCAGCACCGCGCGCTCGCGCTCGAAGCGCTCAAGCTCGGCACGAAGAAAGTACGCCGCGCGCCGGTCACGGAAGTCCTGGACAGCCCCGCGCGCCTCGACGAGCTGCCCGTGCTGACGACGTGGCAGGAGGACGGCGGCCCCTTCTTCACGCTCCCGCTCGTCTACACGGAGCACCCTTCGAAGGGCAAGCACAACCTCGGCATGTACCGCATGCAGCGCTTCGACGCGCGCACCACCGGCATGCACTGGCAGATACACAAGGGCGGCGGCTTTCACTACCACGAGGCCGAAGCCGCCGGACAATCTTTGCCCGTCACGATGTTCCTCGGCGGCCCGCCCGCGTTGATACTCTCCGCGATTGCACCCCTGCCCGAAGACATTCCTGAGTTGGTGCTGGCCTCCGTGCTCTCGGGCGAAAAGATTCGCGTCGTTGATCCGCCGCGCGAAGGCCACCCGCACCGCCTCGTCGCCGAGGCCGAATTCGCTTTAGTCGGGCGCGTGCCCCCGCGCGAGCGGCGACCCGAAGGCCCGTTCGGCGACCACTACGGCTACTATTCGCTGCGGCACGACTACCCGGTCTTCAACGTCGAGGCCGTCTACCACCGCCGCGACGCCGTCTACCCCGCGACCGTCGTCGGCAAGCCGCGGCAGGAAGATTTCTTCATCGGCGACTACTTGCAGAAGCTCCTCTCGCCGCTCTTCCCCCTGGTGATGCCGAGCGTGCGCGACCTCTGGACGTACGGCGAGACGGGCTTTCATTCGCTGGCCGCCGCCGTCGTGCGCGAGCGCTACGCGCGTGAAGCGCTCGTCTCCGCCTTCCGCATCCTCGGCGAAGGGCAGCTCTCGCTCACCAAGTTCCTGCTGCTCACGGACACGCCGCAAGACCTGCGCGACTTCCCGCGGCTGTTCGAGCACGTGCTCGCGCGCTTCCGCCCCGAGACCGACCTCTTCGTCTTCTCGAACCTCTCGATGGACACGCTCGACTACACTTCGGGGACAGTCAACCGCGGCAGCAAGGCCGTGCTCCTCGGCCTCGGCGACGCCGTGCGCGAGCTGCCCCGCGAGTTCGGGGGCGAGCTGCCCGCGGGCGTCACGCGCGCCGAGGTCTTCTGCGCCGGCTGTCTCGTCGTCGAAGGCCCGACGTTTCAGGACGAGCCGGGACTCGCCGCGCGCCTCGCGCGCTCAGAGTCTTTCGGCGACTGGCCGCTCGTCGTCGTCCACGACGACGCCTCGGTCGCGCGCTCCGCTTCCGATTTTCTCTGGGCCACCTGGACGCGCTTCGAGCCCGCCTCCGACATACACGCCGCGGCGATTGAGCTGCGCCGCCACCACGTCAGCTACACCGCGCCCCTCGTCATCGACGCGCGCATGAAGCCGGGCTACCCCGACGAGTTGTTAGTCCGCCCCGACATCGCCGACCTCGTCACGCGCCGCTGGCGCGAATACTTCCCCGAAGGGTTGAAGGGAGATGGCGGCTGAAGCTGTTTCGACTGAGGCGGGCTGCGCGGTCGTCGGCGGCGGGCCGGCCGGGGCCGTGCTCGCGCGCGGCACACGTTACGGCGGGTGTTACTGACCCTCTTGCCTACGCAGGGAGTCTGAGCGTGAAGACGGCTCCGCCCGCCTGCGTGTTCGCGGCGGAGAGCGTGCCGCCGTGGTCTGTGGCGACGCGGTGTGCGAGGGCGAGGCCGACGCCGTGACCCTTGGACTTGGTGGTGAAGAAGGGGATGAAGATTCGTTGCAAGTCCTCTTCGGGAATCCCCCGGCCCGTGTCCGCGACTTCGACCCGCGCCCACGTGCGGCCGGTCGTGTCGGTTTCGAGCGAGCCCGTGACGTTGACGCGCCGCTCGGCGGCCTCCTCGGGGATCGCCTCGGCCGCGTTGCGGATGAGGTTGACGACGGCCTGCCGGAGCATGCGCTCGTCGGCGCGGACTTCGGGGAAGTCGCCTTCGATGTCGAGGGCGACACGCCCGGCGGCGAAGAGCGCGTCGAGGTCTGCGGCGCAGGTGTCGAGCAGTTCGCGGAGTCGCACGTCGCCGAGGTCGGGCGTCTTCGGGCGGGCGAAGTTGAGGAAGGAGGTGACCATCTCGGAGAGCCCGCGCACTTCCTGCAAGAGCGCCGCGGTCGCCGACGCGCGCGCGTCGGCGTCGAGCGCCGCGTTCTGCAAGAGCTGCGCGTAGCCGTGCAGCGTCGCCAGCGCGTTCTTGAACTCGTGCGCGAGCCCGGCCGACATCTCGCCGAGGCTTTCGAGATTGCGCTTGCGCGCGACCGTCTCGCGGAGTTCCGCCACCTCCGTGATGTCGGTCAGCATGCAGAGCACGCCGCGCGATGCGCCCGCGGGCGTGGGGGCGATGGGCGCGACGGTCACGCCGAGCCTGCGCCGGCGCGGGCCTTCCAGCGTCACCATCGCCTCCGCGCGCCGGTACAGCTCGCCGGTGCGCAGGCAGTGATCCACCATCGAGATCAGCTCCGGCGCGCGCCCGAGCAGTGTGCGGTAGCTCTCGCCGCCCGCGCGCGGGTCTCCGGCGCGCCCGCGCTCGTCCATGCCGAGCAGCGCGTACGCGGGGGCGTTAGCTACGGTCGCGTACCCCTCTGAGTCGAAGGCGACGAGCCCCGAAGGGAGGCTCGCGACGACGCGCTCGCCGAACTGCTCGGCGGTCGCGGCGCGCTCGGCGGCGCGCGCGCTCAGGCGCTCCAGCTCGCGCTGTTTGGCGCGGAGCTGCGCGACGACCTCCTGGAAGGTTTTGAGCACGAACTCCGACTCGTCCTGCGCGCGGCCCCGCGCCGCCGACTCGACGGGCGCGCGCTCGGCCTCGTCCACGAGCCTCCGGTACGGCCGCAGGAGCCAGCGCGGCAGCAGCAGGATGCTCGGGACGCTGACGACGAGCGTCAGCAGGAAGACCGTGTACAGCACGGGCGCGCGCGCCGCACGCGTCGCGGGCGACAGCGCCACCAGCGTCAGCGTGAACAGGTTGGCCAGGAGCAGCAGCCCCACCAACAGCGCCAGCGCCAACTGCATACGGTTTTCGTGACGGGGCATGTCGTTAGGGTGTTAGGTGTTAGGTGTTAGGTGTTAGGTGTTGGTTAAGAAGAGACTGTTTTACCCAAAACCTAAAACCCAACACCTAACACCTTCCTAGAATTTTCCCACGTACCAGTCGATGATGCGCGTGCCGCAGAGGAGGCTGACGAGCGAGCCGAGGCCGAGGAAGATGCCGAAGGGGAGGAGCATCTGCATGTCGCGCTCGCCGCGCCGCGCCATCGCGGCCACGCCTACGATTGAGCCCGTTAGTACGCCGATGAAGATCGTCAGCAGCGTCAGCGGCCAGCCGAGGAAGGCGCCGACCATGAACATCATCTTCACGTCGCCGAGCCCCATCGCCTCGACCCCGCGCGCGCGCTCCCACAGCCAGCCGACCAGCCACAGAAACCCGCCGCCCGCAAGCGCACCCAGCACCGCGCCGCCCAGCGAGAGCAGCCACGCGGGCGTCTCCGGGCCGCCGAGCGAGGCGACCCCGTACAGGTTCGGGACGACGACGCGCGCGGCGAGCGCCAGCGCCGTGCCGGGGTACGTGATGACGTTCGGCAAAAGCATGTGCTCGGCGTCAATGAAGACGAGCGCGATGATGGCGGCGACGAAGGCGAGGTCGAAAGGGAGTGATAACGTCAACCCGGAGTGAAGCAGGTAAGTCAGCGCGAAGAGCGCGGCCGTCAGCAGCTCGACCGCCGGGTAGCGCGCCGAGATGGGCGTGCGGCAAGAGCGGCAGCGGCCGCGCAGCACCGCCCAACTGATGACGGGGATGTTATCGTAGGGCCGGATCGCCGTGTCGCACGAGGGGCAGTGCGAGGCCGGGAAGGCGATCGACTCCTCGCGCGGGACGCGGTGAATGACGACGTTCAGGAAACTGCCGATAATGGCCCCTAGAACCGCGACGGCTGTGGCGATCAGGTACGCCGGGAGTCCCGTCAGTGCGTCCTGTGTCACGAATCTTTGAAGAATGTCCATCTGATGTTGATGAAGAAAGGAGAATGGATAATTCGGGGCGCCGGTTGACGCGGTGGCGCCCTATTTGCATATTAAAGCTTTATGATGCTTTGTGAAAGGCGGGAATAATACAGTGATTCACGAGAACGTTTTGATGAGGGGGGCGGCGTATTGAACCCACGCAAACCGATTTACGCGATGATGTTGCTCGGCGGGGCCGTCATCCTCGCGCTGACCTTCGCGCCGTACGCGCTGATGAAGGACGCGCGCCGGGCCGTCGCGACCTACATACAGGTGCCGCTCGGCCAGTCCGCGCAGACTCAGCCAATGCCCGAGTCGGCCGTGCCCGCGCCGCCGCCGCCGCCGGCCTTCGACGTGGCCGGCTGGTACTCGGGGCGCGGCGACGACCCCGCGCGCCACGCGCTGCTCGTGCAGACGCAGGACGGCCGCGTCACGCTCGCCGAGCACAACCCGGACGTAACGTACAACCCCGCCTCGCTGGTGAAGCTCTCGACCTCGCTCGTCGCGTTGCGTAAGCTCGGTAAGGATTTCCGGTTCGAGACGAAATTTTTCATCGAGGGCGACGTGGACAAGTCGGGCGTGCTGCGCGGCCGTCTGGTCGTCGCGGGCGGCGACCCGACCTTCGGCGACTTCCACGCGACGCTCGTGGCGAAGAAGCTGGCCGAGCGCGGCGTCAAGAAATTCGAGGGCGAGCTGGCCGTTTCGCCCGACTTCGCCTTCAACTTCACGAACAAGCCCGAGGAGGCGGCCGAGCGACTCGCCAAGGTCGTGAAGCTCACCCCGAAGACGTTCGCGGTGACGGACGCGCCCGCGACCGAACCGACGTTCGCGGTGCTCTCGTACCCGCTGCGCGACGTGCTGCTCTACATGAACGCGCATTCGAGCAACTTCGTCGCCGAGCGGCTGGGCGCGCTCGTCGGCGGGCCGGAGGGCCTGCGCGCGTACCTCGTCGAACAACTCAGGCTGCCGCCCGAGCAGGTGCAGCTCGCGACCGCCTCGGGGCTCGAAGTCAACCGCATGACGCCGCGCGGGCTCGTGGCGGTCATCCGCGCGCTCGACGAGGAGGCGCGCAGGCAGGGGCTCGAGCTGGTGGACATCATGGCGGTGGCGAGCGGCGACTACGGGACGCTGCGGCGCCGGATGGTGGGCACTCCGCTCGAAGGCGCGGTCGTGGCGAAGACCGGCACGCTCGTCCACGACGACGGCGGGATGGCGAGCCTCGGCGGCGTCGTCTACACGCAGAAGTACGGCAAGGTCTACTTCGTCGTCCTCAACCAGGGCTCGGGCGTCGCCGAGTCGCGCCAGCTCACCGACCAGCTCCTCACCGAAATCACGCTCACGCAGGACACCCCCGCGCCCATCCCCAAGCCCGAAAAGCCCCGCCACCAGTTGGAGAGCACGGACTTGGAAGTTTTAGAGTAAAGAATCGTAGACCGTGAACCGTGAACCGTGAACCGTGAACCGTGA
>DAIRFV010000016.1:0-28272 GCA_036794905.1 Pyrinomonadaceae bacterium | reverse complement strand
TTTAGAGTAAAGAATCGTAGACCGTGAACCGTGAACCGTGAACCGTGAACCGTGACAAGACAAGAAGAGCCTGTCTTATCTTCTTGTCACGGTTTACGGTTCACGGTTCACGCCTGTCTGCATTTCCCACAACATGACGTGTTTGAGGAAGGCGTGGTGGGCGGCGAAGCGTGCGATGGCGAGGCCGGCGAGGCCGTCGCGGAAGCCGCCCTTGAGGACGAAGCTGCGCGTGAAGGCCGCGGGCGCGGCCGTGGCGATGCGGAGCGGCGAGGTGCGGCGGCCCGCCTCGAACATCTGGCGCGCGGCCAGCGGCGCGTAGCGCTCGCCGATCATGCGGTGGTGGTGCGCGGCGTCGCGCACGCTGAAGTGTCGGAGGTCGCCGGCGAGCGTCGCGACGCGCGCGCCCGCCTGCATCCTGACCGACTCGTGGATGTGCGCGCCCTCCCAGCGCCCGCGGCGGCGGTCGTAGAAGCGTAACTGGTAGTCCGGATACCACCCGCCGCCCTTGATCCAACGCCCCATGTAGTAAGAGCGTCGCGCGACGCGGTAGCCGCCGGCGAGTCGCGATGCGTCGCCGTCGCGCAGGGACAGGACGCTCGCGCGAAGCTCTTCCGTGACGCGCTCGTCGGCGTCGAGGCTGAAGACCCAATCGTGGCTGGCGGAGTCGGCGGCGAACTGCTTCTGCGCGGCGAAGCCGGGCCAGTCGCGCACGACGACGCGCGCGCCGCAGGCCGCGGCGATCTCGGGCGTGCCGTCGGTCGAGCGCGAATCGACGACGAGAATTTCGTCGGCCCACGCGACCGACTCGCACGCCGCGCCGATGTTCTCGGCCTCGTTGAAGGTGATGATGGTGGCGGAGATTTTCAAGGCGTCTGAGGATACGCAAACGGGCGCGCGAGGGCAAAGGCGCAAAAGAGGGCGGCCGCGAGAGATTCGACTCCCGCGGCCGCCGTTCGTGTGACTGAGCGTCGGCGCTACTTACCGAACCGCGAGGGGGCGACCGGCGATTCGACGATGACGTTGTTGGAGCGCAGCGTCGTGGAGGTCGCGCGCTGGAGGTCGGCGAGCGCCTTGTTGTAGTCGGTCTGCGACTGTAGCTCCTGGTTCTGCGCGTTGACGAGCGCGTTCTCGCGCTGGAAGAGGAGGAACGTGGTCGAGCGGCCGACCTGGTAGAGCCGGCGCTCGCCGGCGAGCTGCTCTTCGGCGCTGCGGAGCGCGGCGCGCGCGGCCAGCACGCGGCGGCGCGAGGTCTCGACCGCCTGGACGGCGTTGCGCACCTCGACCTCGATGGTCTGACCCTGCGAGCGCGTGGAGGCCGCGAGCTGTTCGCGCTGAATCCGCGCGAAGGCGAGGTTGGCCTCGGCCGTGCGGTTCTTGAGCGGGAACTGGATGACGGCGCTGACGACGATCTGGCGCGTGTCGAAGCTGAAGAGGTTCTTAAGTGTTTGACCGTAGCCGCCGATGAACTGCTGGGGCAGGGTCACGTTCTGCGGCGGGATGATGGGCACCACGGCGTCGCCGAGCCCCTCCCTCTGGCGCAGGAGGTTGATCTGCTGCAGGAGGAAGGCCGACGAGTTGGCGCCGGTCACGTCGATGAGCGGCGACGACTCCGTCTCGACGAGATTGGGGTTGAGCGTGCCCGCGAGGCCGTTGGTCTGGAACGTGCCGACGAGGTCGATGCGCGGCTTCGTCTGGTTCTTGTAGAACTGGAGGTTGATGTCGTTGACTTCCTCCTCCAGAACCAGGCGGCGCATCTCGGGGCGGTTCTCGCGCGCCTCCTTGAGCGCCGTCTCAAGGCTGAGCGGCGTCTCCTCGAACGAGGGCTGGTCGGTCGGGACGAGCGCCTTCGACCAGTCGGGCGAGAGCTGGTCTTTGATGAGCAGGTTCTTGAGGGCGTTCTCCGCGAACGTCACCTGCTGGTTGGCGAGGAGGAGCGACGACTCGCGCGTCGAAAGCTCGGTCTCGATCTCGGCGCGCTGGAGCGGGGCCGACGCGCCGGCGGCGACGCTCGCCTCCGTGCGGCGGAAGTTCTCCTGCGCGAGCTTCACGTTGGCGATCTGGTTCTGCTCGTTGCGCAGCGCGAAGACCAGATCCCAGTAGGCGCTCTGCACCTGCGAGATGACGTTGATGGTGCGGAGGCGGAAGTCGGCGTCCGTCTGCTCCAGGCGCTTGCGCTGGATGCGTATCTGCTGGCGGTTGCGGTCGATGGAGCGGTTGCGCCAGAGCGGCTGCGAGAACTGGATGCCCTGCGCCGAGGAGTAGAACGGGTTGAGCGAGATGTTGTCGGCCGACGAAGACTCGCGCGTGTTGTTGAAGAAGTAGGTGAAGTTGCCGCCGCCCTTGCCGAACTGCTTGCTGATGGAGGCGTCGTTGTTGTAGTCGGTGGTCGTGACGTTGCCGCCCGAGCCCGCGCCGCCGAAGACGTTGGTCACGGGGCGGACGCTGTTGTTGTACTCGGGCGTGTAGGTGAAGACCGGGTCGAAGACGCCGTTCAGGGAGATGAGCGTCTGCTCGGCCAGCCGCACGTCGGCGCGCGCGATCTCGATGTCGTTGTTGTTTTCGAGCGCGCGGCGGATGGCCTCGTTGAGCGTGAGCGGGAGCGTGTCGGTGCCGATCACGCCGACGCGGTCGAGCCGGGGCAGCGGCGGCACGGGGCGCGGCTGCACGGCGGGGAAGTTCGGCTCCTCAAGCGGCGCGTTCGGGTCGACCGGGGTGGTCGTGGTCGTCGTCGTGCCCTCCGGGCCGGTCGTCGTCACGGGCGGAGCGGTCGGGGCGGTGCCGGGCCTCGTCGTGGCGGGCGTCTGCGTAGCGGGGGGCGTCTCGACGCCGGGCGGGGTCTGCGGCGCGGGGCGCGTCGTGGCCGGGGGCGTGCGCGGGTTCTGCGGGTTCGGGCGCGCGCCCGGCGGGACGGTCTGCTGCTGCTGCGTCCCCGGCGGGCGGGTGGCGTCGCGCTGCGCGGGCGTCTGCGTCGAGGACTGCTGCGCCGTCTCGACGACGAAGGGCTCGCCGTCCTTCGTGGAGACCGGTTTCTCCTTCGTCTGGACGGCGGCGGACTTGGCGCGTGCCTTCCGGCGCGTGGGCACATTCCCAAAAGCGGACACCGCGTTCCCGAAAACGAGAAGGGCGCAGAGGCATGTGGAGGGGAGGATGGCGGCGGCCCGCTTCCCGGCGTTGATAGACTTACTCTGTTTGACCATTTTCTCTACCTTAAAACTGTCCCGAAGGGCTGCGCGCTGGGTTGCGCGCGAGAATAAAAAAATTCCGAAGCGCTAACGTCGAAACGGGGTTGCAAACGGCAGGCCGCGGCGCCCTCAAGACCACCCTTCAACGCCCCGGCCGAGCCTGTGCGTACTACGTCCCGTGCCCGCACGGGGTTTCAAAAACATACATTTAACGCATTCCGCGTGGACGGCCGAAGCCTTCCCGGTGAGGGCCGTCACTGACCTGTGTGAGACGAGCGGGCGCGCCGGAGGGTTCGCTTGACAGTGGGCGCGTGCGGGCTTAGTCTTTCATTCTTTATGAGTCAGCCCTGAAAACTGACAGTGTCCACACGCGCACCGTAGGGAGTGGGCCGTGGCGTTTTCCGCCGCGACGTGTGCGCGTCGAATCCAGAGCACCGCGAGGAGGCTAGCAGTCACAATGGCAATCAAGGTTGGAATCAACGGCTTCGGGCGCATCGGCCGCAACGTCCTGCGCACCTGCCTCGGCGACAAGGACATCGACTTCGTGGCCGTCAACGACATCACCGACACGAAGACGCTGGCGCACCTTTTGAAGTACGACTCCGTCCTCGGCAACCTCGAAGAGGACATCTCTGCCACCGAGAAGGGCATCCGCGTCGGCGCCGACGAGTTCCGCGTCTTCTCCGAGAAAGACCCGGCGCTGATTCCCTGGGAGGAGGTCGGCGCCGAAGTCGTCGTCGAGTCCACGGGCCGCTTCACGAGCAAGGAGGACGCGGCCAAGCACCTCCGCGGCTCTGTCAAGAAGGTCGTCATCAGCGCGCCGGCCAAGGGCGAGGACATCACCATCGTGCTCGGCGTCAACGAGGACGCCTACGACCCGGCCGCGCACCACGTCATCTCGAACGCCTCCTGCACGACGAACTGCCTCGCGCCCGTCGCCAAGGTCATCCACCAGAACTTCGGCATCAAGTCGGCGCAGATGACGACGATCCACTCGTACACGAACGACCAGCAGCTCCTCGACCTGCCGCACAAGGACTTGCGCCGCGCGCGCGCCGCGACCCTCTCGATGATCCCGACCTCGACCGGCGCGGCCAAGGCCGTCGCGCTCGTCCTGCCGGAGCTGAAGGGCAAGTTCGACGGCATCTCGGTGCGCGTGCCCACCCCGAACGTCTCGCTCGTGGACGTGGTGATGGAGGTCGAGCGCGAGGTGACGACCGAGGAGGTCAACACGGCGCTGAAGAACGCGGCGAACGAGGAGCTGCGCGGCATCCTCGCCTTCTCGGAGGAGCCGCTCGTCTCGGTGGACTTCCGCAAGAACGACAACTCGTCCATCGTCGATGCCGAGTACACGAAGGTCATCGGCGGCAACCTCGTCAAGGTGCTCTCCTGGTACGACAACGAGTGGGGCTACTCCTGCCGCGTGCGCGACCTCATCAAGTTCCTCGGGGAAAAAGGACTGTAGGAGGGGTGTTGGGTGCTGGGTTTTAGGTGTTGGGTGAAATACGTTTCCTAACCAACACCTAACACCCAGCACCCAGAACCTAACACCCAAGCACCCAGAACCCATGCCGAAGCTTTCCATCAAAGACCTCGACCTGAAGGGCAAGCGCGTCTTCGTGCGCGTGGATTTCAACGTGCCGGTGAAGGACGGGAAGGTCGGCGACGACTCCCGCATCCGTGCGACGTTGCCGACCATCGAGCACGCGACACGTGAGGGCGCGCGCGTCATCCTCGCTTCGCACCTCGGGCGGCCGAAGGGCGAGCGCGTCGGGAAGTACTCCCTGCGCCCCGTGGCCGAGCACCTGTCTGAGGTGTCGGGCAGGCCCGTTGCTTTCGCGGAAGACTGCGTCGGCGAGAAGGCCGATGCGGCGGCCGCGGCGTTGAAGGACGGCGACGTGCTCCTGCTCGAAAACCTCCGCTTCCACAAGGGGGAGGAGGAGAACGACGACGAATTCGCGGGCCAGTTGGCGAAGCTGTGCGACGGGCTCTACGTGAACGACGCGTTCGGCGCGGCGCACCGCGCGCACGCCTCGACGGCGGGCATCACGAAGCACGTCGAGCGCGCCGCGGCGGGGCTTTTGATGGAGAAGGAGCTCGAATACCTCGGGCGCGTCCTGAACAACCCGGAGCGCCCGTTCGTCGCCATCCTCGGCGGCGCGAAGGTCTCGGACAAGATTCCCGTCATCAACTCGCTCATCGACCGCCACGTGGACAAGATTCTCATCGGCGGCGCGATGGCCTACACCTTCCTCAAGGCCGAGGGCTTCAACACGGGCAAGTCGCTCGTCGAGGACGAGATGATGGAGACGGCGCGCCAGATCAAGCAGCGCGCCGTGGCCGAGGGCGTCCGCCTCGTGCTGCCGACAGACCACCAGGTCGTGGACAGCTACGACCCGCTCAACAGCCGCAAGACCATCCCCGTCGAGTTCACCAACCAGGGTCTCGTCGGCCTCGACATCGGCCGCGAGACGGTCGCGCTCTTCGCGCACGAGCTTGAGGGCGCGAAGACCATCATCTGGAACGGCCCGATGGGAGTCTTCGAAGAGAAGGGCTTCGAGGAGGGAACCGTCGGCGTCGCGCGCGCCGTGGCCGAGGCGGCCGACAAGGGCGGGATTGTCATCGTCGGCGGCGGCGACTCCGTCGCGGCCATCCAACAGGCCGGCGTTGCCGACAAGATTACGCACATCTCGACGGGCGGCGGCGCCACACTCGAATTCCTCGCCGGGGACGAACTGCCCGGCGTTGCTGCCCTGAACGACAAGTAAGGTGCTGGGTGCTGGGTGCTGGGTGCTGGTTAAAACCCAAAACCTAACACCCAGCACCCAGCACCCAACACCCAGCACCCTTATGCGTAAACCTGTCATTGCCGGAAACTGGAAGATGTACAAGCTGATCGCCGAGTCGGTGCAGACGGCGGTCGAGTTGAAGCCACAGGTTGCGAACGCGAACCACTGCGAGGTCGTCATCGCGCCGGTCTTCACGGCGCTGAAGACGGTGGCCGACCGTCTGGAAGGCTCGAACATACGCGTGGCCGGGCAGGACTGTTCGACCGAGTCGAAACACGGCGCGCACACGGGCGAGGTCGCGGCCGACATGCTGCGCGACGCGGGCGCCACGCACGTCATCGTCGGCCACTCCGAGCGGCGGCAGTTCTACCACGAGTCGGACGACTTCGTGAACCGCAAGGCGCTGGCGGCTTTGCAGGCGGGCTTGACGGTCATCGTCTGCGTCGGCGAGACGCTTGAGCAGCGCGACGGCGGCGCGGCCGAGAGTGTCGTGAAGGGGCAGGTCGAGGGCGGCCTGCGCGATTTGACAGCCTCCGACCTCGAACGTATCATAATCGCTTACGAACCGGTCTGGGCCATCGGGACGGGACGTACAGCGACGCCGGAGCAAGCGCAGGAGATGCACGCGTTTGTCCGGCGCGTTTTCGCGGGTAGGTTCTCGCAGGAAGCGGCCGCCGCGCTCCGCATCCTCTACGGCGGCTCGGTCAAACCCGATAACATCGCGGGACTGATGAAACAGCCGGACGTGGACGGCGCGCTCGTCGGCGGCGCGAGCCTTGACGCAGGGTCGTTCGCGAAGATCGTTAATTACGACAGGTAAGCTCGGAATCGAGGTCTGAAACGTTTTGCTCTATTATCTGCTCTACAGTCTCTTCATCCTGGCCTGCATCGTGCTGATCGTCTCGGTGCTCTTGCAGCCGGGCAAGGCCGACGCCGGCTCGCTCTTCACCAGTTCGATCTCTTCCACGGCCTTCGGCCCGCGCGGCACGCAGACCATCCTGGCCAAGATCACCATCGGCGCGGCCGCGACCTTCTTCATCGTGGCGCTGCTGCTCGGCTTCGGCTTGGGCGGCGGCCAGCGCTCGCTGATGGAGGGCGGCGTGGCGCCGCAGCCGACCCCGACGCCTGTGGCGAGCCCCGCGGCTCCGGCCGAAGGCGCGGCCCCGGCCGCCTCGCCCGCGGCTTCGCCCGCCGAAGGCTCCGGCGCGACGACTCCGGCGGCGAGCCCGGCCGCGAGTCCCGCGGCCACGCCGGCCACCGCGGCCAGCCCGGCGACGAAGTAGTCGCGCCAATCGGCCTCATATCTTGAGGCCGACTTGAACGGCGCCGGTGTTATTTGTTAGTCTGTTTTGGCAACCCCGAGCGGAAGTGGCGGAACTGGTAGACGCGCACGTTTGAGGGGCGTGTGAGGCAACTCGTGGGGGTTCGAGTCCCCCCTTCCGCATAAAAAGCCGTAAGCGGTAAACCGTAAACCGTGACAAGATGAAAGCAGTTTCTGCTTGTCACGGTTTACGGTTTACCGCTTACGGCTTTTTCCTGCCACGGTTCACGGTTTACGGTTTACGGCCTTTGGCGGCGGCTGGTAAACTCGGCAATCTCGCGGGGGCCGGTTGTCATGCTTTTTAAATCCAGTCCAAAGTCGCGCAAGGTCTTACTGGCCGTCGCCGCATGGCTCCTCGTCAACACGGCGGCGGCGGCGACCCGCGCACAGTCGTCCGAGGCGAACTTCCCGACGCCGGTCTTCACGGGCGAATTGGGCGGGCGCATCGCGCCGCGCGACTTGGGCGACGCCCGCCGCACGCGCCACTTCTACGTCTTCCGCGGCGCGGAGGGCGATCTCGTCATCAACCTCGAAACGAACGAGCTTATCGGCGACGTGGACGTGTTCACGGCGACGGGCTTCCGCCCGCTCGTCAAGTTCACGCTCTTCGGCGACGCGGCCAGGCTCACGAAGAGCTTCTACCTGCGCACCGAGCAGACGCTCGTCCTGCGCGTCGAGGCGCGCGCCGTCGGCGACGTGGAGGGCACGTACCGCGTCACCTTCGGCGGCTCGTTCCTGCCCGCCCCGCCCGAACTCGCGAACCAGCCGGCGACAGAAGCCCCGACCCTCTCTTCGACCGCGCCCCGCGGCCCGAACACGCGGCGCGTGACCTCCACCGGCGCGCGCATCGAAGAGCCGAAGGTCGAACCGACGCCCGCGGAAGAGACGGCCACGGTCGAACCGACGCCCGCACCGACGCCCACGCCCGAGAGGACGACCGGGCGCAGGTCGAACACGAACCGGCGCGGCCGAAACAATCGACCGGCGCCCCGCTCCCGCGCAAGCGAGAGCGCCGCACAGCCCGCGCAGCCCGAAGGCACAGAGCCGAAGCCTTCGGACGGGACGACCGCCGGCACCTCCGCGCCGGCCGAAAAACCCGCCCCCGCGACAACTCCGCGCCGCCGCGGCGCACGCAACCCTCGGCGCGGCTCGACCCGCGAGAGCGCCGAAGCGAGGGGTGCCGAACCTTCCGCGGACGCTCCGCCGGAGCCGCCGCCGACGCCGCCCGCGCCATCGCAACGGCTCATCATCATCACCAAGGACGGCGAGCTGCTCGAACGCGACATGAGCGGCGTCCGCCGCGTGACGGTCGAGAACAACCAGGTCGTCATCGTCGGCCGTGACGGCAAAGTCACACGCCGCGCGCTCGCCAACATCCTCAAAATGTCCATCGAGCCTTGAAGAGGGTTTTGGGTTTTAGGTTTTGGGTGTTGGGCTGAAGGTTTCAACCAAAACCCGGCACCCGGCACCCGGCACCCAACATCCAACCGAGATTTGAAATTATTTCTCTTCCGTTCCGCCCCGAACTGTTTATAATCCTTCTCGCTCCTCGGTTCTCTTTCTCGTTCCAGACCACATGGCAGGTCGTCCCGGTAAAAACAAGGGCGGACAACCCTCGGCCGCGCGCCCGGTCTTCCCCTTCACGGCCATCGTCGGCCAGGAGGAGATGAAGCTCGCGCTGCTGCTCAACGTCGTCGCGCCCGCGGTCGGCGGCGTGCTCGTCACGGGGCACCGCGGGACGGGGAAGTCCACGGCCGTGCGCGCGCTGGCAGACCTCCTGCCCTCCCTCGCGGCCGCGCGCGGCTGCGCCTACAACTGCGACCCTTCCGGCTCAGGGGCTCTTTGCGACGACTGCTCGGCGGCGCTCTCGGCGGGCGCGGGGCTCAAGCGCGAGCGGAAGAGTGTGCCCGTCGTCGAACTGCCTCTGGGCGCGACGGAAGACCGCGTGTGCGGCACCATCGACCTCGGGCGCGCGCTCAAAGAAGGCGTCAAGGCGTTCGAGCCGGGGCTGCTCGCGCGCGCCAACCGCGGCTTCCTCTACATCGACGAGGTGAACCTGCTCGAAGACCACCTCGTCGATCTGCTCCTCGACGTGGCCGCCACGGGTCGCAACCGCGTCGAGCGCGAGGGCGTCTCGGCGGAACACCCCGCGCGTTTCGTCCTCGTCGGCTCCGGCAACCCCGAGGAGGGTGAGCTTCGGCCGCAACTGCTCGACCGCTTCGGCCTCTGCGTCGAGGTCGAGACGGAGAGGGATTTGGACAGCCGCGTCCTCATCGTCGAGCGCCGCGAGGCGTTCGACCGCGACCCTGCCGCCTTCAACCTTTCGGCCCACACCGAGCAGGCGCGACTCAGGCGCCGCGTCACGCGCGCGGCCGCGCTCTACACCGATACGGCGGTCCCGCGCGCCGTCCTGCGACAGATTGCCGAGCTGTGCCTGCGACTCGGCGTGGACGGCCACCGCGGCGAGATAACCCTGACGCGCGCCGCGCGCGCACTGGCCGCGCTCGAAGGTCGGCGCACCGTGTCGGCCTCAGACGTGCGGAGGGTCGCGCCGATGTCGCTGCGCCACCGACTGCGCCGCGACCCGCTCGAACAGGGCGGCGGCACCGCACGCGTCGAGAAGGCGACGGAAGAGGTCTTCGGCCGTGAGGAAGCTCCGTCAGAGCCCGCCCCCGCCGGCCGCCGCGGCAAAGGTTCCGAAGACGCCAGGGGCAAGGGGCGGGTCGAAGCCGTCGAAGGAGATGAGAGCCGCGCGGGCCTTGATGAGAATGTTCGTGTTCTGCCTCCGGCGGAAGTCGGGCTGAGGCCGGACGCGCTCGCTCAGGATGAGTCTGCGCAGGCGCGGCAGTCCACGCGTGCGGGCGCGGCGGCTCGAAGGCGTGCGGGTTCGGGCGGCTCGACCTTCTCCGCGCGCGGGCGGTACGCGGGGGCGACTCCTTCAAAGTCGGACGGCGGAAGGGTCGCGCTCGACGCGACGCTGCGGGCCGCGGCCGTCATGCAAGCGTTAAATGACAGGCGTACTCCCGGCGCCAGGGCTCATGCCGAATTAAGGTTTCGCGTCGCGCCGGAAGCGCTGCGCTTCAAGCGTTACAGGAGCAGGTCGGGCACGCTCTTCGTCTTCGTCGTGGACACGTCGGGCAGCATGGCCCTCAACCGCATCGGGCAGGCGAAGGGCGCGCTGGCGCAGCTCCTCCGCCGCTCGTACGTCAACCGCGACCGCGTCGCGCTTATCGTCTTCAGGGGCGCGGGCGCGGAGCTTCTGCTGCCGCCGTCGAACTCCGTCACGAGGGCGCGCGCGCTGCTCGACGCGCTGCCGGTCGGCGGCGCGACCCCTCTAGCCTCGGGGCTGCTGCGGGCCCTCGATGTCGCGCGCCGCGCGGCCTCGACGGGTGCGCGCAGAGTCCGCCTCGTCGTCTTCACGGACGGGCGCGCGAACGTGCCACTGGACGATGAAAGCGGTGGGGACAGGGCGTCGCGCGCCGAGCGGATTCGACAGGAGATTAATTCCCTCGGCGGGTCGCTCGCGCGCGCGTGCGCGGCCTCCATCGTTGTTGATACGCAGAGCCGCTTCACCGTCGGCGGCGAAGGGCGCTTTCTCGCCGGAGCGCTCGGCGGCGGTTACGTGCGTCTGCCGCAGATGTTGTCGGAGACAACGCCCGTCAGTTACTTCGATGAGTAGACCTCGGAGCGACAAGTCGAACGCAGAGCGTGACCGCCGCGTCCTCGAACTGTGGGAGCGGGTCGTGGAGGTCGAGCAGCGTCTGATCCCGACGGGGCTGCACGTCTTCGGGCGCGCGAGCGTCGAGCGCGAGCGCGCAGACCTCCTGCGCGCGGTCGCCTCCTTCGACCGCCCCGAGCGCGGCGCGCGCGCCCTCCACGACCTCGTCTCGGAAGGTCTCGGCCTCGGGTCTTACGAACAGATTCTCTGCGACCAATCGGAAGCGGGCTGGCGCGCGCGCGCGCGCGTGGACGAAGCGGTGCGCGCCTCCGTCGAACTGTTTCTGCGTGAGGGCGCGGACTCTGCGTGCCGATTGCTTGAGAGCGTCGCGCGGGTCGAGCCGTCAGAAGCCCTCAAGGTCTTCGAGCTGCTCGGGGAGATAAGCGCTCGGCTTCAGACGAGCGGCGAGCTGGACGGCCTCGCGCGCGCGCTCCGCGGCGAGTACGTCGAGCCCGGGCCCGGCGCCGACATCGTGCAGAACCCGGCGGTGCTGCCGACGGGGAGGAACACGCACGCCGTCAACCCATACGCCGTCCCCTCGCACGCGGCCTACGAGCGCGCCGGGCGGGTCGTGGACACGCTGCTCGAACGCCACCGCGCCGAGCACGGCCGGCAGCCGCGCACGATGGCGCTCGTGCTCTGGGGGCTGGACAACATCAAGACGCAGGGCGAGGGCGTGGCGCAGGCGCTGCGTCTGCTCGGCGTGCGCCCGCGCAGGGATTCGCTGAACCGCGTGACGGAGGTCGAGCCCGTCCCGCTCGGAGAACTCGGGCGCGCGCGCGTGGACGTGGTGATGACCGTCTCGGGCATCTTCCGCGACCTGTTCGGCGCGACGATGATGCTGCTCGACAAGGCCGTGCGCTGCGTGGCCGAGCTGGACGAGCCCGACGAGTTGAACCCCGTCCGCGCCAACGTCCGCGGGCGCGTCGAGGGCGACGGCTGCACGTTCGACGAGGCGGCGCTGCGCGTCTTCTCGAACGCGCCGGGCAGCTACGGCACCAACGTCAACTTCATGGTGATGGACTCGCAGTGGGAGACGGCCGACGCCCTCGGCGACCTCTTCGTCACGCGCAAGTGCTTCGCCTACGGGCGCGGGCGTGACGGGCGCGCGCTCGAAGGCCGCGAGGCGCGCGGCGCTCTGTCCCGAGCGCTTTCAAACGTCGAGGCCGCGTATCAGAACGTAGACTCGTTCGAGATAGGCATCACGGACGTTGACCACTACTTCGAATACCTCGGCGGCGTCTCGAAGGCCGTCGAGCGGCACGCGCAGGCGCGCCCGGCCGTCTACCTCTCCGACGCCGTCTCGCGCGACGCGCGCGTGCGGACTCTGCCCGAGATGGTGAGGCTGGAGACGCGCGCCAAGACGCTCAACCCGAAGTGGTACGAGGGGATGCTCGGCCACGGCTTCCGCGGCGTCGCGGAGATCGAGAGCCACGTCACGAACACCTTCGGCTGGAGCGCCACGGCCGACGCCGTGGACGGCTGGGTCTACGACGAGGTGGCGCGCACGTACGTGCTCGACGAGGAGATGCTGGCACGGCTCTCGCGCCTCAACCCGCACTCGGCGCGCTCGCTCGTCGCGCGCCTGCTCGAAGCAGAGGGGCGCGGCTTCTGGGCGGCCGAGGCGGGCGTCGTCGAAAAACTCCGCGACGCCTTCGCCGACCTCGAAGACCGCATCGAAGGCGTCGCATGAAGATAACCGCGCTCATCGTCGGCTCGAGCCTCCTCGGCCCGCTGCGGCGCGCCGAGGAGGAGATTAACCGCCGCCACGCGGCGGGCCTGAGTGTGTGCGCCTACAACCTCGGCGCGCCGCTCGCCGAAGACGAGTGGGCGTCAATCGAGCGCGACGTGTGCGGGTCGGAGGTCGTCTTCGTCATACACGTCACGGACGGCGAGAACGCGTCGCGTCTGATTCGGTTGCTCAAGCGACACGGCGAGTCCGGCCGGGCGGTCGTCGTCATCAACTGCATGCCGGAGCTGATGCGGCAGACGCGCATGGGCGCGTTGAGCTTCGGGGCGAAGGACGAGCCCGAAGGCGTCGGCGGCGCGGGGCGCGCGCGGCGTCTGTTGAAGAGCGTGGGCTCGTGGATGGGCGAGCAGGCGCGCGCGCGCCGGAAGGGAAGCGGCCACGGACAGTATCTGCGGCTCGTCGAGCGCATGCCCGCGCTGCTGCGCTTCGTGCCGAACGCGGGGCGCCTGCGCGACCTGAAGCACTACCTCTACCTCTTCTGCTACTTCCTACAGCCGACGCCGGGCAACATCACCTCGATGCTCCTCTACGCGCTCAAGCATTACGGCGGCAACGCGCGGCTCGCAAGCGCGAAGGTGCCGCCGCCCGAGAGCGTGCCGGCGGTCGGCGTCTACCACCCCGAGGCCGCGTCCATCTTCGAGAGCTTCGAGTCGTACCGGCGCTGGTACGACGCGCGCGCGCGGCGCGGCGGGACGCAGCCGCTCGAAGCGTCGAAGACCGTCGGGCTCCTGCTGATGCGGACGAACGTGGTGAGCGGGACGCGCAAACACTACGACGCGCTCGTCCGCGCCGTCGAGCGCGAGGGGCTCGCCGTGCTCCCGGTCATCTCGACCTTCATGGACAATCGCGACGCATGTTCCGCCTTCTTCGTCGAAGGGTGGAAGCCCGACCGTGAGGGAGGGCGTAACGGCTCCGATGAGAAGAATGATAACGGAGGACAGGCGCCCTCCCCCACGGTCGGGCTTCCGCCCCGTGCGCGTGTGAGCCAGATCGTCTCGCTGACCGGCTTCAGCTTCGTCGGCGGGCCGGCGATGAACGACAGCGAGGCGGCCGTCGAGTTCCTGAAGGGGTTGAACGTGCCCCTGCGCTCGGCCGTCAGTCTGGACGTGCAGACGATTGAGTCGTGGCGCGAGTCGTGGACGGGGCTCAACCCGGTGCAGGCGGGGATGCAGGTGGCGATTCCCGAGATTGACGGCGCGACCGAGCCGTTCGTCTACGGGGGGATGCCGGCCGAGGGCGTCGAGCCGGCCGCGCTCGAAGAACGCTGCCAGCGCATCGCGCGCCGACTGCGGCGCTGGAACCGGATGCAGACCGAAGAACGAAAAGGGTTGAAGGTCGCGCTCGTCCTCTTCTGCTTCCCGCCCAACAAGGGCAACATTGGGACGGCCGCCGACCTCGACGTTTTCCCGAGCCTGCACGAGATACTCTGTCGTCTGCGCGCGGACGGCTACGACGTGGAAGTGCCGTCGGACGCCGACGCGCTGCGCGAGATGCTGCTGGGCGGAAACTCCGAGAGCTTCGGGGCGGTGGCGAACGTCGCCTACCGGATGAACGTCGAGGAGTACCTGCGGCTCTGCCCTTACGCCGCCGACATCGAGGCCGAGTGGGGCGCGGCGCCGGGGCGCATAGGCACGTTCGGGCGCGACCTGCTCGTGCAGGGCGTGCGCCTGGGTAACGTCTTCGTCGCCGTGCAGCCGACCTTCGGCTACGAGGGCGACCCGATGCGGCTGCTCATGTCGCGCGGCGGCGCGCCGCACCACGGCTTCGCGGCGCTCTACACGTATCTTGAGAAGGTCTTCAAGGCCGACGCGGTCGTGCACGTCGGCACGCACGGCTCGCTTGAGTTCATGCCCGGCAAGCAGGCGGGGCTCTCGGGCGAGTGCTGGCCCGACCGCTTGATTGGAGAGTTGCCCCACGTCTATCTTTACAGCGTCAACAACCCCTCGGAAGGGTCAATCGCACGGCGGCGTTCCTACGCCGGGCTCGTCTCGTACCTGACTCCCCCGGTCGAGGACGCGGGTCTCTACCGCGAGCTTGCGTCACTGAAAGAACTCCTGCACGCCTACCGCCACACGGCCGACGAGCGGGAGCGCGAACAGCTCTACTCGGCGATTGAGGAGAAGGCCGGCGCGCTTCACTTCGCCGCGGAGTAGGGAGGGCTTTAACGCGTCACCTCGAATAAGGGAGGGGAGTATGTCTCGCCGTCTTCTCTCCGCGACGTTTCTCGTCGCGGCCTTCGCCTGTCTCCTCAACGCTGTCTCATTCGGCCCGTTCTCGTCCGCCCCGGTCGCGCACGCGCAGACGCCGGAGCTTCCGACGCTCGCGCTCGGCACGCCGATTCAGGGATTCAGCGCGCCCGTCGGCATCGGCCACGCGGGCGACAACTCGAACCGCATCTTCGTCGTCGAGCAGGGCGGCCGCGTCCGCATCGTCAAGAGCGGCGTGCTCCAGTCGTCGCCGTTCTTAGACATCGCGGGCCGCATCAGCGCGGGCGGCGAGCGCGGACTGCTCGGCCTCGCCTTCCCGCCGGACTACGCGCGCAAGGGCTACTTCTACGTCAACTACACGAACACGGCCGGCAACACCGTCGTCTCGCGCTTCCGGCGCGACGCGTCGAACCCGGACGCGGCCGACCCCGCGAGCGAGCAGTTCATCCTCACCGTCGGTCAGCCCTTCGCCAACCACAACGGCGGGCAGTTGGCCTTCGGCCCCTCGGACAAGATGCTCTACGTCGGCATGGGGGACGGCGGCTCGGGCGGCGACCCCGGCAACCGCGCGCAGAACCCGGCCGAGCTGCTCGGCAAAATCCTGCGGATAGACACGGAGTCGGGCCGTCCCTTCACGTACACCTCGCCGGCCTCGAACCCCTTCGTCACGACCGCGGGCTTCCGCCCCGAAATCTGGGCGACCGGCGTGCGCAACCCGTGGCGCTTCTCCTTCGACCGCACGATGTTCGACCTCTTCATCGCGGACGTGGGGCAGGGCTCGTTCGAGGAGATAGACTTTCAGGACGCGTCGAGCGACGGCGGCGAGAACTACGGCTGGCGCATCATGGAGGGCGTGCACTGCTTCAACCCGAACCCTTGCAGCATGGCGGGGCTGACGCTGCCCATCCTCGAGTACGACCACTCGGGCGGGAACTGCTCGGTGACGGGCGGCTACGTCTACCGCGCCGGCGCCTTCCCGCGGATGCAGGGGCTCTACTTCTACGGAGACTTTTGCAGCGGCCGCATCTGGGCTCTCAGAGACACGGGCGCGGCGTGGCAGAATTCGCTGCTGCTCGACACCTCGATTCAAATCTCCGCCTTCGGCGAAGACGAGGCTGGGAACCTCTACGCGGCGAGTTACGGGGGCGGCGACATCTACCCGCTCGTGGACAACGGCCCGGCACTCCCGCCGACCGTGACGCCGACGCCCGAAATCCGCTTCGGCTTCCCGTCCGCCGTCCTGTCCGAGAACTCGGGCGCCGCCTCCATCCCCGTCACGCGCTCGGGCGACACCACCGTTGACATCTACGTCGATTACGCCACGTCCGACAACAACACCACCGCGCGCAAGGACTACACCCCCGCGCGCGGCACGCTCCACTTCGCCCCCGGCGAGACCCTCAAGACGTTCGACGTGCTCATCACCAACGACGAGACGGACGAGGCGGACGAGGTGTTGATGGTCACGCTCAGCAACTTCGTCGCCAGCCGGGGGATTCTCGAAGCCTTCCCGAGTCGAACCATTACGATCCAGGACGACGACGCGGCGACCAGCCCTGACAACCCGATTGACCGCTCGGACTTCTTCGTTACGCAGCACTACCACGACTTCCTCAACCGCCAGCCCGACGCCGACGGCTTGCAGTTCTGGACGCAGGGCATCGAGTCGTGCGGCGCCGACGCCGCGTGCCGCGAGGTCAAGCGCATCGACACGAGCGCGGCCTTCTTCCTCTCCATCGAGTTCCAGCAGACCGGCTACCTCGCCTACCTCCTGCACAAGGCCGCCTTCGGCAACGTGCCGGGGACGCCCGTGCCCGTCCGCTTCAACGACTTCCTGCGCGACACGCAGGAGCTCAGCCGCGGCCTCATCGTCGGCGCGCCGAACTGGGAGGGGCGGCTGGAGGCGAACAAGCGTGACTTCGTCAACGCCTTTGTGGACCGCGCCGCCTTCGTCAACCTCTACTCGACGGGGCAGACGCCGACGGATTACGTCAACGCGCTCAACACGAACGCGGGGCTCGTGCTCACGCCGGCCGAGGCCGCCGACCTCGCCGCGCGCCTCGCCGACGGCCGCGAGACGCGCGCCTCCGCGCTGCGCCGCATCGCCGAGGACGCGGACTTCCAGGCCGCGGAGTTCAACCGCGCCTTCGTGCTCATGCAGTATTTCGGCTACCTCCGCCGCGACCCCGACGCCGCGCCCGACACGAGTTTCGACGGCTACAACTTCTGGCTCACAAAGCTCAACGACTTCGGCGGCGACTACCGGCGGGCCGAACTGGTCAAGGCGTTCATCTCGTCCATCGAGTACCGCCAGCGCTTCCGGCCTTAGACACAAGAAATCGGGTCAGAACCGCCCGCGGTAGCGGGTGGGTCGGTCTTACGTTTAAGAGGTACATTGCGTAAGCACGACCCACCCGCTACCGCGGGCGGTTCTGACTCGGGGGCGTGGCGCGTGTGATTGCCTCGCGGAACCCGGCGGCGGTGAGGCGGTGTTTGAAGGCGTGTGTGCCGTCGATGAGGACGACGGGGATGTCCCAGCCGTAGCGGCGAGTTAGTTCGGGGTCTGAAAGAATGTCCACCTCTTCGAAGGTGTAGGACTGGTCGCAGCCCGCACGCGCCATCTCTGCGCGTGCCTCGTCGCAGAGGTGGCAGCCGGGCTTGGTGTAGAAGACTACGTGCGGTTTGACTGACATTTTCTGCCTCCCGTCGGCTCAAGTCGAGGCTTCCGCCGCGCCCCGGCACCCTCCGGACATCGCCCTCGTAGTAAAAAATAAATCTTGCCACGCGGGGGGCGGAAGGGGTATAAAGGCGTCGAAGCCAAGCCATTTTAATCAGATATTTTGGCGCGGCGCACTTCATGTCACGCACTAGCATTTGAATCCACGCGCGGAAAGTCGAGTTCACAGCTCTTCTTGCGGTGTATTTTACCGTCTCGCGCATGGCCTACGCCTGAAGCCCCGGCTTGCTGACTAGTTCTCAAGTCAAAGCTAACTGAAGGGAGGTCGCGGCGTGGATCAGAACGACAATCCGACTCCGCCCGCCGAGAGTGCATCCAGCGCTCAGGGGAACGATCAAGGGGACAAGACGGGAGTTGAAGAACAGGCCGGGGGGGCACGCCCCTCGGTCTCGGAGCTGCTCGCGGCCGCGCGCGGCGACGCCGCCCGCCGTGACCCCACGCCGGAGCGCACGTCCGTGACGCCGCCCGCGCGCCGCGCCTCTTCGGGGACGGTCGCCGCGGACGCGCCTCCGGGCGACACGCCCGCCCGGTCTTTCCCGGCCGCGACGCCTCCGGCCGCGCGCGTCGCGCCCGAGTCGGGCGCCTCGAAGACGACCTCCACCCCGACCCCTTCCGTCAACGCGGGCGTCGCCAGGGCCGTCGCGTCGAAGCCGCCCGCGAAGCCGCCCGCCGCCGGGCCGCTCGTGCAGAGCCTGCCCGACCCTTCGGTCAACCAGTTGCGCCGCTGGATCGTCTGGGGGAGCTTGTTCAGCTTCATCGCCGTCATCGGGGCGGCGACGACGCGCTTCTTCCTGCCGCGCGCCCTCTTCGAGCCCTCCAGCATCTTCCGCATCGGCTTCCCCGGAGACTACGCGCTCGGCGTGGACACGAAGTGGCAGCAGCAGTACCGCATCTGGGTGGTGAAGAACACGGAGCGCCTGTTCGTCATCCGCGCCGTCTGCACGCACCTCGGGTGCACGCCCGACTGGAAGGCGAGCGAGAACAAGTTCAAGTGCCCCTGCCACGGCAGCGGCTACGACAGCGAGGGCGTCAACTTCGAGGGGCCGGCGCCGCGCCCGATGGATCGCGCGCAGGTCTACCTCGACCCGACGGGGCAGGTCGTCGTCAACACGAACAAGCTCTTCCTCCGCGAGAAGGGGAAGGTCGATCAGTTCAACGAGGATGGCGCGTACCTGCCCATCGCCTGAGGCCGCGCCGTCCTCGGCGGCGCCTGGAATCATCCCGGTAGGAGAGAGAGGTCATGGAGCCTGAACGACCCGATGGGAACGGCGACGGCCAGCTCGCGCCGAAGGGGAAGGGCACGGGGGTGGTCGCGAGGGCGCGCGCGCAGGGCGTGGCGCTCAAGGAGCGCGCCGAGGCCGAGGCCAAGACCTACAAAGACCCGCAGCAGACGCAGCTCTGGAAGTCCATCTTCCGCGTCTCGCACGACCGCTCCGACCCGCGCAACCGCTCCTTAGCCATCCTCTCGAACGTCTTCCTGCACCTGCACCCGGCGAAGGTCAACCGCGACGCCACGCGCTACTCGTTCACGTGGGGCATGGGCGGCATCACCTTCTACCTCTTCATCGTGCTGACCTTCACCGGCATCCTCCTCATGTTCTACTACCACCCGACGAAGGTGCAGGCGTTCCGCGACATCCTCTACCTCGAACACGACGTGCCGTTCGGCAAGCTCCTGCGGAACATGCACCGCTGGGCCGCGCACCTGATGGTGATCACGACGTGGCTCCACATGTTCCGCGTCGTCCTGACCGGCTCCTACAAGCGGCCGCGCGAGTTCAACTGGTGCGTCGGGGTGGTGCTGTTGGTGCTGACGATGCTGCTCTCGTTCACGGGGTACCTGCTGCCGGACGACCAGCTCGGCTTCTGGGCGGTGACGGTGGGGACGAACATGGCGCGCGCCACCCCGGGGTTGGGGAGCGAAGGCCCGTTCGGGCCGCAGTTGGGGATGACGCCCTTCAACGACGTGCGCTTCGGGCTCCTGGGTGGCTCCATCGTGGACGCCAACGCCCTGCTGCGCTCGTACATCTGGCACTGCATCGGCATCCCCGTCGTCGCCTCGCTCTTCATGGCCGTCCACTTCTGGCGCATACGCAAGGACGGCGGCATCTCGGGCCCCGCGCCCGTCATGCTCGAATCCGAGATGAAGGCGGTGAAGAAATAGCTGTTAGCTGTTGGCCCTTGGCTGTTAGTCGCATCCGCAGAGCCGGAAGCCGAGGGCTAAATGACAAGAGGTCAATCGCAGGCGGCTATGAGCTAACGGCTAAGAGCTAACGGCTACTGGAGAGACTGACAATGTCAATGGCAATCCCCCGGCCGCGCAGCAACCGCTGGCTGCTGTGGCTCGTCGTCAGCATCGCCGTGCTCGGCCTCTTCGCCCTGATGGTCGAGGACTGGGGGCAGCTCTGGAAGATCAGCTCGGCGCCCGACAACGTGCCCATCGTCGGGATGATCCCGCTCGTCATCTTCTTCACCTGGCTGGGCCTGAAGCAGTCGAAGGATAACGACCAACTCATCGGCGAGCTGGAGGAAGACCCGGCGCTCGCCAAGACGCACCACCGCAAGACGCAGCCGTGGCGGCCGGGCTGGGCGCGCGAGCTGCACGTCTGGCCCTACCTCGTCCGCATCGAGTTCCTCGCCGCCGTCATCGTCACCGTCATCCTCTTCGTCTGGTCGATCCTCCTCAACGCGCCGCTCGAAGAGCCGGCCAACCCCAACCTGACGATGAACCCGTCGAAGGCGCCGTGGTACTTCCTCGGCCTCCAGGAGATGCTCGTCTACTTCGACCCGTGGATCGCGGGCGTGGTGATGCCGGGGCTCCTCATCGTGGGCCTGATGGTCTTCCCGTACGTGGACGCGAACCCTCTGGGGAACGGCTACTACTCGTGGCGGCAGCGGCGCTTCGCCGTCCTGATGTTCCTGTGGGGCTTCTTCATGTGGATCATCCTCATCATCATCGGGACGTTCATCCGCGGGCCGGGCTGGATCTGGTTCTGGCCGGGGCAGACGTGGGATCACAACGCCGTCGTCTTCGACCGCAACCGCGACCTGCACGAGATCATCGCCCTCTGGGGTCTGCCGTTCCTGAACGCCACGCCCTTCAAGGAGATTTTCGGCGCCATCGTCGTCGGCACCATCTTCATCGTGGGCGGCCTCTTCTTCCACTGGCTGATGCTGCGGCGCCGGCTGGAGTGGGCGGACGTGAAGTCCTTCGGCCGGCTCAAGGGCTGGGCCACGCGCAACGGCGAGTTGGAGGAGAAAGTGCTGGCGCGCACGAGCATCCTCCAATACCTGACCTTCCAGTTCTTCGCCATCTCGGTGCTCTGGCTCTTCCCCGTCAAGCTCATTTTGCGACTCGCCTTCACCATCAAGTACATCTGGGTCACCCCCTGGTTCAACGTCTGAAGGGTGTCGGCTAATAGCTGTGAGCTGTTAGCCGGCAATGAAGGCTTTTGAAAAATTGACGGCCGAAGTCGAGGGAAGCAGGCAAGTCTTCGAGAAGTGACAAGTGGTTTGGCTAACAGCTAACAGCTCTTGGCTCAAAGCCGACAGCTTCATCCGGAGGATGAACACCCGTGGCTGAGACTCCTGACACCGACAAGCTGGCGAGGCGCGAGTCGGAAGCGCCCGCGCCCGACCCCATCGTGAGCCGCTCGACGAGCGCCATCCTGCTCGTCTCGGCGCTGCTCCTGACGGGCGTGCTCGTCTGGTCGCTCTACGACGAGGTCTACGGCATGCGCCCGTGGAAGTCGTACCAGCAGTCCTTCGTCAAGCGCTACGACCGCTACCTCGAGCGGTTGGAGAAGCGCGGCTTCAAGTCCGAAGAGGAGATCAGGAGGAGCGACGAGTACCAGCGGCTCGACGCCGAGGCCAAGGCCGCGCGCGCGTCCACAGCCTCGAAGCAGTCCGAGATTGACCGCCAGGTCGCGCACATCGACGCGCAGCTCGACGCCATCTCCGACCAGTTTCAGGACAGGCGCGGCCGCATCACCGTCGCCAGCTACAACGTCGAGCAGGCCGACGACGACGACAAGGAGGAGATACGCGGCGACCTCGAACGGATGAAGGCGCAGAAGTCCACGGTCAACCTCCCCGGCGACGGCGGCAACGGCACCGTCAGGCGGGAGCTGAACTACAACGAGCTGGAGACGATGTACGTCTCGCTCAAGGACGAGAAGGGGCGGCTCCTCGCCGAGAAGGGCGAGCTGTTGAAGCCCGCGGGCGAGCTGGAGCGGAAGCGCGACGACTACCTGAAGAACAACGTCACCGAGGTGACCGCGCAGCAGGTCAGCCTCACGCGCGCCTCCCTGGATAACTTCGACTTCGGGATGAAGCAGCTCAACTACAAGGGCGACATGGTCGTGGACCGCTGCGAGTCGTGCCACCTCGGCATCCGCTCGCCCATCCCGATTCGCGCCGCGGACATGATGCCCGCGGGGCGCGGCCGCCGCAGCCGCCCCGACGCGCTCGCGCGCGCCTTCGTCAGCCACCCCTCGAACGAGCTGCTCAGGATTCACGACCCCGAGAAGTTCGGCTGCTCCTCCTGCCACTGGGGCAACGGCCGCGCCACCACCTCCACCGAGAAGGGGCACGGCCGCCACCGCTTCTGGATGCACCCGCTCTTCGCCAAGGAGAACACCGAGGCCGGCTGCAACCAGTGCCACTCCGCCGACCGCGTGCTGCAGGGCGCGAACACGCTCAACAAGGGCAAAGACCTCTTCTACGAGCGCGGCTGCACGGGCTGCCACCGCTACGAGGGCTTCGACCGCGAGACGGACGCGCTCTCGAACACGCGCCAGCTCGTCAAGCAGCTCGAAGACGAGGTCATCTCGAACGAGCGCGACGCGAAGGTGGCGCGCGCCGACTCCTCCGCCCCCGGCGTCTCCGACGAGCGCGCGCAGCAGCTCCTCGCGCGGGCCGAATCCTTCGTCGTCACCAACAGCCAGCTCGAAGCGAAAATCGACCAGCTCAACACGCAGGCCCGCTACCTGATGCAGGATCAGAAGAAGGTCGGGCCGAATCTGAAGGACGTGCGTCTGAAGCTCCGCAAGGAGTGGATACCCGAGTGGCTCAGAGACCCGCAGGCTTTCCGCCCCGGCACGAAGATGCCGACCTTCTGGTACCTCTCGGGCCAGAAGGACGAGAAGCGCGGCAACATCGTCCCCGCCTCGATGCAGGACGAGGAGCGCAAGGCCATCGCCGCCTTCCTCTGGCAGTCGGCCTACGACGGGCGCATGCCCGCGCAGCAGCCCGGCGACGCGCGCCACGGCGAGGAGCTGTTCAAGACGCGCGGCTGCATGGCCTGCCACTCCGTCGGCGAGGGCGACCAGCAGGTCGGCGGGGACTTCGCCGCCAACCTGACGAAGGTCGGGCAGAAGTCGAACTACGAATACATCGTCCGCTGGGTGCACAACCCGCGCGAGCGCTGGGCGCCCTACTGCCCGAAGGAGAAGCGCGACCTGACGCCCGAGGACTACTCGAAGAACGGCAAGCCGTTCACCTTCGACACCGTCCGCCACTCGCGCTGCCCGAACGACGGCGCCGAGCTGCAAGTCCAGAACATGACGGTGATGCCGAACTTCCGCCTCTCCGACCAGGACGCGCGCGACATCGCCACCTACCTCGTCTCGCTCGCGCCCGCGGCGCAGTACCCCGATGCCTCCTACATGGACGACCCGCGCCTCGCCGAGCGTGGCAAGACGCTCGTCAAGATGTACGGCTGCGCCGGGTGCCACGAGATACGCGGCTTCGAGGACGAGCAGCGCATCGGCAAAGACCTGACCACCGAGGGCGCCACCCCGCTCGAACGTCTCGACTTCGCGCGCATGACGCACGTCGCCGAGCAGGGGCACCCGCCGCCGCACATGGAGGCCGCGGGCCACGCCGAGGGCGGCGGCGAGGCGAAGGGTGAGGCGACGGGCGCCGCCGCGCGGGACGACAAGCACGGCAAGCCCTGGTACGACCGCAAGGGCTTCTTCGAGCACAAGCTCGAAGAGCCGAGCGTCTACGACTGGGGCAAGGAGAAAGACCCGCGCGAGCACCTGCGGATGCCGAAGCCGTACCTGACCGAGGAGTGGAAGACGGCTTTGACGACGCTGCTGCTGGGGAGCGTCGGCGCGGAGGGCGCGAACGTGCCCGACTCGCTCTTCTACAAACCGACCGACCAGCAGAAGGCGATCCAGGACGGCTGGTGGGTCATCAAGAAGTACAACTGCATGGGCTGCCACTCGGTGCAGGTCGGGCAGCGCTCGACGCTCTACGGGCTGGCGATGTATCAGCCGGGCGGCACGCTCGGCGACGTGCAGCTCGGCCCCGAACAGCTCCCGCCGGGACTGATGACCGAGGGCGCGCGCGTAGACCCCGACTGGCTGCTCAGGTTCCTGAGCGACCCGAGTCTGAGCGGCTACTCCGAGGGCATCGACCTCGCCGCGCACGGCGGCAAGCCCGCCGTAGCGAAGCCCGAGGCGGCAGTCGGGCGCGGCACCGCTTCGAACCGGCAGTCGGGGCCGGGCGGGGGCGGCGGCGGGCCGATTCAAGGCCAGCCGAACGCGGCGCAGCCCCAGGGGGCTCCGCAGGCTCCCGGCGGCGCGGCGCCGCAGCCGCAGGGCGGTGAGGTCATGGGCAGGTTGCACCCGCAGCCCGGCGAGAACCGCAACGGCGTCCGCACGTACCTGCGCGTGCGCATGCCGACCTTCAACTTCTCGCCGAACGAGCTGAGGACGCTCGTGCGCTTCTTCCTCGCCGTCTCGGCGCAGCAGGAGCCGTACATCAAGCCCCAGCTCGAACCTTTGACGGTGGCCGAGAAAGACCTCGCGCGGGCGCTCTTCACGTCGCAGGCCGCGCCGTGCCTGAAGTGCCACATGACGGGCGACCCGGGTCATGACGCGACGGCGACCGCGCCCAACTTCCTCCAGGCCGGCGAGCGCCTGAAGGAGGACTGGACGTTCCGCTGGCTCCTCGACCCGCAGCGCATCATGCCGGGGACGGCGATGCCCTCCGAGCTGTTCAAGCGCGACGGGGAGCGCTGGGTCTTCAACGGCCCGCTCCCGCCTTCGGCCGCCGACTACAAGGGCGACCACGCGCGTCTGCTCGTCCGCTACATGCTCTCGCTGACGCCCGAGGAGCAGGCGCGCGCGCGCTCGGCCCAGCCCGCGCAGGCGCCCGCGCCGAGCGGCACGCAGGCCGCCGGCCCGGTCGCCTCGCACACGCCGGGTCAGGCGCCGCGCTCCGCCGCGCCGAAGCGGCAGAGCGCCGGGACGCGCGCAAGGGCCACGCGCGGCTCTCGGGCGCAGGTCTCGCAGCGCGCGCGCCAGCGGCGCCTCGCGCGCGAGCGCAGGCTCCGGCTCGCGCGCGAGCGCTGGCGGCAGGCGGCCTCTTCCGCCGCGCGCGCGCGTGATTTCTCGCCGTGAGGGATTCGCGGTATCATAAGCCTAAAGTTCATTCGCACACGTCAGAAGTCCCCTTGTGGAGGAGGTCTCATCCCATGCAATCAAGCCGCGCGCGTTTTTTAGTCGCGCTCTTCGCGGCGCTCTGCCTGCTGGCCTTCGCCGTCGCCTGCTCGCGCAGCGCCGACGACGAGACGGACGCCGAAAGCTCCGACGACGACTCGGGCCAGGTCGCGAACCTGACGCCCTACAAGCCGACGGGTCAGGAGGGCTCCATCGCCGGCACCATCAGCTTCTCCGGCGCCTCGCCCGAGAAGAAGTCCATCAGCATGGACGCCGACGCGGTCTGCGCCCGGACGAACGCCGACCCGCACGCCGAGGACATCGTCGTCAACGGCGACAAGCTGGCCAACGTCTTCGTCTACGTCAAGGAAGGGAAGATCGGCGACAAGAACGTCAGCGGCTACAGCTTCACCCCGGGAGCGCAGCCGGCCGTGCTCGACCAGAAGGCTTGCCAGTACGTGCCGCACGTCGTCGGCGTGCAGGTCAACCAGACGCTCAACGTCACCAACTCCGACGAGACGGCGCACAACGTCAACGTGGACGCCAAGCAGAACGAGAAGTTCAACCAGGGCCAGCCGCCGAAGGGCGCGCCCATCACCAAGCAGTTCAAGCGCGCCGAGACGGTCATCCCCGTCAAGTGCAACCAGCACCCCTGGATGCGCGCCTACATCGGCGTTCTCCAGCACCCCTTCTTCGCCGTGTCGGACGGCGAAGGCAAGTTCGAGATCAAGGGCGTGCCCGCCGGCACCTACACGCTCGTCGCGTGGCACGAGAAGTACCCGCAGGGGCTGACGCAGTCGGTCACGGTCGGCCCCGGCGCGGCCGGCGCCGCCAACTTCAGCTTCACCTCCGACCAGTTGAAGGCCGAGAACATCGAGGGCGGCGCCCTGCGCGCCCTGCCCGCGCTGGAGCTGCCGATGCTCGGCATGCACCATTGATGAGTAGACGGCAGACAGCAGTCAGCAGCCAGTAGGCTCCGCCTAAGGAGGTTGGCGCTGACGACCGCACGGTTCATAACGAAAAAGGTTTTCCACTGACTGCTGTCTACCGTCTACTGTCTACTGATTAATGACTACCCAAGGGAATTCATGAAGGAGTTCGTACTAGAAGCGACGACCGACGTGCCGGTGGCGGCCGAGCCGCTGGCGCTGCGCGGGAGGCTCGGGGCCTTCGTCGAGCTGACCAAGCCGCGCATCACCTTTCTCATCGTGCTCACCGCGGCCGCGGGCTTCTGCCTCGGCTCGAAGGGGAGCTTTGACTATCTCGCCCTCTTCAACTCGCTCTTCGGCATCGCGCTGCTGTCGTCGGGCATCGCGACGCTCAACCAGTACATGGAGCGCGGGCTCGACGCGCGGATGCGGCGCACCCTGAGCCGACCGCTCCCGGCCGGCAAGCTCAACGCGACGCACGCGCTCGCCTTCGGGCTGGCGCTCACCGTCGGGGCCGAGGTCTACCTCGCCCTCTTCGTCAACCTTTTGACGGCGGCGTTCGGCGTGGCCGTCATCGTCGGCTACCTGCTCTGCTACACGCCTCTGAAGACGCGCAGCCCGCTCTCGACCGTGGTCGGCGCCTTCCCCGGCGCGATGCCGCCGCTGATGGGGTGGACGGCGGCGACGGGCCTCGTCGGGGCGGAGGCGTGGGCGCTCTTCGCCATCCTCTTCGCGTGGCAGTTCCCGCACTTCCTCGCCATCGCGTGGATGTACCGCGAGGACTACGCGCGCGCGGGGATCGTGATGCTGCCCGTGGTCGAGCCGCAGTGCCGCATCACGGCGCGGCAGATCGTCATCTGGTCTCTGCTCCTCGTCCCCGTCAGCCTCTTCCCGGCCGTGCTGGGGATGACGGGGGTCGTCTACTTCTACGGCGCCTTCGTGCTCGGCATCCTGTTCCTCGGGACGAGCATCCACGCGGCGGTGGCGCACACGCGCCAGGGCGCGCGCCGGCTGCTCCTCGCGTCCGTGCTCTACCTGCCCGTCCTGTTCGGGCTGATGGTCTTCAACAAGTGAACGTAAACCGTGAACCGTAAACCGTGACAAGATAAAAGCCCCCATCCATACCGGGACACTGCCCCTTCTTGTCACGGTTTACGTTCACGGTTTACGCAAAGGAGCTTGTGATGGGTCGTGCTCTCGCGGTGTTCCTCTGGGTGATGACCGGCCTCTCGGTGTGGATGTTTCTGGACGGCCGCTGGTGGTTCCCGCCCTCCATCTCCGAGCACGGGCCGGCGTACGACCAGCAGTTCATCCTGACCATCATCGTGGTCGGCGTCGCTTTCGTCGCGGCGCAGGCGGCGCTCGGCTACGCCGTCTGGCGCTTCGCCGACACGGGGCAGGGCACGCGCGCCGTCTACTCGCACGGCAACAACCGGATGGAGATTCTGTGGACGGCGATCACGGCCGTCATCTTCATCACGGTCGCCCTCCTCGGCCAGCGCGTCTGGTGGAACCTCCACCTGCAGCCCGCGCCGGCCGACTCCGCGCAGGTGCGCGTGACGGCGCAGCAGTTCCAGTGGAACTTCCACTACCCCGGCCCCGACGGCCGCTTCGGCCGCACCGACCCGAAGCTCATCAGCGACGAGTCCATCAACTACGTCGGGCTCGACAGCGCCGACCCGGCCGCGAAGGACGACGTGGTCACGCAGACCTTCGTCACGAAGACGAACGCGCCCGTCCAGTTGACGATGACGGCGCGCGACGTGACGCACAGCTTCTGGGTGCCGCAGCTCCGCTTCAAGCAGGACGCCGTGCCCGGGCTCGACGTGAAGGTGCACTTCACGCCGCAGCAGACGGGGCAGTACGAGATCGCCTGCGCCGAGCTGTGCGGGCAGCAGCACTACAAGATGCGCAGCTACATGCTCGTCGTCCCGGCCGACGAGTACGACGCGCTGGTCGCGATGCCGCAGGCGCAGTTCAACCGTCGCGTGGGCGAGCTGGTCAAGAAGTACCCGCTCAACTACTGAACCCCTGAAACCCCCGCCGCCGCGCCCAGCTCGGGAGGGGCCGGCCAAGGAGCTAGGAATGGCAGAGACGGAAGTCACGGCCGAGGTGGATGCGGACGCCGGGCACGAGGGCGGTCACGCCGCCGGGCACGGCGCGCACCACGCCCCCACCGGCTTCATCCGCA
>DAIRFV010000446.1:0-3362 GCA_036794905.1 Pyrinomonadaceae bacterium | reverse complement strand
CGCCACGAGCGCGTGCGCGGGGCCGAGTACGACGAGTTCGTCGAGGCGTTCGTCGATGCTGTGATGCGCAGGTTTCCGAACGTGCTGCTGCAATGGGAGGACTTCGCCAAAGGCAACGCCGCGCGTCTGCTCGAACGCTACCGCGACCGCCTCTGCACCTTCAACGACGACATCCAGGGGACGGGCGCGGTGACGCTCGCCGGACTGCTCGCGGCGACGAAGGCGGCGGGTGTCAGTCTCGGCGACCAGCGCGTAGTCCTCCTCGGCGCCGGCTCGGCCGCGCACGGCATCAGCGACCAGATCGTCGCGGCCATGACGGACGAAGGGCTCACGCCACAGGAGGCGCGCTCAAGGCTCTGGCTGCTCGACAGTCGCGGACTCATCCACACGGGGCGGCCGGGTCTCGACTCTTTCAAAGAGAGGTACGCACAGCCGTGCCAGTCGCTCGCGGGCTGGCGGTTAGAGCGTCCCGGCTCGCCGAACCTTCTGGAGGTCGTCAGGCACACTCGCCCGACCGTGCTGATCGGCACCTCGGCGCAGCCCGGCTCCTTTACGGAGGAGGTCGTGCGCGAGATGGCGCGGCACGTCGAGCGCCCCGTCATCTTCCCGCTGTCCAACCCGACCTCGAAGAGCGAGGCGGCGCCGCGCGACCTCGTGGAATGGACAAAGGGGCGGGCGCTCGTCGCGACCGGCAGCCCGTTCCCCGAGGTCGAATACGGCGGCCGGCGGATTCGCGTCGGCCAGTGCAACAACTCCTTCATCTTCCCGGGCGTCGGCCTCGGCGTCCGGGCCTCGGGCGCGCGCCGCGTGACCGACGCGATGTTCGTCGCCGCCGCACGCGCGCTCGCCGAACTCTCGCCCGCGCTGTGCGAAGAGGGCGCGCCGCTCTACCCGCGCCTGGAGAGCGTGCGCGAGGTGTCGCGCCTCGTCGCCCTCGCCGTCGGCCGCGAAGCGCAACGCTCCGGGCTCGTGGCCGCGGCGGCGCCCGGCGAGCTTGAGAGCCGGGTGGAAGAGATGATGTGGACGCCGCATTACGTCCCGTTCGTGCGGCAGGACTCGTAGCGGCGCCGGGGGGAAACAGTCGGATGAAACTGGTCACAACGGAAGAGGCGGTCGCGGTCATCAAATCGAAAGACCGCGTCTTCGTCCACAGCGTCGCCGCCGCGCCGCAGCGTTTGATACGAGCGATGGCCGCGCGCGCGGCCGAGCTGCGCGGCGTCGAAGTGGTACACCTCCACACGGAAGGCGAAGCGCCTTACGCCGCGCCGCACCTCGCGCAGAGCTTCCACACCAACGCGCTCTTCATCGGCGCCAACATCCGCGACGCGGTGGCCACGGGGGAGGCGGATTACACGCCCGTCTTCCTGAGCGAAGTCCCGGCGCTCTTCCGCCGCGGAATACTCCCGCTCGACGCGGCGCTGATACAGGTCTCCCCGCCGGACAGGCACGGCTACTGCTCGCTCGGCGTCTCGGTGGACGCCACGCGCGCCGCCGTGCAGGCCGCCCGCCGCGTCGTCGCGCAGGTCAACCCGCACATGCCGCGCACGCACGGCGACGGGCTGCTGCACATTAATGAGATTGACTACGCCGTCGAGACGGACGACCCGCTGCCCGAGGTGAAGCCGCACCGCCTGAGCGATGCCGAGACCGCCATCGGCCGGCACTGCGCCGGCCTCGTCGAAGACGGCGCGACGTTGCAGATGGGCATCGGCGCGATCCCCGACGCCGTGCTCGCCGCGCTCGCCCGTCACAAAGACCTGGGCGTCCACACCGAGATGTTCTCCGACGGGTTGATCGATCTTATCCAGTCCGGCGTCGTCAACGGCGAGAAGAAAAGGACGCACCCGGGCAAGGTCGTCAGCAGCTTCGTGATGGGCACGCGCCGGCTCTACGACTTCATCGACGACAACCCTTACATCGCGATGCTCGACATCGCCTACGTCAACGACACCTCGGTCATCCGCCGCAACCCGAAGGTGACGGCCGTCAACTCCGCGATAGAGGTTGACGTGACGGGGCAGGTCTGCGCCGACTCCATCGGCACGCGGCTCTACTCGGGCGTCGGCGGGCAGATGGACTTCATCCGCGGCGCGTCCCTCTCCGAAGGCGGCAAGCCCATCATCGCCCTGCCCTCGACGACCGCCCGGGGCGAATCGCGCATCGTCTCCTACCTCAAACACGGCGCGGGCGTGGTGACGACGCGCGCGCACGTCCACTACGTCGTCACCGAGTACGGCGTCGCCAACCTCTACGGCCGGAACCTGCGCCAGCGCGCACGCGCGCTGATCGAAATCGCCCACCCCGACCATCGCGCCGGTCTCGAACGCGAGGCGCGCGAGCGCTTCAAAAAGTTCGGCGAATGAATATGGCTCTTGAGCCTCGAACCGAGACGAGTGCGCCCTCGACCGTGTACGGTCCCGTGGAGTCGTGGCGCGTGGGACGCTCGCTCGGCGTAGACCTGCTCTGCAACACCTCCGTCTGCTCTTTCCGCTGCGTCTACTGTCAACTGGGCTCGATCAACCTGCACACGGGCGAGCGCAAGGTGTACGTGAAGACCGAGCGCGTGCTGGCAGACCTCGCAGTGAGCCGCTGGCGCGAGGCCGACGTTATCACGCTCTCGGGCAGCGGCGAGCCGACGCTGGCCGCCAACCTCGGCGAAGTCATCCGCGCCGTCAAGACGCTGACGGGCCGGCCCGTTCTGGTTCTCACCAACGCGACGACATTGAACGACGCGCAGGTGCGCCGCGACCTCTGCCCCGCGGACGGAGTCTTCTGCAAGCTCGACGCCGCCGACGAGCGCAACTTCAGAATCATCGCCCGGCCCGTCGCGGGAATTACGCTGGGCGCAGTAGTCGAGGGCATTAAGCGCTTCAGGGACGAGTACGCCGGGCAGCTCGCCGTGCAGGTCATGCTCCTGCGCCAGCACCGCGGGCGGGCGGAGGAGTTCGCCCGCCTGCTCGGAGAGATTGGCCCGGACGAGGTGCAACTCAACGCCCCGCTGCGGCCCGTCCCGCGCGTCTGGGACAGGGATGCTCGCGGCAACAGCCAGTCCGTCTCGCCCCGGGCGGTGCGCGTCCCGACGATGAGCCGGGAAGAGGCCGCGGAATTCGAGTCGCGGCTTCACGAGCTGACCGGACTGAAGATCAGCTCAGTCTACCGCCGGGGTGAGTCGCGGCCGCCTCAGGGGACTACTTCTACATCCCGCGGCCGATAGACCGCGCCCACCTCAGCTTCTCTCTTTTGCAATTGAGTGCGGGGGGAAAGTTGATTAACCACAGAGACACAGAGGCACGGCTTTAAGGCTTTTAGCCGTGCCTCTGTGTCTCTGTGGTTAATCAACTTTATGTGATAACTGCTTTATT
>DAIRFV010000445.1:0-3368 GCA_036794905.1 Pyrinomonadaceae bacterium | reverse complement strand
CAGACGAGCGATGACCTACGTGGTGACAGAGGATTGCGTGGACTGCAAGTACACCGACTGCGCGGCGGTCTGCCCCGTCGAGGCGTTCCACGAACTGCCAGACCGCCTCTACATCAACCCCGAGACCTGCATCGACTGTGACGCCTGCGTCCCCGAGTGCCCGGTCGAAGCCATCTTCTCCGAAGCGGCCCTCCCCGAACAGTACGCCGACTGGCTCCCCCTCAACGCGGAGGCCGCCGACTACCCCATCCTCAGCGGCAAAATCCCCGCCCTCTTCGGCCCGACGTGTAAGGGGAAACCTGAGTAAGAGCGTGAACCGTGAACCGTCAACCGTGACAAGAGAAAGCCACGCTCTTCCTCTTGTCACGGTTGACGGTTTACAGTTCACGCCTAATTCAGCATCGCCTGCCGGGCCTGCATCTTCTTGAGTTGTTCGCGGACGGCGTCTGCGTCGGGGGCGTCGGTGGAGAGGTTGAGGTAGGTCTGTGTGTCGGCGATGGCCTCGGCGAGGTGGCCGAGTTGGGCGAGGAGCATGCCGCGGTCGCGGCGCTCTTCGAGGTCGGAGGGCGCGAGCAGGAGCAGGCGCTCGATTGCCGCGAGCGCGCGCCGGAAGAGGCCGGCGCGGGCGTAGACGGCCTTGAGGTTGCCGAGCATACGCACGAGAATCGACCGCGCGCCGACCGCGCGCAGGTGCTCTTCGGACAGCTCAATCCGCCCGTCGTAGATCAGGTCGATGCGCCCCTGGCACTCCTCCGCGTCGGTCGCCCGGCGGTTGAAGGGATCGACCAGCACGCCTTCTCCCTCCTCATCCTCATATGCGCGCACGATGAAGTGGCCGGGCAGCCCCACGCCCTCGACCCGCAGCCCCGCGCGCCGCCCGACCTCGATGTAGACGACCGACAGCGTAATCGGAATTCCCACCCGGCGGCCGAGCACCTGATGAAGCATGCTGTTGCGCGGGTCGTAGTAGTCCGACTCGTTGCCGACGAAGCCGAGTTCCTCGAAGAGATAACTGTTGAGCGCCTCGACCCGCGCGCCGCCCCGGCGGACGGCGTGCGCACGCGCCTGCTCGCCCATCTCGTCGAGCCGCGCGAGGCAACGCTCAACGTCGGCGCGGCGCGGCTCCTCCTCCGCCCCGACGAGCAGCGCCGCGCGCGCGAGGTCAACCTCAACGTCCGGCCGCGACGCCTCCGACGCGAACCGCCGCCGCATCTCCGCCGCCGCGACCTTGTCAGCAGGTGTCATAAGAAGGTAAGAGCGCGTAAACCGTGAGCCGTGAACCGTGACAAGTTAAAAACAACCACCCCTTGTCACGGCTCACGGTTCACGGTTTGCGGCCGTTTCCCCACTCCGTATCGAAGACGTGGTGGACGGCGTCGGGCGTCCAGTCGAAGAGGCTGCGCGTGACCGAGTCGGCGCCGGCTTCGCGCAGCGCCCTGTCGGGGACGGTGTTGGTGACGCCGAGCGTGCGCATGCCCGCGGCGCGCGCGGAACGGATGCCGGGCGGCGAGTCTTCGACGACGAGGCATTCTTCGGGGCGGAGCGGGATGACGTGCGCCTCGCCGCGCCTGCGGTTGAGGAATTCGAGCCCGCTGTTGTAGCAGGCGGGGTCGGGCTTGCAGGCCGTCGCGTCCTCGGCGCTGACGATGACGTCGAAGTAGCTCGTGAGCGCGGCGCGCCCCAGGACGTGGTCGATCTCGGTGCGGCGCGCCATGCTGACGAGGCCGATGGCGTGTTGGCGCTTGAGCGCCTTGATGAAGGTGACGACGCCGGGGAAGAGCGGCAGCTCGCCTTCGAGCAGCTTGCGGTGCGCGGCCGTCTTCGCCTCGATGACGCGGCCGAGCACTTCGTCGGTCAGTTCCTTCTCCGCGCGCTCGAAGGAGGCGCGCACGAACGTCAGATCGTCCATGCCGAGAGACGCGTAGTAGTCCTCCTCGGTCACGGTCAGCCCCTCGCGCCCCAGCACCTCTTTGTAGGCTTCCATCTGCAACGGCTCGTCGTCCACGATGACCCCGTTGAAATCGAAAAAAACGGCCTGAATCATTAGACCTCGAACACGGATTTTGTTGTTGAATAGAACGCGCCCATTGTAACAGGAAGTAGACGGTGGGAAGTAGACAGTAGTCAGTAGTCAGTAGGAAGACAAAGCGGCACGCCCGACCTGAAGGTCTCGGACGCACCGCCCGTTTTTCTGACTGACTACTGTCTACTGTCTACTTCCTTATCTCTTCCCGCAGCTCGGCGAAGAGGTGCGGCAGTCTTTCGGACTCAAGGAGGTCGAGGCGGCGCATGAGTTCGGTGATGGCCAGCTCGTTCTTGAGGTTGACCTGGTAGTCGAGGTCTGCGCGGAGGCGGTCTTTGTCGCCCTGGCGGTTCTGGGAGATGAGGATGATGGGCGTGAGCAGCGCGGCGACAATGCCGTTAATCACGTCGAGGAAGGCGTAGGGGAAGGGGTCGAGCCCCGAGTCGAGCCGGATGGCCGTGTTGTAGACGACCCAGAAGACGATGAAGGCGATGGTGGCGGCGATGAACTTCCAGCTCCCGCCGAACTCCGAGACGGCGTCGGCCATGCGGTCGGCGAGGGTCTGCCGCTCCTCCTCCACGTCGTTGAGGTTGCGCGTCACGCGCTGGCGCAGCATCTCGTCCGTCTGGCGCAGGCGGTTCGTGATGGCCGCGAGCATGGAGAGCGCCACCTCGGGGCTCCGCTCGACGAAGTCGTGGAAGTGTTCGCGCGACAGCACGGCGAGGCGCGCGTCCTCCGAGACGGTGGCCGTGGCCGAGCGCGGCTTGCCGTCGAGGATGGCCATCTCGCCGAAGAAGTCGCCCGCGGCCAGCTCGGCCAGCGTCACGTCGTCGCCGTCGTCGTCCTTGATGTGGATGCGGACGCGCCCGCCCTCGATGAGGTACATCGCGCCGCCCGCGTCGCCCCTGCGGAAGAGGACGCTGCCGGCGGGGCGCAGCTCCAGCTCAAGCAGCTCGCGCAGCGCCGCCCCCGACTCGTCGTCGAGCGAGGCGAAGAGCGGGACTGAGCGCAACGCTTCGAGCGTCATCAAAGGGCGGCCGTTCTCGGGCATGAAACACCTCGCTGGCGTTGACTTGCGGGACTCAAAGCAGCGCGGAGATTACCACGAAACGGCCGGGAGAATTTAACCAACGCAGACGCGGAGGCACGGCTCGAAGCGACATAAGCCCCAAGCCGTGCCTCCGCGTCTGCGTTGGTTAAAGCTTCCCTACCCTACGCTCAGGCCGCGACCTTGACGTACTTGTCCACGACGCGCTCAAGCGCGGCCTTGCTGCTGGCGCCGACGATGCGCTCGACCTCGCGGCCGCCGTCGAAGAAGACGAGCGTCGGGATGCCCTTGATGCCG
>DAIRFV010000444.1:0-3372 GCA_036794905.1 Pyrinomonadaceae bacterium | reverse complement strand
GGACGCCGTACTTGTCGGCCTGACGCCAGACGGTCTCGGACTGCGGCTCGACGCCCGCGACGCCGTCGAACACCGCGACCGCGCCGTCGAGGACGCGCAAGGAACGCTCGACCTCCATCGTGAAGTCCACGTGGCCGGGCGTGTCGATGATGTTGATGCGGTGCTCGACCCCCGAGCGCTTCCAGAAACAGGTCGTCGCGGCGCTGGTGATCGTGATGCCGCGCTCCTGCTCCTGCTCCATCCAGTCCATCGTGGCGGTGCCCTCGTGCACCTCGCCGATCTTGTGCGAGACGCCCGTGTAGAAGAGCACGCGCTCGGTCGTGGTGGTCTTCCCGGCATCGATGTGCGCCATGATGCCGATGTTCCGGAACTTGTTCAGGTCTTGCTTAGCCATAACCAACCCCGTGAATCGTGAACCGTAAACCGTGACGAGTTGTAAACCGTTCGTCGTGACCCGCTCTTTCTCGTCAGGTTTACGGTTTACCGTTCACAGCTCTTTACCACTTGTAGTGCGCGAAGGCCTTGTTGGCCTCGGCCATGCGGTGCGTGTCGTCCTTCTTCTTGACGGCGTTGCCGCGGTTGTTGGCGGCGTCGAGCATCTCGCCGGCGAGGCGGTCGATCATCGTCTTCTCGCCGCGGGCGCGGGCGGCGCCCACGATCCAGCGGATGGCGAGCGAGCCGCGGCGCTCCTGCGCGACCTCGATGGGCACCTGGTAGGTCGAGCCGCCGACGCGGCGCGACTTGACCTCGACGGTCGGGCGCACGTTCTCGATGGCGCGCTTGAACATCTTCAAGGGGTCTTCGCCGGTCTTGTCGCCGACCTGCGCCAGCGCGCGGTAGAAGATGCCCTCGGCCGTAGACTTCTTGCCGCCCCACATCAGGCCGTTGATGAACTTCGTCACCAGCGGGCTGTTGTACACGGGGTCGGCCAGCACGTCGCGTCTGTCAACAACTCTTCTTCTAGGCATAGTTCTTTAGGTTCTGGGTTCTGGGTCTTAAGGTTTTGGGTTGGGGCCGTGTCTTTCACCAGCACCTGAAACCCAACACCCGACACCTGCCTTACTACTTCTTGCCCTTGGCGCCGCCCTTGGCCGCGCCGGCCGCCGCGCCGCCCTTCGGGCGCTTGGCGCCGTACTTCGAGCGACCCTGCTTGCGGTCGTTGACGCCGACCGAGTCGAGCGTGCCGCGGATGATGTGGTAGCGCACGCCCGGCAAGTCCTTCACACGCCCGCCGCGGATAAGCACGATGGAGTGCTCCTGGAGGTTGTGGCCGACGCCGGGGATGTAGGTCGTCACCTCGATGCCGTTGGTCAGGCGCACGCGCGCGACCTTCCGCAGCGCCGAGTTCGGCTTCTTCGGGGTCTGCGTGTAGACGCGCGTGCAGACGCCGCGCTTCTGCGGCGACTGCTGCAAGGCCGGGCTCGCCGTCTTGTACTTGACCGCCTGGCGCCCCTTGCGTACGAGTTGGTTGATGGTCGGCACTGCTTTCCAGTCCTCTTTAAAGTTCGTCTCCGAAGGCCCTCGCGCCCGTTTCCAAGGCGCAAGAGGCTGCCTTCCCTGCCTCTTACCGGAACCAAGTGTCCGGCAGTCAGCGCAAGAGCGGCACGCCCTTGATTGTCTAATTAGCCAGGGATGTTCTGACTTAACCGCGGGTGTGGATTCTGGCCTCCCCTGGGGCCGAACTTTTCTGTGGCGTCGCCTTCTATAAAGGTGCGGGGCTTTTAAACTGCTTTCGCCCGTCTGTCTCGCTCCCCGGAGCCCGGCCTCGCCCTGTGGGTAAGGAGGCCCGGAGTTTACGCCACAATATTTGTCAACGACCTGTAGCCCTTTCGGGCCGCAGACCGGGCGACGCCTCCACACCGGCAGAACTACTTAAGCGCCGCACTGTTGGGAAATGGACAGTCAGTCCAAACGTGAGACTATACGGACGCTCCCGCGCCCTGTCAAGCGCGGGCGAGCCGTCTCGCCCCTCCGCCGGAAAAATCGCCGCCCGCAGACCTAAAACGTGCCCCCCCGGGGGCGTTTTTCTGCTAAAGTCTGCGCCCGGAACAACCAATCGAAAGGCGAACACCTTTGATGCGCTTCAACCCGGACGAGTACATTACCGTCAGCGAAAGAATCGAAAAATTTTACGCCAAATTCCCGCAGGGGCGGATTCTGACCTCAGTCGTCGAGCACAACGCCGAGACCGGCTTCATCCTCATCCGCGCCGAAGTCTACCGCGACGCGGAGGACGCGCTCCCGGCGGCCACGGGGCACGCCTACGAGCTGCGCAGCGCCGGCCACGTACAGGCGGGTAGCTACGTGGAGGTCTGCGAGACTTCCAGCGTCGGCCGCGCGCTCGCCCTGCTCGGTTTCGAGGTCAGGCGGGGCGTGGCGAGCCGCGAAGAGGTCATCCGGGGGGCGAAGAAGCAGCAGGCGGCCGCGGCCGCGGCGGCGCCCGCACGCCCCGAGCGACCCGCGCAGGCGCCGGAGCAGGCCCCGCCGGCCCCGCCCGCGGCGCCCGCGGAGGCGGGGGCCGATCTGGATTCGCTGATTTTGCAGGCCGCCGAGGAGCTGGGCTACGACGCGGCGAAGGTGCGCAAGTGGGTCAACCAGAAGTACGAGGTGACGGGCGGCCTCGGCAGCCTGACGCCGCACGACAAGCGCGAGGTCTTGAAAATCTTCACCGAACAGGCGCGCCCGACACAGCCGCCGCCTGCGCGCCGCTGACGAAGCGCCCGGACGGAACCGCGTGCTCATACACGAAGGGACGACGCCGCGTCGCACCGGCGACGCCTGAACGTGCGAATCGTTCCAGGCGTCGCCCGCGCGACGCGGCGTTTTACCTCTTACCTCCCCCCGCTGCCGCAGACATGGCCGCCGCACGCGTTGAGAGGCCGTCGGCACGTGCAGAGACGCTTTCAGCAGGTGTCGAGACTCCGTCAGCGCGTGTAAAGATGATTCCAGCAGTTGTCGAGATGATCTCAGCAGTTGTCGAGGTAGTTTCAGCAGTTGTCCAGATGATTTCAGCAGGTGTCGAGATGATTTTAGCGGGTGTCGAGATGATTTTAGCGGGTGTCGAGACGGCTTCAGCGTCGGTTCAGTTTATCCCGGCGGCCGCAGTATAAATAATAGTAATGATAGAGATGATTCCGGCGGCCTGTTACGGACGGTGAACGGGCGTCTTGCCCTAACCTGCGGTGAATTGGGGTCTAATTCGCGTCAGGTGGCTCGATTGGACGGAAGTTGAAAACCTGCACTCTGATGACAAACGGGGCCGTCTCCATACGCGTGGCCACACCCGCCGACCTGAATTTCGTGCAGCAGGATGGCCCTCTGCCCGCCGAAACCGTGCGGCGTAAGATCGAGTGTCGGGAGGTCTTTGTCGCC
>DAIRFV010000170.1:0-12498 GCA_036794905.1 Pyrinomonadaceae bacterium | reverse complement strand
CACGGCCTCGCGCTCGCGCGGGTCGAAGCTCTCGATGAGGCGCTCGCGCTGCTTGTTGCGCAGCTCGGCCAGTCGCTTGCGGTTGCGGCCGTCCACGAGCCTGCGGTAGAGGGAGCTGGCGGGCACGGTCGCCAGGTACGCGCCCTCCGCGACGAGCGCCGCGGCGAGCGGGATGGGCGACCACGTGTAGGCGGCGGCGACGGCGAAGCCGGCCATGCCCCAGAAGTTGGCCGGCTCCATCACCGCCTCTTTCAGGTATTCGAGACTGAGCTTCTTGTCAGCCATAAACTCTCTTACTTCTCACTCGGGCCGCAAACGCTTTCAATTTAAGGACTCAGGAGCTCGACTCGCCGGCCGACCCGGCCGGGAGCGCCGGCGCGCTCTTCTGGCCTTCGCCCAGCAGGCCCATGCCCCGCTTGTATTCGAGCAGCTTGTCCGACAACTGCATGTCCAACGCCTCGCGCTCGATCTCCTGCATCTGCGTGTCCACGCCCGAGGTGCCGAGTTGGAGCTTGGCCTCGGCGGTCGCGGCGCGGCGGTCGATCTTGTCGCGCATCTCGCTGAAGGTCGAGGAGTCGTCGCCCAACTGGAACGACGACATCGTCTGCGCGAGCTGCTCCTGAAGTTTGGCCTGCTTCGACTGGTTGATGAGCTGCATCGCCTCGGCGGTGCGCTGCTGCATCTGGAGGATGTAGTTGTCGCGGGCCTTCCTCGCCTGTTCGGATGCGCGCGAGGCGTGGTCGAGTTGCTGGCCGGTCTTCGAGAGGTCGAGCTGCGCCTGCTGGAGCTGTCCGATGTAGGCCGTCGCGATGTCGTCGCGGTTCATCTTGATGGCGGCCTTGATCTTCGAGTCGAGGTCGACGACCTGCCCTTCGAGTCGATCCTTGCTCTTCGCGAGCAGCCGCTCGGTGGCCATCACCTGCGCGACCGAGTTGTTCAACTCCGGCACGCGGTCGCGCATGTCGCGGATGGTCTGTTGCAAAATCAGCTCGGGGTCTTCCGTCTTCTCGATAATGCCCCCGAACATCGCGCGCAGACTGCGCTTCAACCTCGCCCAGACTCCCATCGTCTCTTCGCCCTCCGAACCTTCGCGGCCACGCGCCGCGAGGGGTGCTCGCAAATCTCTCGGCCCAGAACCTTTAAAACCGCCGGCGGGGCCGCAGACATTGTACGTGCGTGCGCGCCGCCGGGTTCACCCTCACGCTTAGACGCCGGAACCCTCGCTCTCGGGCGCGAGTATAACAGGACTGCCGCGCCGCTCGCCAGAGCCGCGCAGTAGGCGGTCGGCGGATTGCAGTCGCCGGCCGGCGAAACGCGGCGGGAGGGTCGGGCAATACGTCCGGGGCGTAAAGGGATTTTTGCTTCGCGCCCCTCTTTTTCCCCACACCTTCTCACTTAAACTTCCCGATGTCGCGGCGGTAGTGGAGGCCGTCCCAACGGATGTGTGCGGCCGAGTCGTAACAGCGCGCGAGGGCTTCGCCCAACGTCGAACCCGTGGCCGTGACGCCGAGCACGCGGCCGCCGGCCGTGACCATTGAGCCGTCGTCGGCGCGCGCCGTGCCCGCGTGGAAGATTTCCACGCCCGGGACGCCCGCGGCCTCTTCGAGCCCTTCGATGCGCGCGCCCGTCTCGGGTCGCTCGGGGTAGCCGCGCGCGGCGAGGACGACGCAGGCCGAAGCCTCTTCGCTCCACTCGACTGCGAGCGAGCCCAGGCCGCCGCGCGCGACCGAATCGAAGATGCTGTAAAGGTCGGAGCGCAGTCGGACGAGGATGGCCTGCGTCTCGGGGTCGCCGAAGCGCACGTTGTATTCGAGCACGCGCGGGCCTTCGCCCGTCAGCATCAGGCCGACGAAGAGGATGCCGCGGAAGTCGAGCCCGTCGGCGCGCGCGCCTTCCAGAGTCGGCTCGACGATCTCGCCGACGCAGCGCGCGAGCGTTTCGTCGTCCAGCACTTCCGAAGAGGTGACGGCGCCCATGCCGCCCGTGTTCGGGCCGGTGTCCCCCTCGCCGACGCGCTTGTGGTCGCGCGCGGGCGGCATCAGGCGGTAGTCGCGCCCGTCCGTCCACAGCAGCAGCGAAGCCTCGCGCCCCGCGAGCGCCTCCTCGATGACGACGCGGCCGGCGGCCTCGCTGCCCACGCGCCCGCCCTCCATCATCTCGACGACCGCCCGCTCGGCCTCGGCGCGGCTGCGCGCGACGACGACGCCCTTGCCCGCGGCGAGCCCGTCGGCCTTGACGACGACCGAAGCGTCCGACCCGCCGAACTCGCCGCCGCGCAGGACGCCGAGCGCCTCGGCGGCCGACTCCGCGACGCGGTAACGCGCCGTCGGGATGCGGTGGCGCAGCATGAAGTCCTTCGCGAACGCCTTGCTCGATTCGAGCCTCGTCGCCGCGCGCGTGGGGCCGGCGACGGCGAGGCCCCGCCTCGCGAACTCGTCGGCGAGACCGGCGGCGAGCGACGACTCGCCGCCCGGGATGGTGAGGTCCATGCGCTCGCGCTCTGCGAAGTCGGCGAGCGCCGGCACGTCGGTCGCGCCGAAGGGGACGCACTCCGCGTCCACACAGAGGCCCGCGTTGCCGGGCGCGCAGAAGACGCGCGGCCGTGGGCCGGAGGCCGTGCGCGCGAGCGTCCGGCAGAGCGCGTGCTCGCGCCCGCCTGAGCCGATGACAAGCACTCTCATGGGCTGGGAAAGTCTCCGTTGTTCTCGCTGTTTATGTATGGCGAAAGAGCCCGGCGATGCTGTCACGGGCGGAGGGGGCTGTCAAGCGGGCTGTTGAAACTTTCTCTTCGCTCTTGACACATATTCGTGATAACTGTACCGTGCTGAGTCACAGGCGGGCCGCGAGCGCCGTGATGAGAAGATTTCGCCGCGCTCCCCGTTTCGTTTAACCCCTCGCTCAGCGATGTCCGCGCCCCGTTCGCCGGCTCTACGCTCGAAGAAGTTCCCTCGCAGAAGCCGTTGGTTTTGGTCTTCCGCACGCACGCCCCGCACGCCGCGGCGGAAGTCTTTTCACAAGGATGGGCAACAATGTCACAGGTTCAAACTGCCGAGATTTCTCCCGCCGAAGCTACAGGAGAATGGGCACAGGTGGAGACTGAGTTCGTGGATCGCCTGATCCTCTGCGTCGACTGCGGCCAGGATTTCACCTGGACGGCGGGCGAACAGCTCTTCTTCCACGACAAGGGTTTGAAGAACGAGCCGAAGCGGTGCAAGCCCTGCAAGCAGGCGAAGAATGAGCGCCTCGCCGCCATCGCCGCCGCGCAGGCCACGGGCGTCCGCCAACGCATAGAGGTTTCGGTGCTCTGCGCGCAGTGCGGACAGCAGACGACAGTCCCCTTCTATCCTTCGCAGGGCCGCCCCGTCTTCTGCCGCTCCTGCTTCCTCGGCGGCCACGACGGCGGCGCCGAAGACTAGCCGGCCGACGCCGCCGCACACGCCCCTAAACGCAATTCTCAAACGGTAACGCCCCTCCCCGGTGCGCCCGCCACGGCGGACAGTTGTGCGCGTGAACCGTAAACCGTAAACCGTGACAAGAGAAGATCGGTTCTTCTGCTTGTCACGGTTTACGGTTTACGGTTCACGGTTTATGCGCTTCTCATCCCCCGACGTGGACGGCCGGGCGGCGTTCGGGGTCGTCCTCGACCTGGCGCAGAATCTCCCGGGTGACGGGCGCGGTGTCGCCCTCGCCGAAGGCGATGTAGCGGAGCAGGTACATCAGGGGGTTGCCCTCGCTCCAGCCGAAGTAGACGTGGGGGAGTTTGCCCGTCGTGTCGCGCAGGTAGAGCATGAAGGCCGCGATGGCGTTCGGCACCGCCGGGCTCTCCGTCCGCAAAACCCTGAAGCCCTCGATGTCGCAGCCCGTCACCTTGAGCACGCCCGAGAACTCGGAGGCGTCGCCGGGCGTGACTTCGAGGAAGAGGACGGGGTCGCGGGTGGGGATGTGGTTGTCCTGCCGCTTCTCGCGCTCCTTGAAGCTGTACTCGGCCGCGTCGCCCGCGTCGCGGCGGTTGGCCACGATGCGTATCTCGCTGCTGTGCTCGATCAGCACGTCGAGGAAGCCCTTGGCCGTCTCGTCGAGCACGACCTTGTCCACCCGCAGCTCGGTCGTGCGCCAGACCCTCGAGATGAGCGAGGTGAAGATGATGGCGCCGATGAAGAAGGAGGCGATCTTGATGCCCGACGGCTGCTCGATCACGTTGATGAAGGTCGTGTAGGCGAAGATGATCGAGACGAGGACGAAGCCCCACTTCGCCGCCTCGCCGCGCCGCCAGGCGGCCAGCGCCACGGCCACCGCGGCCGAGCCCATCAGCACCAGCACGCCGGTCGCGTAGGCGCCCGCCTGCGCGTCCACGTCGGCGCGGAAGGCCACCGTCACCACGAACGCAATCGCCACGTAGATGAGCACGAGCGGCCGCGTCACCTTGGCCCAGTTCGGCGCCATGCCGTAGCGCGGCAGGTAGCGCGGCACGATGTTCAAGAGGCCGGCGAGCGCCGACGCGCCCGCGAACCAGAGGATGGCGATGGTGCTCAGGTCGTAGAACGTCCCGAAGATGTCGCCGAGGTACGTGTGCGCGAGGTAGGCGAGCGCGCGGCCGTTGGCCTTCCCCGCCTCCACCCCGTCGTGCCCCTCGCGGAACTCCTCGGGCGGGATGAGGAAGGTGGTGACGAGGCTGCTCAGGATGAGCATCACGCTCATGATGAGCGCCGCGTACATCAGGAGCTTCTTGGTGTTGCGGATGCGCCCCTGCGGGTTCTCGGGCGTGTCGCCGGGGTCGCCCTTCACCAGAGGCATGACGACGACGCCGGTCTCGAAGCCCGAAAGGCCGAGCGCGAGTTTCGGGAAGAGGAAGAGCGCGACGGCGACCATCATCAGGGGGCTGCCCTGCACCTGCGGGTGCGACCAGAGCCGGGCCGTCCAGTTCGCGAAGACGCCCGGGGTGTTGAAGATGTGGTAGAAGCTGACGCCGATGGTGACGAGGTTCATCAACAGGTAGACGGCGACGATGCCGACGGCGAGCCCCATCGCCTCCTTGAAGCCCTTGAGGAAGACCGCGCCGAGCAGGGCGATGAGCACCAGCGTCACCGCGATGGGGTGATTGAGCTGCGGCGCGTAGCTGTGGACGTACGGGTTCTCAAGTATGTGCGCGGTGGCGTCGGCCGCGGAGAGCGTGATGGTGATGATGAAGCCCGTCGCCGCGAAGCCGAGGAGCGCGAGGACGAAGAGCTTCCCCTTCCAACGCGACAGGAGGTTTTCGAGCATCGAGATGGAGCCGTCGCCGTGCGGGCTCGCCTCGGCGACGCGCTTGTACATCGGCAGCGCGCCGAAGAGCGTGAGACAGACCAGCACGAGCGTCGCGAGGGGGGAGAGCGCCCCTGCGGCGATGTAGGCGATGCCCGGCTGGTAGCCGAGCGTGGAGAAGTAGTCCACGCCCGTCAGGCACATCACCTGCCACCAGGGGTGGCTCGGGTGCTGCCCCTCGCGCTCGTGCGGGCCCTCCATCTCCTGCGGCTGCCCCTTGAGCAGCCAGCGCCGGAGCCGACCGACCTCACTCTTCTTCTCCGTCCGCGGGAACGCCGTCTCGGCCATCTGCCCCTCCTGACGTGAGTGCGCGCGCAACCCGCGCACGGTGATGCGCGGGGACTGCCCGCGGGCGCCCCGTCTGTAGCCTCACCATACGATTCAGGCTGTTTGCAAGCCCTGATTTGTACCAAACCGGCCCGCGCATGACAACTGAAAAATGAAGCTCTCAAACGCCGTGCCCCTGGCGAGGAGGCAGGAGGCGGCTGGCAGGAGGCGGAAAGCAGGAGGCAGATGGCAGGAGGCAGGAGGCAGTTAAAAGCCACGGAGGGGCGGGATGTTGATAGCTCGACGCTTACCATCAAAGCCTAAGCCCCGGAGGGGCGGCATGACACATGTCGCCCCTGACGGGGTACGGGGCCTTTTAGGATGCCGGAGCTATAAACGTGTAGCCTCAAAGGGGCTCCTCAAAACATCGCGCCCCACCCGGGCTCGTCAAGCCATCAGAGCCCCTCCGGGGCGCTGCAACCGGCCTTCAACTGCCGACTGCCGGCTGCCATCTGCCTGCCGCTTTCTCCCGGCTGCCATCCGCCTGACCGCCTACTAAGTTACCACTGGCTACCGGCGAGCGACCTGTGCTAAAGTCTGGAATCGACAAGCCTTTGGCAGTGTTCTGAAGGGTGCAGTTAGTAAGAGGCCGAGCACCTTTCTTCCAGCCTCCGACAACAACGAACAGCAGAGAGCGCCGGGAAGTCTCTTAGCCGAGCAGGCAACGGGCCGCATGAATTCTCGCTTGCATCAGGGTGACGCAGAGCAGGGCGAACGCGCGTCTAAGGGCGGGGTCGTCCGCCTCTCGGACGCGCGCCGCGCGGCCCCCGCGTCCCTCGAACAGCAGCTCGAAGAGTCGCGCGAGCTGCTCGACCGCGGCCTGCCCTCGACGGCGGAGGCGCGGCTGCGCCAGATCATCTCGCAGGCGCGGCGCGAGCCGTCGGTGCTCGCGCGCGCGCGCTACCTGCTCTCGACCGCGCTCCAGGCCATCGGCCGCTACCGCGACGCCCTCGAAGCCGTCGAGATGTACGAGCCGGCCGACTCGGGCCACGGGCTCGACGCCGAGACCTTCGCCAGCGTGCGCGTCCAGCTCGGCCTCTCCTACAACTACACGGGCGACCACCCGAAGGCCATCGCGCTCTTGCAGGGGGAGCTGCGTTCGGTGACGGAGCACGGCGGCTCGGACGCGCGCGCCGGCAACGTCTACACGGCGCTGGCGCGCGTCTACCGCTCCATCAACGAGTACTCCATCGCGCGCGACCACAACAACAAGGCGCTCGAATACTTCCGGCGCGCGGGCGACTGGCGCGGCATGGCCGACTGCTACTTCGGGCTCGGGATGGCCGACGCGCACGAGGGGCGCTGGGAGTTGACGCTCGAACACTTCGACCAGGCCGTCCAGCTCATCGGCGAGCGCCCGGCCCCCTTCATGCTGGGGAAGATTTACAGCAACGCGGCGGCCGCCTACTGGTGGCTCCAGCGCCCGCACGAGGGCATCCGCGCGCTGGAGAAGGCCATCGCCTACAACGAGCGCACGGAGCACAAGGAGAACGCCGTCAGCGCCTACAACAACCTCGGCACCAACCTCATCCTCACGGGCGAGTGGGATCGCGCGCAGGCGGCCTTCAAGCGCGCGCTCGAACTCGCCATGGAGATGGACGAGCACCACGGCGCGGCCTGCATCGTCTACGACTCGCTCGGCGAGCTGCGGATGCTGCGCGGCGACCTCGCGGAGACGCGCGAGTACCTTGAGCGGGCGGTCGCCAGCGGCGTCACGAGCGGCAAGAAGTGGTACCTGTCGCAGGCCATGCGGAACCTGACGCGCTGCTACATCCTGCTCGGGCTCAACCTGGAGGCGCTCGACGTGGGCGGGCGCGTGCTGGAGCTGGCCGAGTCCATCGGCGACCACCGCGGCATCTGCGACGCCTGCACGCTGTTGGCCGAGGCGCGACTCCTGTGCGGCGAGCTGGACGAGGGCGCGCGGCTCCTCGCGCGCGTCACCGAGGAGGCCGACGTGACGACGGGCGACCTCGCCATCTCGGGCGAGTCGCAGCGCATCTACGGGCTCCTGGCGCTGGCGCGCGAGGACGTGGCGCTCGCCCTCCACCACTTCGGCCGCTGCCTCTCGATCTCGGAGATGCTGGGCGACCGCTACCGGATGGCGCGCGCGCACCACCTGCTGGGTCGCGCCCACGCCGCCGCCGCGCAGCCCGAGCGCGCGCGCGAACACCTCGGGCTCGCCCTCCACACCTTCAACGAGCTGGGCGCCAAGCTCGACCTCGCGCTCGCCGAGGAGTCCATCGAGGAGCTGGAGAGCCACGCGAACGAGGAGCAGCGCGCCGAGCCGCCCGCGCCCGCGCAGTTGCTGACGCTGCGCCTGGCCGAGGCCGTCGCCTCGCGCGAGCTGCTTTTGCGCGAGCTGGCCGCGGTCATCCACCAGGAGACGCGCGCCGCGCGCATCCTCGTCGCCGAGGCGGACGAGGACGGGCGCACCAAGGTCGTCGTCGCGCACGGCTACGACGCGGCGGAGTCGGCGCAGGTCGCCACCGCGCTCGACCGCGCGGCGACCGACGAAGAACGCGAGCGCTACGCCGCGGGGCAGGACGCGCGCCTCGTCGCGCTGCGCCCTTCGAGCGCGCCGCCGGCCGTGCTCGTCATCGCGCCGCGCGCCCTGTCGGCGCTCCCGGGCGGCGCCCCCTTCGAGCCGCTGCTGCGGGTCGTGGAACTCGGCATGGACGTGTGCGCGCTGCGCGCGCGCGCGCGGACGGGCGCGGGGCCGCAGGCGCCCGACTCGCTCGCGGGCGCCTCCCTCATGCCGGGCTTCATCCATTCGAGCCCGGCGATGACGCGCCTCGTCGAAGAGGTGCACAAGATTCGCTCGTCGGACGTGACCGTGCTCATCACCGGCGAGTCGGGGACGGGCAAGGAGCTGGTCGCGCGCGCCATCCACGCGCTCTCTTCGCGCCGCAGCAAGGTCTTCATCCCCTTCAACTGCACGGCCGTCCCCAAAGAGCTGTCCGAAGGCTACCTGTTCGGCTACCGCCGCGGGTCTTTCACGGGCGCCGTCAACGACTCGCCCGGCGTCATCCGCACGGCCGCGGGCGGCACGCTCTTCCTCGACGAGGTGGGCGACCTCCCCCTCGACGTGCAGCCGAAGCTCCTGCGGTTCCTGCAGGAGGGCGAGATTCAGCCGCTCGGCGAGCAGCGCCCGCAGAAGGTTGACGTGCGCATCATCGCCGCCACCAACACCGACCTCGAAGGGATGGTGGCCGACGGGCGCTTCCGCGAAGACCTCTACTACCGCCTCAACGTCATCCGCCTGCGCGTGCCGCCCCTGCGCGAGCGCCGCTCGGAGATACCGACCATCGCCAGCTACTACCTCAACCACTACTCCGCGAAGTTCGGCCGCCGCGACATCTCGATCACGCCGCAGACGCTCGACCTCCTGATGGTCTGCGACTGGCCCGGCAACGTCCGCCAGCTCACCAACGAGATTCAGCGCATCATCGCGCGCGCCGAGGACGGGACCATCATCACGCCCGACCACCTCTCGCCCGAGCTGCGCCGCACCTCGGCCCAGACGATGGGCACCAACACTCTCATGCCCCAGACCGCGGGGCTCGCGGCCACGGCCGCCGCGCGGGCCATCTCGCAGGGGCTCACGCTCGCCGACGCGATGGCCGAGCTCGAGCGGCGCATGATCGCCGAGGCGCTGCGCAAGCACAAGGGCAACATCTCGCGCGCCGCGCGCGAACTGGGTCTGACGCGGCGCGGCCTCTACCTCAAGCTCGGCCGCCACGACCTCAGCGCGAGCGCCTGACGCCGCCCGCGGCCCGCGTGCGTCGTCCGACAAAGAACCCGCCCCCCCGACCGCCCCCGTCTCCGCAGACAACCCCGACGCCCCGAACGCTGACACCGAACCTCCCGCGCCCCACGTCACGGAGAGTCCGGCGACGGCCCACACAACCTGCGCCAACCCCGCGGCGACTTGAACCGAGAGCACGATAGCCCCGTTTAAAGCTCAACCGACCCGAAGCAAGGCGACGGTCGCCGGGAGGTTCTTTGAAATAGCCGAGACGTACCCCGCAGTCGTTCGGAAGTACCTCGAAGTTGCCGAGGGGTACTCCAAAATAGCCGCGAGGTACTCCAAAATAGCTGAGAGGTACTCCAAAATAGCCGCGAGGTTCTTTGAAATAGACGGGACGGAGGCCGAAGCTGCCGGGGGGTTGTTTGAAGTTGTCGGGTGGTACGTCGGAGTTGCGCGGGGGCAGTTTGAAAGAGGCGCGGGCGACGTATAAAGAGCTTGAATTCGCCGCCGAAATGCATATACTAACGCGCGTTCACCTCACATCCCTCGCAACACGTCAACACTTCACGTCGGAGGTAAAAAAATCATGGCGAGACTCAAGCGTAGTTCCAACGTCCTTGAGACCGCACGGCAACGCCTGTCCGGCCTCAAGTCCATCACGCCCAGGCCCAACTTCGGCCCCGCCCTCGATCTCGACCAGTACGAGGAGGAGACGAACGCCTTCAGCGAAAACCTGGCCCAGTACAACGACACCATCGCGCTCCTCGACCGGCTTGCCAACGACCTCGACACCGGCGAGGCGCGACTCCGCGAAAAGAACCGCCGCATGCTCTCCGCCACCGAGGCGCACTACGGCCCCGACAGCAACGAATACGAGGCCGTCGGCGGCACACGCACCAGCGACCGCAAAAACTCGAACAAGAAAAAAACCGATGACGGCTAACCCCCGCGGCTAACCTTCAACCCCATCCCACGGGCGGCGGCAACCCTACCAAGCCCCACCGCCGCCCGTCCCCTTACCCACACTTAGTCAATCCTCGCCCGGTCTCACAACTTTCCCAAGGAGCGCGACCGTGTACTACGAAGTTTACAAATCGAGACGACCTTCAGCATGATTAAGGGCAATTTCGGCGACGCGCTGCGGAGCAAGACCCGCACGGCACAGATTAACGAGGCGCTGTGTAAGGTACTCTGCCACAACATCTGTTGTCTGATTCAGTCTATGTACGAGTTGAACCTTAAGCCGAAGTTCTGGAAGGAAGTAGCCTAGTCCTCAAACAGTTCTGCCCAGACAGCCGGTGAATACAGTAACGGGTGGTCTGCTATTAGCACCGCCTCACAAGACCAAGAAACACAACCGAAGCAGCCTCTATCACGGCTCGCCTCACGCCTGAGATACCAATCCCCGCCCGCCCCCATTATCAATGCCAGAAGGAAAGCCATGTATCGAAGCCTGAAACACCGCATGTAACTTTGACGCCGTTTCGTTGGGCAAGTTCCTGTTCCGTTGGGCAAAAGGGTTCTGTTAGGCAAAGCCCTCACCTGGGGCTTTGCCTCAAAACCCCCTAATCCTTAAGCAGTTTTGAGGCAGGGTTAGGACTTTTGAGGCAAGCAAGTGGGGACGACTAAGAGGCAGGCTCTGGGGGTTCCGTAACGCTAGGAATGGTTTCGGCAGGGGTAGAAACCGGGGCTTCGCGCATTCGACGTTCTATGTCAGTAATGAATTGGCGGTGGCCGTCTATCTCCGCGCTGGGTACTTCCTCGCACACCCAATTCCCCTTGTCATTCTTCTTCACAACTACAAGCTTAACGTCACCCCCAACGCCGCCGGGGTTGTGCTTGATAACTTCATCCAGCGTCCAAACGGTTGCTATTTGGCCGTCAAATAATGAGGGCAGGCCAGCAGACCAGAAGATGCGGCGAATGAATGCTAAGAACGGGTCGGCCAATCCTTGACCGCTGCCGATGGCGACAAAGGGAAGGTCTTGCGTTACTTCTTCCGGGTTGCAATGCGGAGAGAATTGGATTAGGTGCGGGCTGTCGCCTATGGCAAAGGCGGCTGCCGAGGCGTGGTTACATTCTATTACGGCGGCTTGCGCCCCTACCGTCTGAGAAACGACTCCTGCTCTCTCCCAAGCGGGCTTGGCATGTTTCCAGAGCAGTTTAACTAGTTCAGCTTTCGCCTCCGCAACATTCTTCCAAGTGATCTTTAAGCCCTTGAGCGATATATAGGCGTCTATCTCATCGCTATAACTTTGACTTAAACTCACAGGGCCAGAGACACCGATAACAAGCTTACCGGAGGCGATATGAAGCTTAGTAACTGTGTCTTGCCGGATTGTGCTCCCCCCGAGAGGAATCCCGAGGGTGGCGGTCGAATCTGCCCCTAGTACGATACCGTCTGAACATTTGACGCCGACGATGAGAGTCATTGTCTGAGAAAGACACTATTGGCTTTATACTCGGGGTATTTTTGATATATTGCGTTAAGTAGCTGGACGAAAGAAAGTTCCAGAACCCATTGCACAACTTTGGGTATGTAGTCTCGCACTCTAGGATTGAGCGTTATAGCGATTCTTCCGGCCGTCTCAGTACCTTCCGGAGTAATTACATAATAAGCCCACGTCTTGCCTGCCGCTCGCGTCACAGTTACAAGTTTCTCATTAACAAGAGTGTCGGCGTCAGCGTATACAGCTTGGTCAAAGGGGCCATAGTTATAGGGGACAAAAGAATAGAAGTTTCCTCCTACTTCATCCGGTAAGTTCTTGCCAATCAGGAAAAGACACTTTTGTAGCTGAACTGGCGATAAACCTCTCGTACCAGCGGCGCTAATTACTAAAAGTGTCCAATGTTTTCGTTCCATAATAATGTGTCACGAGTGAAACAAAAGTTCCCAGATGAAATCTTGTTTCGCCCGTGAAACATTATCGTCTTTTATAGAACGCCTGTCAACAGGGGATTTACGCCGCCATCTGCCAGAATTTAGGCTTTAACCCAAGCTCAAACATGCTCTGGATAAGGCAGCAGATGTTATGACACAGCACCTTGCATAGAGCCTCGTTAATCTGCGCCGTCCTGCTCTTACTCCGCAGCGCGTCCCCGAACTTCGTCTTAATCATCAT
>DAIRFV010000443.1:0-3373 GCA_036794905.1 Pyrinomonadaceae bacterium | reverse complement strand
GGCGCCCCCGCGGCCCCGCCGGTTGACAGGAGCCCCGCTCATGTCTTAGAAGCGAAGCCGTCCCTACATACTCAGCGCCGGAGCGAGAGAGAACGAGCGATGACTTACGTTGTCACGGAAGACTGCGTGGACTGCAAGTACACCGACTGCGCGGCCGTCTGCCCCGTCGAGGCTTTCCACGAATTGCCCGACCGCCTCTACATCAACGCCGAGACCTGCATCGACTGTGACGCCTGCGTCCCCGAGTGCCCGGTCGAGGCCATCTACGCCGACACGACCCTCCCCGAACACCTCCACGAGTGGCTCGCCCTCAACGTCGAGGAGGCCGCCCAGTACCCCGTCATCAGCGGCAAGATCCCGGCCCTCTACGGCCCCACCTGCAAAGGTAAACCGGAATAAGGTGACGGGTGACGGGTGACAAGAAAAGACCATCTCTTTCCTGTCACCCGTCACCCGTCACCTCTTTCAGTTGAGCTGGGCGAGGCGGGTGTGCATCTTTTTGAGCTGCTCGCGGACGGAGGCGGAGTCGGGGGCGTCGGGGCGCAGGTTGAGGTAGCGGCGCGTGTCGGCGACGGCCTCGGTGAGGCGGCCGAGCTGCGCGAGGAGGAGGCCGCGGTCGCGCCGCTCTTCGAGGTCGTGGGGCGCGATGATGAGGAGCCGCTCGACGGCGGCCAGCGCGCGGCGGTGGAGCCCGGCCTTCACGTAGACCCCCTTCAAGTTGCCGAGCATGCGCGCGAGCGTGGCGCGCGCCCCCGTCGCGCGCAGGTGCTCTTCGCCGAGCGGGACCTGCCCGCCGTAGATCATGTCCAGACGCTCCTGACACTCGTCGAGGTCGGTCGCGCGGCCGTTGAACGGGTCGACCAGCACCGGCTCGCCGCCGGGCGGCGCGGCGCGCACGACGTAGTGGCCCGGCAGCCCGACGCCCTCGACCCGCAGCCCCGCGCGCCGTCCCACCTCCATGTACACGACCGAGAGCGTGATGGGGATGCCGGTGCGCCGTTCGAGGACGTGGTGGAGGAGGCTGTTGCGCGGGTCGTAGTAGTCGGCGACGTTGCCGGCGAAGCCCAGCTCGCCGAAGAGGTAGGAGTTGAGCGCCTCGACCTCGCGGCCCGGGACCGCCGCCTCGACCCGCCGGCGGGCCTCCGCCCCCATCCCTGCGAGCCGCGCGAGGCAGGCGTCCACGTCGCAGCGCCCCGGCTCCTCCTCCGCGGCGATGAGCAGCGCCGCACGCGCCAGATCGAGCCCCCCGTCCCCGCGCGACACCTCGGCCGCGAAGCGCCGCCGCGTGACCTCCGCCGCGATGATGTCCGAAGGAGTCATAAAAGCAGTGACGGGTGACGGGTGACGGGTGACAGGCGAGAACATGTCCGTGAACACCCCTCCGAGGTTCCCCGGACGCGGGTCTTCCTGTCACCCGTCACCCGTCGCCCGTCACTTCCCTTTCTTGTCGAAGACGTGGTGGACGGCGTCGGGCGTCCAGTCGAAGAGGCTGCGGGTGACGACGTCGGCGCCGGCCTCGCGCAGGGCGCGCTCGCCGACGGTGTTGGTGACGCCGAGCGTGCGCATCCCGGCGGCCCGGCCGGCGCGGACGCCGGGGGGCGAGTCTTCGATGACGAGGCACTCGTCGGGGCCGTGCGGGAGGACGTGGGCCGCGCCGCCGCGTTTGGCGTTGAGGAGTTCGAGGGCGCGCCGGTAGCAGGAGGGGTCGGGCTTGCAGGCGTCCACGTCCTCGGCCGTGACGTGGACGTTGAAGTACGGCGTCAGGCCCGCGAGCGCGAGCGTGTGGTCGACCTGCTCGCGCGTGGACATGCTGACGATGCCGAGCGGGTGCAGGCGGGCGAGCGCCTTGACGAAGGTGACGACGCCGGGGAAGAGCGGCGGGGTGTCGCCCAGCAGCTCGCGGTGCTTCGCGGCCTCGCGCCCGATGACGCGGCGCAAGACCTCGTCGGTCAACTCCTCCTCGCGGCCGGCGCGCGCGTAGGCGGCGCGCACGAAGGTCACGTCGTCCATCCCGAGCGAGCCGAGGTAGTCGGCCTCCGTGAGCTCGACGCCCTCCTCGCGCAGCGCCTCCGTGTAAGCCTGCCTGTGGAGCGGCTCGTCGTCGACGACGACGCCGTTGAAATCGAAAAAGACGGCTTGAATCATGCGGGACATTGTAAGGCAAAGTAGACAGTAGTCAGTAATGCGAATCAAGAGTAGAAAAGCAGACGGCAGGAGGGGCGTAGAATTGAGTTTGTGGAACAACAACTCATCGCCCTCTACCTGCGCGTCTGCCGGGCTTACGATAGCCAGCCCGACCTGAAATATCAACGCCTGAGTAACTTCCGCCCGGCTTTCACGGACGAAGAACTCTTAACCGTCTACCTCTTCGGCCACATGCAGGGCTTCTACCAGCAGCGCCGCATCTACGACTACGCCCGCCGCCACTGGCGCGCGTGGTTCCCGGCCTTGCCCAGCTACCAAGCCTTTAACCGCCGCCTCAACCGCCTCGCCCCGGCCTTCGAGCACCTGATCACCGCGGCGCTGGCCGCGCCCGTGGCGAGCTTGGCTCAGCAGGCCGACCGCCTGATTGATTCCTTCCCCGTGATGCTGGCGAAGTGGCCCCGGAGCGGCGCGGCAAGAGTCGCACGGGAGGTCGCCTCGCAGGGCTTCTGCTCGAGCAAGCGCAGCTACTACTACGGCGTCAAGCTGCACGTCATCGCGCTCGGGCGCTCGGGGCGCTTACCGCTGCCGGCGCTCGTCCACGTCAGTTGCGCCTCGCAGCACGACCTGACGGCCTTGCGTCAACTCGACCCGGACTTGGGCGCGGGCTACCTGTTCGGCGATAAAGCCTACGCGGACGCGGAGGCGAGGAGGGTGCTGGCCGAGCGCGGCACGCACCTCGTCACGCCGTACAAGCGCAGACGCAATGAGCCGGAGACGGCTGAGCCGGCGCTGTGGTCTCGGTTCGCCTCATCGGTCAGGCAGCCGCTAGAGAGCCTCTTCGGTTGGCTGATTCAAAGAACCGACATTCAGGATGCTTCGAGAGTGCGTTCGAGCAAAGGCTTGTTCGTCCATTGTTACGGCAAACTCGCTGTTGCGTCTTTGCTCTTAACTTTCAACTCTTGATTCGCATCAGTTATCAGTTGTCAGTTGTCAGTTGTCAGTTGTCAGCATCAACAGCCCGACCGTGAGAGAGGGCGTCTTAAGTTCCGTCAGCGCCGAGCGTCGGCGCATCCCCTACGCCCTCCCTCACGGTCGGGCTTCCGTCAGTCGACAGTCTCCAAGCGGAGCGTACTGACAACTGACAACTGATAACTGTTTCGCTGGTTTTCGTGCGGTGGGTGCGGCTATGCTACCATCGAAGGCCGTCATCAACGCATCAAATTTCCGT
>DAIRFV010000169.1:0-12516 GCA_036794905.1 Pyrinomonadaceae bacterium | reverse complement strand
TGCCTGTGCCTCGCCTTCGCCACCCCCGGCGCCCGCGCGCAGTCGCAGGCGACGACCGGCGACATCGAGGGGCGCGTGCTCGACCCCAACGGCGCCGTCGTCCCCAACGCCACCGTCACCGCCCGGAACGAGGCGACCGGCTTCGAGCGCTCCGCCAACACCGACGGCGACGGCAACTACCGCATCATCCTGCTCCCGCCCGGCACGTACTCCATCGAGGCGACGGCCGGCGGGTTCAACAAGACCGGCGCGAGCGCCGTGCAGGTGACCGTCGGCAGCCGAACCGCGCTCGACCTGAACCTCGCGGCGGCCGGCGTCAAGGATACGGTGCTCGTCACGGCCGAGCCGCCGACCGTCGAGTTGACGCGCACGTCCGTGGCGACGACCATCAACGAGCGCTCCATCCAGAACCTGCCCATCAACGGGCGCAACTTCCAGGACTTCGCCACGCTCTCGCCCGGCGTCATCCGCGACCCGCGCGGCGGCGACCTCTCGGTCGGCGGCCAGCGCGGCACCTTGAACAGTCTTCAGGTGGACGGCGTTGACAACAACAACACCTTCTTCGGGCAGGCTCTGGGTCGCGGCGGCGTGCGCCCGCCCTACCAGTTCTCGGAAGAGTCGGTGCAGGAGTTTCAGGTCAACCAGAACGGCTTCTCGGCGGAGTTCGGGCGCGCGGGCGGCGCGGTCATCAACGTCGTCACCAAGTCCGGGACGAACGAGTTCCACGGCGGCCTCTTCGAGTACCTGCGCGACGAGTCTCTGAACGCCAACGACCCCGTCACGAAGGCCAACCAGTTCCGGCGCGGCCAGCCGAACAAGCGCCCGGCCTCGCGCATCAACCAGTTCGGCGGGCGCATCGGCGGCCCCATCGTCCGGAACAGGGCGTTCTTCTTCTTCACCTACGACGGCCAGCGCTCGGACATCCCGCAGGTGCTCGACGTGCCGAACCTCGCGGCCGCGCCCGCGGCGGCGCAGGCGATACTGCTGCCGAAGCTCAACACCTACCAGGTCGGGCGCAACCAGGATGTCTTCCTGGTGAAGTCAGACATCTCTCTGAACCAGAGCAACCAGTTGACGCTGCGCTACAACCACCAAGGGTTCACGGGGCAGAACAACGAGAACAACGGGCCGCTCTCGGCCGAAGAGCACTCGGGCGACAGCGTCGTCAAGAGCGACACCTTCAGCGGCCAGCTCTCCTCGGTGCTGACCACCCGCGTCGTCAACGAGTTCCGCTTCCAGGTCGCGCGCGACAAGGAGCCGGGCGAGGCCAACGTGGACACGCCCGAGGCCGTCATCAACACCGGCTCCGGAAACCTGAGCATCGGCCGCAACAACTTCAGCCCGCGCGAGACGACCATCAAGCGCTTCCAGCTCATCGACAACGTCTCGCTCGTCTCGGGGCGGAGCACCTACAAGTTCGGGCTCGACTTCAACTTCGACCGCGTCCTGAACTTCTTCCCCGGCCTCTTCTCCGGCTCCTACACCTTCCCCTCGTACGCGGCCTTCGCCGCGAACACGCCCTCGGCCTACACGCAGAACTTCGCGGGCGCGAACACGACGGGCGGGACGACCGAGCCGAACCTCTCCGAGTACGCCTTCTACGTGCAGGACGACGTGCGCGTGACGCCCCGTCTCACCCTCAACCTCGGCGTGCGCTACGACTACGCGGCGCTGGCCTGCCCGCCGGTGACGAACCCCGACCCGCTGCTCACGGGCAACGGCGTCAACACCGGCAACTGCCCCCGGGACAAGAACAACTTCGGGCCGCGCGCGGGCTTCTCCTACTCGCCCGACGAGAAGACCGTCATCCGCGGCGGCTTCGGCCTCTTTTACGCGCGCACGCCGGCCATCGTGCTGGGTACGGCGCACTCGCAGAACGGCATCAACGTGACGGGCGTCAACCTGACGGCCGCGCAGTTGACGACGCTGGGCTTGCGCTACCCGAACATCCTGACGGCCGTGCCCTCGGTCGGCTCGGCCAACCCGAACCTCTACTACTTCGCGCCCGACTACGTGCAGCCCTACGTCGAGCAGGGGCGGCTCGGCGTCGAGCGCGAGCTGGCGCGCGGCCTGAGCCTGTCGGCCACGTACCTCTTCTACAAGGGCGTCCACCTGACGCGCACGCGCGACGTGAACCTCTCCGCGCCCACGACGCTGAACGCCACGGGGCCGGACGGCACCGTCTACGCCTTCCAGCGCTTCCCCACCGCGCGCCCCATCTCGCGCGCGACGGGCACCTCCTACAACCGCATCAGCGTCTTCGAGAGCGCCTCGCGCTCGCTCTACAACGGGCTGGCCTTCCAGGCGACGCAGCGCTTCACGCGCGGCTTCCAGTTCATCGCCGCCTACACTTATTCGCGCGCGCGCGACGACCGGCCCGACCAGACGACGGTCGTCGTCGGCGCCGACGACGCGAAGATCGTCGAGAACCAGATCAACCCGGGCCTCGACTACGCGCGCTCGGACACAGACCTGCGCCACCGCTTCGTCTTCAGCCCCGTCTACGAGATCGGGCGCATCAAGTGGAGCGACAACGCGTTGGCGCGCGCCGTCTTCAGCAACTACACGCTCTCCGGCATCGTGCAGGTGCAGTCGGGGAGCCCTTACTCGGCGCTCGTCGGCAACGACCCGAACAACGACGGCAACCGCGCGAACGACCGTCTGCCGGGCACCCGCCGCAACCAGTTCACGACGCCCTCGGTCTACCAGCTCGACGCGCGCATCACGCGCAACATCCCGTTCAGCGAGTCGGTGCGGCTGCGCCTCATCCTCGAAGCCTTCAACATCTTCAACCGCGCCAACGTGGTGACGGTCAACACGACGGCCTTCAACTTCGCGACGGCGGGCGGCGGCACCTTGACCGCGCCGCCCTTCGTCACGGCCTTCGGCACGCCGCGCACCTTCTCGTCGCCCGCCTCGGGCACGACGACCTTCGCGACGCCGCGCCAGTTGCAGTTGGCCGTCAAGTTCGACTTCTAGCTGTTGGCCGTTGGCTGTTAGCCAGACAGTCGCGGGTAACTGCAAACGCAGAAGGCGGGAGGCAGTCACTAAAGACTGCCTCCCGCCTTCTTTTTTCTGAAAGCCAACAGCTAACAGCTCACAGCCAGCAGTTCCCTCAGTCCCGGCTCGCGTTGAGGATGCGCACGAGCGCGAGGAAGATGTTGAAGGCGTCGAGGTAGAGCGAGAGCGCGCCGGCGACGTACTCGTTCGTCGGGTAGCGCCGGATGATGTTCGACGTGTCGTAGAGCACGAAGCCCGAGAAGAGCAGGAGCGCCGCGCACGCGATGCCGAACGAGAGGGCGCTGGAGCCGACGATGAGCACGTTGAGCAGGCCGGCGAGGACGACCACGATCAGGCCCGTCACCACCATCCCGCGCAGGAAGCTGAAGTCCTTCTTCGAGATGAAGACGTAGGCCGTCAGGCCGCCGAAGATGCCGACCGTCAGCAGCCCCGCCTGCCAGATCGAGGCCGGGTTGTTGGCCAGCACCAGCGCGATGAGCGGCGAGATGACGACGCCCGTAAACGTCGTGAACGCGAAGAGCGCGAGCAGGTTCAGCCCCCGCACGTGGCGCACGGCCTGCGCGCCCATCACGCCGCCGATCATGGCGAAGAACATGATGAACGGGTGCTCGTAGGCGAACATGAGCAGCGGCTCGAACGAGAGGCCGAGCCCGACGCCGCCGATGGCGAAGAGCGTCGCCGCGAAGAAGAGCGCGTAGACCTTCCGGATGAAGCCCACCCGCTCCTGGACGCTCGCCTCCGCCGCCGTCTCGACCCCGTAGCCGCCCCACTCGCCCGGCTGCCGCTGCCAGTCCTGCTGATGCTCGAAACGCTGATTGTGTGACTGAAAGTCTTTCATCTGAAATCCTTCTCCGTAGGGGGTTAAAGAACTCCCGGCGCGACCCCTTATAGCACGCCGTCAACTTAGATGCTAACACGAAACGCGGCGCTGCATGCCGCGCGGCGGGGGGCTTTCAAACCGGGCGCGTTAGTGCTTAAATCGGCGGATGCTGAGAATCCTGCTCGTCGGGCTGGCCGGGCTCCTGGGCACGCTCGGGCGCTACTGGCTGTCGGGCGCCGTCGCGCGGCGCTACGGCGAGGCGTTCCCCTTCGGTACGCTCGCCGTCAACCTCGTGGGCTGCTTCGCCGCCGGCCTCCTCTTCCACTTCATGCAGGAGCGCGACGCCTTCGGCGAGACCGCACGCGCCGCGGTCTTCGTCGGGCTGCTCGGCGGCTTCACGACCTTCTCGGCTTACGGGTTGCAGACCTTCGCGCTGCTGCGCGAGGGGCGTCTGGGGCTGGCGGCGCTCAACGTCGTCGCCTCGAACCTGCTCGGCCTGCTGCTGGTCTTCGCCGGCTACGCGGCGGCGAAACTGGTGAGGGGCGCGTGAGGGCGGGGGCGGCGGCGGGCGGCGGCGTGCCGCCGATTCTCTTCGTGCTGGCGGCGGCGCTCCTGTGGAGCACGGGCGGGCTCTTCATCAAGGCGACGCCGGGGCTTTCGGCCTACGAGCTGTCGTTCGGGCGGTCGCTTTTGGCCGCGCTGACGGTCGCGTACTTCACGCGGCGCGAGGGCTTCCGGGTCAACCGGGTGACGGTCGTCGCGGCGGTGCTCTACGCGGCGCTGCTGCTGCTCTTCGTGATGGCGACGAAGCTGACGACCGCCGCCAACGCCATTTTTTTACAGTACACCGCGCCGGTCTACGTCCTCATCTTCGAGCCGCTCGTCTTCAAAGAGAAGTACCGGCGCTCGGACTTCCTCGTCGTCGCCGCGTGCGTCGCCGGGATCGCGCTCTTCTTCGTCGACCGGCTCGACCCGGAGCAGACGCTGGGCAACGTGCTCGCGCTCCTGTCGGGGCTCTGCTTCGCGGCCTTCATGCTGCTCATCAGGCTCCCGCGCGCGGGGCGCGTCAACCGCGCCTCCTCGATCATCTACGGCAACCTCCTGCTCGCGGGCCTGTGCGCGCCCGCCTTCCTGCGCGGGGCGCACAAGCTGACGGCGGCCGACCTCGGCGTCATCGTCTTCCTCGGGGTCGTGCAGATCGGAATCGCCTACACGCTCTTTACGCGCGGCGTCGAGCGCGGCGTGCGCTCGCTCGACGCCAGCCTCGTCGGCTACGTCGAGCCGCTGTCGAACCCGCTCTGGGTCTACCTCTTCCTCGGCGAGCGACCCTCGGGCTGGGCCATCACGGGCGGCTCCATCATCGTCGCCGCCGTGCTCGCGCACACCGTCGCCTCGGCGCGGCGCGCCAGGGCGCGTAAACCGTAAAAGGCCGTGAACCGTGAACCGTCAACCGTGACAGGTAAGAACGAGTTTTTTTCTCGTCACGGTTCACGGTTCACGGTTCGCACGCCTATCTGAAGTCTTTGATGAGGACGACGCTGGTCGTCTCGACGCTGCGGGTGGCGAGGAGGCGGTTGTCGCGCGACCAGTCGAAGGAGGCGACGTGGTCGGCTGTGAAGTTCGTCAGTTGGACGGGCCTGCCTCCGGCGAGCGGCTGCATCCAGACGTTGGTCGTCCCCGTCCGCGCGTCGAGGTAGGCGATGCCGCGGTTGTCCGGGAGCCAGACCGTGTTGGCGCGGAAGGTCGGCGCCACTTCGTAGAGCCGCGTGGGCTCGCCGCCCTCGATGGGGATGACGGCGAGGCGATTCGCCGCGAAAGGCCCTTCGCCGTACGTGCAGACGAACGACTTGCCGTCGGGCGAGACGAACGGCCACGACGCCGGCCGGCTCGTCAGTCTCACAGGCTCGCCGCCGTCAATCGAGACCTTCCAGACCGCCGCGTCCTGCCCGCCGCCGACCGTCGCGTAGACGACCGAGCGCCCGTCCGGCGTCACGTGCGGGAAGTTCTCGCCGCGCCCCGAAGTGAGACGGACGGGGTTCCCGCCGTCCGCGTCCATCCGCCAGATGTTGAAGGCGCCCGCGCGGTTCGAGACGAAGACGACGTAGCGCCCGTCCGGAGAGACCGAAGGGCCGTAGTTCGAGCGCGCGCCCACGGTCAACTGCCTCTGCCCCGTCCCGTCCGCGTTCATCGCCCAGATGTCCCAGCCGCCGCCCGCCAAAGACGCGTAGACGACGCGACCGTCCGGCGCCCAGGAGAGCCCGTAGTAGCCGTCGAACTTCCCCGAGCCCGTCGTGATCTGCCGCGCCCGCGCCGCGTCGCCGGCGGGCGCCACCCAGACGTTCGGCACGCGGTCGGTCTGCACGGTGACGAGCGCCGAGCCGTCGGCCGTCACGCTCGCGCCGAGGTAGGTGTTCAGGTCGTTCGTCACGCGCCGCGACTCGCCCGCCGGGAGCGAGAGCGTCCAGATTTGCGCGGGGCTCAAGTCCGCCTCGGCCGCGCTCAACACCAGCCCCGAGCCGTCGGGCAGCCACGACAACTGCCGCACGTCCGTCCAGCGCGCCTCCGTCACGCGCCGCTCCGCGCCGTCCGAGACCCGGAAGGTCGTGACGCCGACGGCGGGCGTGCTGCCGCCGATGGCGTCGAGCGAGGCGTAGACGCAGGCGAGCGAGTTGCCGTCGGGCGACCACGCGGGCAGGCCGAGGGCGTCGGGGCTTTTGCGCGTGACGAGCACCTGCTCGTTCGCGCCGTCCGCGTCGGCGACGTAGAGCCTCAGCTCGCGCCCGAACTCGCCGCGCAGGTAGGCCAGCCGCCGGCCGTCGGGCGAGAAGCCCACCGGGCTGGCCGAGCAGTCGTCGAGCACCTTCACCGTCGGGCCGCCGAGCACGGGCACGCGGAAGAGCGCGGGCGGCCCCGCGCCCTCGCGCTGCGCGCCGTAGTAGAGGTGCTGGCTGTCGGGCGAGAAGACGAGCGCGCCGAAGGAGGCGCCCTCGCTCGGCGCGACGATCTGCTGCGTGTTGCTCGCGGCCTCGACCTGCCTGACCCAGACGCCCTGCCCCTGCCGCCCCGGCTCGTTGGCGACGTAGGCGAGGTAGTTGCCGTCCGGCGAGATGACCGCCTCCGTGACCGCGCCCGTCACGGGCAGGCGCGTCAACTTCATCGTGGGGAAGGCCGCGGGCGCCGCCGGCCGCGCGCGCTCCACGTCCGGCCGCACGGAGGTTCGGTAGATGAGATAGACGAGCGCCGCGACCGAGACGAGCACGGCCGCCGCGATGACGGCCGCCGCGCGGGCGGGGTGGCCGCCCGGTGTTTGCGGGGGGGCGGAGGCGTCGCGCGTGCCGGTCGATGAAGGTGTTGCTGTCGAGACGTGGCCGTTGCGCGGCTCGTGCGCGCGCGCGTCCGGATGCGCGTGGGGGTCTTCTTCCGGGGGAGGGAAGTGCGCGGGCGCGGGGCCGGCGGGGAGATTGACGACAGTGCGGCTCTCATCTTCAAACGGCGCGGCGGCGAAGGCGTGTGCCTCGTTTTCGTCCGCCGCCACAGCGGAGCCCTCGCGCCGCTCCCTCACCTCGACCGCGAAGCGGTAGCCGCGGCGGGGGACGGTCTCGACGAAGGCCCCGCCGCCCTCCGCCTCGCCGAGCGCCTTGCGCAGCGTGAAGACGTTCTGCGCGAGCGTCGCCTCGCCGACGAAGGTGTCGGGCCAAATCTCCTTCAGCAAATCCTCCTTCGACAAAACGCGCCCCGCCCCACGGACGAGGGCGAGCAGCGTCTCGAACTCCTTCGGGGTCAGGCGGACGGGTCTGCCTTCGCGCAGCAGCACGCGCTCCGAGGCGTCCAGGGTGTACCGGTCGAAATCGTATAAGTGCTTGAATGAACTAGGCATAGACCGCTTTTGATAACTCTTTGATAAGTCTTTGAAAACTATTTTGGGGCGCTTTGACCCGCTTTTGATGATGGCCCCGATCCCCGGCCGCGTTAGTCCACGCGAACGTGGGTGACGCTCCTTATACGAGCCGCACACGCCCCCCCGTTCGGGTCATTCGACGGGACGGGCACGGTGGGCGCGGCGGCGTCGAGGGCGGCGGCGGGAAGGCCGTCAGGGACAAAGGGGTTGGGCCGGGTCAATAAAAGGGCCGACGGCCAACGAGACTAAATGGAGGAAGTATGAAAAAGCAAATTTCGAGAGCACTTCTGGGGCTGGTCGCGGCGCTCGCGCTGGCCGTCGCCGCCAACGCGCAGGTTCTGCACGCCGTGGTCATTAACGTCCCCTTCGACTTCGTCGCCGGGGAGAAGCAGATGCCGGCCGGCCGCTACAGCGTCCAGCGCGCCAAGTCCGACGGCGAGAAAGCGCTCCTCATCCGGAGCGAGGACGGGCGCTCGGCCGCCCTCGTCCTGACGAACACGGGCGAGAAGAACCCCCGCGCCGCCGCGCTCGTCTTCCGCCAGCACGGCGACCGCTACTTCCTCGCGGAGGTCTCGATGCCCGGCGCGGCCTCCGCGCGCGAGCTGCCGAAGACCGGGGCCGAGCGCCGCATCGAGCGCGAGCTGGCCGAGCAGAAGTCCGGCGAGTCGAAGACCGTCACCGTCATCGGCAGCGTCCAGTAACGGGAAAGGGGTGTTGGGTGTTGGGTGTTAGGTGTTGGGTAAAAACGGGTTCTTCCCTAACACCTAACACCCAACACCCAACACCCCTTCTCAGGCCGTAAGGCGCCGGACGACGCGGAGGAGTTCGTCGGGGTCAACGGGCTTGGGGATGTGGACGGCGAAGCCGGCGGCGAGGGCGCGTTCGCGGTCTTCGTCCATGGCGTGGCCGGTGAGCGCGATGGCGGGGACGGCTTCGAGGCCGGGCATGCGGCGCAGCTCGGCCAGGAGCGCGTAGCCGTCCGTGCCCGGCATGCTGATGTCGGAGATGATGAGCCCGGGGCGGCGCTCGCGCGCGGCGCGCACGGCCTCGGCGGCCGAGCCCGCGCCGAAGACCTCATAGCCTTTGTGCGTGAAGAGCGTCTCCAAAAGCTCAAGCGTCTCGGTCGAGTCGTCCACGAGGAGCACGGGCACGGCCTCCTCGCTCGTCTCGGCCTCGTCCTCCTGTGCGGCCTCGGCCGCCTCCGCGCCGGCGACGGCGCAGGGGAGCCCGAAGGTGAAGCGCGCCCCCCGCCCCTCGCCCTCCGACTCCGCGACGACCGAGCCGCCGTGCAGCTCGGCCAGCGCGCGCACGATGGCTAAGCCCAGACCGAGCCCGCCGTACTGCCTCGTCGTCGAGCCGTCGGCCTGCCGGAAGCGGTCGAAGACGTGCGGCAGGAATTCGGGCACGATGCCGACGCCCGTGTCCGCGACCTCGACGCGCGCCTCACCGTTCTCGCGCCACACGCGCACGCTCACGCGCCCGCCGCGCGGCGTGAACTTCACCGCGTTCGAGAGCAAATTCCACACGACCTGTTGCAGTCTGAGCGGCGCGCCCTGCACGACGAGCGGGCCGGAGGCCAGCTCGACCGTCAGCTCTATCTGGCGCGCGGACGCCTCGGCGCGGACGGGCTCGGTCGCGAGCCCCACCACGGCGCAGAGGTCTACGGGCTCCCACTCGATGCGGAGCTTGCCCGAGACGATGCGCGAGATGTCGAGCAGGTCGTCCACGAGCCGCGCCTGAAGGCGCGCGTTGCGCTCGATGGCGTCGAGCCCCTGCGCGAGCATCTGCGCGTCGGAGGCCGCGCCCGAGCGCAGGAGGTTGACCCACCCGAGCACGGGCGTCAAAGGCGTCCGCAGCTCGTGCGAGAGGGTGGCGAGGAAGATGTCCTTCATGCGGTTGGCCTCGACCAGCTCGCGGTTGACGCGGCTCAGCTCGGCCGTCCGCTCCTCGACGCGGTGCTCCAGCCCGCGGTTCAGCTCTTCGAGTCCGGTGCGCGCCTCGCGCTCGGCGAGCATCAGGCGGCGGTGCTCGATGCCGCGCCCCACGGTGTGGATGAGTTCGGCGATGATGCAGGGCTTGGTGAGGTAGTCGTAGGCGCCGTGGCGCAGCGCGGCGATGGCCGACTCGACCGCGGCGAAGCCGGTGAGGACGACGACGATGGTGAGCGGGGCGCGCGCGCGCACCTCCTCCAGCAGCGAGAGGCCGTCGCCCTCGTCCATGTGCAGGTCGGTCAGGATGAGGTCGTAGTCGGTGCCGCGCTCCAGGTGCGCGACGGCCTCGCGCCCGCTCGAAGCCACGTCCACCTCGTAGCCTTCGAGGCGCAGCACCTCGCTGATCGTGAGGACGATGTTCTCCTCGTCGTCCACGACCAGCAGCCGCGCGGGCGCCGCGGCCGTGTCGAGCGTTGTCGTCTCGTCGGACATAGGGAAGCCGTCGGCGGTCTGCATTCGGCGCTCAGCTTCTTTCTTTAGACGGCGGCCGGAGGCCGAAGGTCGGGGTCTGCACTCTGACGTTGAGCAATCCCAGCGCGAACCGCAGGCCGTCGGCTAAGCGACGGCGGGTCGTAATGTCTTCCAGCTCGACGCCGAGCTTGACGAGGTCGGCGGCGACGTGCGCGTTGACGCCCGTGATGACCGTGGCCGCGCCCAGCAGGCGCACCGACCGCACGGTGTTGATGAGGTGGGCGGCCGTGTAGGTGTCCACCACCGCGGCCCCCGTGATGTCCACGAGCACGACCTGCGCGCACTCGCTGCGCACGGCCTCCAGGAGCGCCGCCGACATCTGCGCCGCGCGCTGGTCGTCGAGCGTGCCGACGAGCGGGACGAGCAGCACGCCGTCCCAGATTTCGACGACGGGGCTCGACAGCTCCGTGATCTGCTGCCGCTGCTGGCGGTGTTCGAGCGCGCGCCTGACGGTGCGCTTCAGGTCTTCGATCATGCAGGGCTTGACCAGGTAATCGTAGACGCCCTGGCGGAGCGCGTCGATGGACGACTCGATGGAGGCGTAGCCCGTGAGCACGACGGTGACGACCGAGGGGTGGCGCAGTTGCAGCTCGTGGATCAGCGTGCTCCCGTCCATGTCGTCCATGCGGAGGTCCGTGAGCACGAGGTCGTAGTGGCCGCGCGCCGCCATCTCCAGCGCCGCGCGCCCGTCGGAGGCGGTCGCCACGTCGTAGCCCTCCTGTTCGAGGATGGCGGCGGTCGTGATGCGCACGTTCTCCTCGTCGTCCACGACGAGGACGCGGGAGCGTCGCGGGGCGGGGCGGCCGTTGGCCGGCGCAGCTCTCTCAGTACTTCTTTCCGGCATCGGCCTCCGAAAGGGTCGGCGAGTCCACGGGGAGGATGACGTTGAAGGTCGTGCCGGCGCCCTCCTCGCTCGTCGCCTCGATCCGGCCGCCGTGGTGGCGCACGATGTCCTGCGTGACCCACAGGCCGAGGCCCGTCCCCTTCGCGCGCGTCGAGAAGAAGGGCTCGAAGATGCGCGCGAGGTCGGGCTCACTGATGCCGCGCCCCGTGTCGCTGATCTGGACGGAGACGGTCGGCTGCAGCGACTGCTCGTAGACCGACGTGCGGACGGTGATGCGCCCGCCCTGCTCCATCGCCTGCTGCGCGTTCAACAGGAGGTTGAGGAAGACCTGTCGGAGCTGGTCGGCGCGCGCGCGCACCCTGGGGAGCTGCGGGTCGAAGATGCGCGCGATCTCGACGCGCGCCTGCTTCATCTTCTTCTCGACGAGGATGAGCGTCTCCTCGATGAGCAGGTTGGGCTCGACCCACTCGACCTCGCCCGAGCGGCGCGCGAAGCCGAGCATCTGGCGGATGATGTGCGAGACGCGCTCGGTCTCCTTGCGCGCGACTTCGAGGAACTTCGAGTTCTTCTCCATGTCCCTGCTCGTCGTGAGCAGGTAGAGCGAGTTCTTGATGGCCTCTAAGGGGTTGTTGACCTCGTGCGCGATGGAGGCGGCGAGGCGGCCGACCGCGGCGAGTTTCTCCGACTCGAAGAGCTGCTGCTCGACCCGGCGCCTCTCAAGCTCGCGTATCTCGGAGAGGTCGTGGAGCACGGAGACGACGGCCGTCACCTGCCCCTTCGCGTCGGCGACCTCGGCCGAAGTGATCTCCATCGGGAGGCGGTGGGCCGACTCGGGGTCGATCAATTCGATCTCGGCCTGCCGGCCGGACTCCGCGCCGGAGGCGAGCCCCGAGATGAACGAGGTGAGCTTGACCGAGTTGTTCCGCACCGCGCGCAGCGCCGCCCAGGGCATCCCGTCGCGCTCCTGGAAGAGCAGCTCCGCGCGCTGGTTGAAGAGGATGAACTTGCCCGAGGTGTCGCACACCGCGATGGGCTGGCCGACGTTTTCGAGGATGAGGTCGAGGCGGTCGCGCTCGCGCCGCGCCTCACTCTCGGCCTGCTGGAGCTTGACGAAGTTGCGCGCCAGCTCCTCGTTGGCGCGGCGCAGGTCGGTCACGTCGCGGAAGATGGAGACCAGTCCGATGCGCTCGCCGCGCGCGTTCAAGGCCGGGGTCGAGATGACCTCGAAGTGGATGTCCGAGCCCTCAAGGGGATCGACGAGGATGAGGTCGCGCCCGACCACCTCTTCGGAAGCGACCGCGGCGCTCGAGAGGTAGGCCGAGAAGAGGATGTCGTTCATCTCCAGCGCGCGGCGCTTGCCCTCGCTCGCGTCGCGGCGGTCGCTGAACAGCTCCTCGGCGCGCCGGTTCTGGAGCAGGATTTCGTTGTCCATGTTGGTGAGGACGATGGGGTCGGCCACCGACTTCATGAT
>DAIRFV010000015.1:16541-47558 GCA_036794905.1 Pyrinomonadaceae bacterium | reverse complement strand
GCCAGTTGATGCAGGTGTAGGTGCAGAACTGGACGAGGACGACTTTCCCGCGCAGGGAGCCGGCCGACAAAGGCTCCGAATTGAGCCACACGGTCGCGCCGCCGAGAGATGGCACCTCGCCTTCATCCGGCAGTTGTCCCGGCGCGTCCGCCGTCCGCCGCTCCGCACAGCCGGACGCGCCGAACGGGACGGCGGCGGCGGTCAAAGCCGCGGCGGCGAGAAAGCATCGGCGATCATATTTGAACAGTTCAAACATACAGTTGCCCCCGGGTGTGCGAAGCGGGCACCCTTCGGTTGCTTAACCGCGCAGGTAATGGCAGGTGTATCCGCCGGGGTGCTTGCGCAGGTAGTCCTGGTGGTACTCCTCTGCGCTGTACCAGGGCGCGGCGGGCTCGACGCTGGTGGTGACCGGCCGCGTCCAGCGCCCCGACGCGCCGACGCGAGCGACGACGCGTTCCGCAATCTCCCGCTGCTCCTCCGTCTGCGGGAAGATTGCCGAGCGGTACTGCGTCCCGACATCGTTGCCCTGACGGTTGAGCGTCGTGGGGTCGTGCAGGCGGAAGAACCAGCGTTCGAGCAGCTCCTCGAAGCCGAGCACCGACGGGTCGAAGGTCACGCGAACCGCCTCGGCGTGTCCCGACCTCCCGTCGTGCGTGTCCTCGTACGTCGGGTTCTCAAGCCAGCCACCCGTGTAACCGACCTCCGTGTCGATCACGCCGGGGACATCGCGCAGGATGTCCTCGACGCCCCAGAAGCAGCCGCCAGCCAGCACGGCCACCTCCGCCTGCCGCGCGCCGGTCGTCACCGTGTCAGTCGCTTCGTTCTTGTCGTTCATGTCGCGTGTGCCTCACTGAAGCCAATTGAACGTTGAAAGTTTTGTGGTGCGCCTATCGAACGGCGTCATCGAGGAAGAACGCGAAGGAGTTCCTCCGAGCCGTCGGCCGCCGCAGTGCCGTCCAACCTCAACCCGTTATCCTGCATGCCGCTCAACCTCCGGTGGGTCCGAATCGCTCCGTCTTGATGCGTCCCGGTTCGTAGCCTATCTCCTCTAAATACGTGGCGACCGTCTCGACAAAAGCGTTCGAGCCGCAAGTGAAAGCGAGCGGTTTCTCCGCCGGCCGCCAGGCGGTGTCCGCCAACATCGCCCGGTCTATCCTGCGCCCGTAACCCACCCAGTTCGGGGGCCGCCGCCTGGTGAAAGTGTGTATGACGCGGAGCGAGGCGTCGTTCGCGGATAAATGGTCAAGCTCTTCGCGGTAAATAACATCGTCGTAGGAGCGCGACGAGTAAAGGAGGCTCGTCCGGACTTTGTTGCCCGAATTCGCGCGGTGGCGAATCATCGCCATCAGCGGCACGATGCCGCTTCCGCCCGCGGCGAGAAATAGCGGCGCGCCGTCGTGCTTCCCTTCGCGTGCGTCCCAGACGAAATAGCCGCCGATCGGCCCGCGCAGCTCGACCCGGTCGCCGACGCGCAACCCGTCGGTTAAATAAGGCGAAACCTCGCCGTCCTCGATGCGCTCGACCGTGAGCATCAGATGTTTGTCCCCCGGCGGCGAAGCGATTGAGTAGCTGCGTTGCGCCTGGTAGCCGTCCTCCGCCGTCAGGCGCACATCCACGTGCTGCCCCGCCAGGTGCGTGGTCCAATCCGGCAAATCGAGTATCAGGCTTTTCGCCGTCGGCGTTTCCTGCCGGATTTCGACCACCGTGCCGAGTTGCCATTTGAGCTGCCGCGCCATGCCTTTTAATCCCCCGCGTATCGCTGCTCTTGCCAGGGGTCGCCGTAGTTGTGATAGCCGGCCGTCTCCCAGAATCCCGGGCGGTCTTCCCGGACGAGTTTGAAGCCGCGCACCCATTTCGCGCTCTTCCAGAAATAGAGGTGCGGCACGAGCAGGCGGGCCGGGCCGCCGTGCACGGGATCGAGCGGCTTGCCGTCGTACTCGTAAACGACCCACGCTTTACCATTGCGAACGTCGGCGAGCGGCAGGTTCGTCGTGTAGCCGCCGTCGCAGAAAGCGATGAGGTGACGGACGGCGGGCTGCGCGTCGAGGTCAATGCCCGCGAGCAGCGTGTCGAGTGAGACGCCCGTCCAGACGGTGTCGAGCTTCGTCCATTTCGTGACGCAGTGAATATCGACCGTCACGGTTTCGCGCGGCAGACGCCGGAACTCGTCCCAGCTCCATTTCAACTCTTCGGCGACCTCCCCGTAGACGGAAAAGTCCCAACGCTCGAGCGGCGTTCGCGGAGTCGGCCCGGCGGACAACACCGGGAACTCTTTCGTTTCATACTGGCCGGGCGGGATGCGTGCTTTGAGCCCCCTATCGGTTTCCCTCGCACGCCCTTTGAAACCACGAGAGATAAACTGTTCAGCCATCAGGCACCTCCCCATCAAGAAAATCGGCGCCGTCCCCGTTCGAGTAATCCGCCAGTCGCCTTCAGGACAAAATCCCTCCCAGCAATCCTCCCGGACGGATGAAAGAGACCAGGGCGTTGAGCCCGACCATCAGCAGCAGGATACCGAACGCGATGCAGGCGTAGCCCGTCAGGCGCTGCGCGCGCGCGCCGATGGTGACTCCCCAGTCGACCAGGAAAAGCCAGATGCCGTTGGCGAAATGCCAGACGGTGGCCGTCACCCCGATCACATAGATGATTAAAATCGGAGGCATGCGGAACTCGCGGGCCACTATGTCGAAGGCCTGGTCAGGGGCGTGCGCCACCGAGACCGTGTTCAGACCGGGGACGAGCCCGAAGCGAAAGTTGAGGACGTGAAAGAGCACGAAGCAGAAGAGGATCACGCCCGTGATTCTCTGAATCAGGTAGAACCAGTTGCGCGGGTACGGGTAGGCCAGGTTGTTGGGCCGCGACTCCCAGGTGATGACCAGCCCGTACACGGCGTGATAGACGAGCGGGATAAAGACGACGCCGGTCTCTATAAAGAGGATGTAGGGGATGGACTGCAAATCCCGGACGGCGTTGTTGAACTCCTCGGGACCCGTCAGCGCCTTCGAGTTGGTGTAGAAGTGCTCCAGGAGGAACGCGCCGAGCGGCACGATGCCCGAGAGCTGGTGGAGCTTGCGCAAGATAAACGTCCTGCTCAAACGAACAGCCATGGGTAACACTCCTTCGCCCTGCAAAGAAGGGAACGGCTCTCCTCGGACTTCTGACAAGGCGGTGCCGGCTACTCCGCCTTCGCGGGCGGCTGGTACCGCCCGGCCTCCGTCCGGAAGGCGATGGCGAGGCGGTTCCAGCCGTTGATGGCGATGACGGCCATCGTCAGCTTGACTAACTCCTCCTCGCCGAACTGCGCGCGGGCGGCCTCGTACTCCTCGTCCGACGCGTGAGTCTGGGAGATCAGCGTCACCACCTCGGCCCACGCCAGGGCGGCGCGCTCGCGCTCGGAGTAGAAGGGCGCCTCGCGCCACGCGCTGAGGCCGTAGAGCCGCTGCTCGCTCTCGCCCGCGGCGCGCGCGTCCTTCGTGTGCATGTCGATGCAGAAGGCGCAGCCGTTCATCTGTGAGACGCGCGTCTTGACGAGTTCGAGCAAAGAGTGCTCCAGCCCCGACTCGTCCACGTACTTCTGTAGCTTGTACATCGCCTGCACCGAGCCCGGCGCGGCCTTGCCGTAGTCCAAACGGGTCTGCATGTTCTTCACCTCATGTCCTGCTGTTGAATTAATCGCCCCCGGCGCGTGCTCGAACGGCGGTGTCAACGTTCCACTCCAACGGTCGCGGCTGAAAATTCAGTTCGCGTTTCGCCCTGGCATTCGACACGCCCCGCATCCGAGTCCCGTAGTAAACCGCATCCGCCCCACTCGCCTTCAGAGCGTCCTCCACCGATACCTGCGGCGGCGGCGGAGCGTTCAGCCAGCGCGCGAACGCGGGGAGCCATTCGCGCACCGCCAGAGGTTGATCGTTCGCAACCAGATAAACCCCGGGGTGGCCCTGCTCCGCCGCCGCCACGGTGGCAATCGCCGCGTCCTCGATGTGCAACCACGACCAGACGCCTTCGCCATTCCCGATGATCGGGAACTGTTGCTGCCGTACCTGTCGGGCGACATCGCCGTCGGGGCTGAACCAGGTGCCGGGTCCGTAGAAGAAGCCGTAACGCATGGCGATCCCTTCAATGTCGGGATTTCCCAGCAGGCGTCGCTCAATCTCAGTTACCACGCGGGCATCCGCCGCAACCGCAGGCGAGGCATCGAATGCCAGGGGCGTTTCTTCGTCTGCCAGCCCGGGGCCGGGAGCCGCCCAGAAGGCGATGGACTGCCTCAGGTAACGCCGCACGCCCGCCGCTTGCGCGGCCGCCAGCACGTTGGCGCCCCCTTCTAAACGGAGGCGATTGTTGAAGGCGGCGGCGGCACTCATCGCCTCGCTGGTGTAGGTTTTGGGCAGGGCCGTGAGTTGTTCAATCACGACTTCCGGCCGGGCGCGACCGACTGCCGCTTTGACCGCATCGGTATCAAAAACGTCCGCGAGCGCGGGTTCTATGCCCTGTTCCACCAAAGCCCGAGCCTTTTCCGGAGAGCGGGTCAGGGCAACCAGTGCGTGCCCCCTGGCGAGCAACTCCGCGATCAGCGGACGCCCGACCGCGCCCGTTCCCCCCGCCACGAAAATCTTCATCTGTGTACCTCCTGCCGAAGTAAAGAACCATTGATGAAGCAGACGAGCATCAGCGTCGAACCCGACACGTTAACCATCCGACGCCGTCGCGTTGGCTTGCCGCGGCGGATGCGATAACGTACGGGAGTAGACCACGAGCCCGAAGGCGCGTCTATTAGACAAAGGTATCGGGCGACACCTTGGTAGCAGACGGCGTGATGGGGCGACATCATTGTCGGCGTGGAGGGGCGCGCCTGCGCCGCCAAACGGGCGCAGGCCGATACCAAAGTATGATGGACATCCGCAGGTAAACGGCGCATGCTGGCGTCTTTCGGGGCGTTATAGAAAGCCCTGAAGTTCAGAATCGGCGGCATCCTCCACCAGCATCAGTTCTTCGTGCCGCCCGAGGAATTCCCGTGTGAGCTTCGCGGACGGCGCGCCACTTAGACCGCGCCGACCGCGGTGTGAGTATGGAAGCGCAACACGAACAGCCCGCCGACGAGATCGAGCGCCTTCGGCGCCGCATCGACGATCTGACCAGTGAGCTCGCCGCGGCCAACGAGGCGTTGAAGAAGGAGGCCGCAACACGTCTGCGGGCGGAAGAAGCGCTGAGGGAACCCGAGTGCGAGTCGCGCCTGATCGTGGACTCCATCCCGGGATTGGTCGCGGTGTTCACGCACGCCGGGGAGGTCGAGTTCGTGAACCGCCAGGTCCTTGAGTACTTCGGCGGGACGCTGGAGGAGCATAAGCGTTGGGAGGCCGGCAACACGACACACCCCGAAGACCTACAGCGCGTCGTGGAGGTCTTCAACCGGGCGATCACGTCTGGCGACCCCTTCGAGTTGGAGACACGCGCCCGACGCTTCGACGGGGTCTACCGCTGGGTTCAGTCTCGCGGGTTTCCGCTCCGGGATACGAATGGGCACATCGTCCGCTGGTACAACCTGATCGTTGACATCGACGAGCGCAAACGCGCCGAGGAGGCGCTCGCGGCGAGCGAACGTACTCTCAAGCTCACCGTGGATACGATTCCCGCGCTGGCCTGGTCGGCGAGTCCCGACGGGAGCGCCGGCTTCTTCAACCAGCACTATCTGGACTACGTGGGCCTCTCCGCCGAACAGTTGGCGGGTTGGGGCTGGACGGTTGCGCTCCACCCTGACGACCGGGAAGGGCTGGCGGCCACGTGTCTGCGGATGATGGCCGTCGGGGAACCGGTAGAGTCCGAGGCGCGGCTGCGCCGGCACGACGGCGCGTACCGCTGGTTTCTCTTCCGCGCCAACCCGCTGCGCGATGAGTCCGGCGGCATCGTCAAGTGGTATGGGACGAACACAGACATCGACGACCGTAAGCGTGCCGAAGCTCAGCGCGACCGTACCATCGCCGAACTGCAAGCACAGCAGTCGATGCTCGGCGAAAGCGAGCAGCGTTTCAGGGCCATTTTCGACGAGGCGGGCACCGGCATCACCCTCGTCGATTTGCAGCGGCCGGGGACGCGCATCCAGAACAACCGCGCGCTCCGAACGATGCTCGGCCTCAGTCAGGAGGAGCTCGGCTACTTCGAGACGTACGACGAGCTGACCGCCGCCCCCGACCGCGAGGCCGACGCCGCCGCGTTCCGAGAGCTGTGCGCAGGCAGACGTGACAGTCTCCGCCAGGAGAAACACTTCATCCTGCGGGACGGCAGCTCCGTCTGGGCGAACGTGATCTTCACGCTGTTGAGGGATACCGCGGGACTCCCCCGTTTCGTCATCGCCATCCACGAGGACATCACGGAGCGCAAACGCGCGGTCGAGAGGCTACAGGAGAAGCAGGAGCTACTCGACCTCGCGCAGAAGTCCGCCCGCGCGATGGTTTTCGACTGGTACATCCAACAAGAGGTCAACGCCTGGTCGCCCGAGCAGGAGGCCCTGTACGGCCTGCCGCCCGGCGGCTTCGACGGCACGTATCAGGGCTGGAAAAAGCTGATTCACGCGCCCGACTGGCCCGTCCTCCTCAAAGCCATCAAGCACGCCCATGAGACCGGAGTGGTGGCGGTAGAGTTTCGCGTCCAATGGCCCGACGGCGGCCTCCACTGGCTGGCGACGACCGGGCAGATGTTTTTCGACGAGCAGGGTCAACCGTTTCGCATGGTCGGCTTCACCTCCGATGTCACGCCCCGAAAAGTCGCCGAGGAAGACCTCCGCCTGTTGCGCTCGGAACTCGCGCATGTGTCGAGGGTGGCGACACTCGGAGCCTTGACGGCCTCGATCGCGCACGAAGTCAACCAGCCGCTCTCGGGCATCATCACCAACGCCAGCACCTGCCTGCGGATGCTGAACGCCGAGCCCCCGAACGTTGACGGCGCGCGCGAGACCGCGCGGCGCACGATCCGCGACGGCAACCGCGCGTCCGACGTCATCAAGCGCCTGCGCGCGCTCTTCAGCAAGAGGGACGCCACGGCCGAAGCGGTGGACCTGAACGAGGCGACGCGAGAGGTGATGGCGCTGTCTTTGAGCGAGCTTCAGCGGGGCCGGGTGCTTCTGCGAACTGAGTTTGCCGATGACCTCCCGCCCGTCAACGGCGACCGCGTCCAGCTTCAGCAGGTCATCCTGAACCTGCTCCTCAACGCCTCGGACGCGATGAGCGGAGTCGAAGAACGCCCGAGGGAGTTGGTAATCAGAACCGGGACTGACGAAGGCGACGGTGTGCGCCTCTCCGTGCAGGACGCGGGTGTGGGCTTCGACACTCAAGACGTGGGCAGACTCTTCGAGGCGTTCTACACGACCAAGGGCGGCGGGATGGGGATCGGCCTGTCCGTCAGTCGCTCCATCATCGAGAGTCATCACGGCCGCCTGTGGGCCGCGCCGAATGACGGGCCGGGAGCCACGTTCTCATTCTCCATCCCTCGCGCATCCCAGGGTGTACCGGACGCCTCCGGCATCGGCGCAACTCGGACATCTGCCCTGGCGGACGCGGAGGGCGCTCCAGGGAAGGCATCAACCCAATGATTACACCCCCTCTCATCTCAGTGGTCGATGACGACGAGTCGGTGCGCGAGTCGCTGCCCGACCTGCTCAGGGAGTTCGGCTTTGCGGCCCGGGCGTTCTCGTCGGCGGAAGAGTTCCTCGCGTCCGACTGCATCGCCGAGACCCGGTGTCTGGTTCTGGATGTCGCCATGGCGGACATGACCGGCCCCGATCTCCAAAAAGAATTGGCGCGACGACGGCAGGAGATTCCCATCATCTTCATCACCGCCCACGCGGATGAGACGGTGCGCCCGCGCCTGCTCGAACGCGGCGCCGTGGAGTGCCTGTCTAAGCCGTTCAGCGATACCGCCCTGCTCGCGGCGCTCAACGCGGCGCTTAGCGTCAGCCGGTAGTGTTTCCAGAGAAGAGGTGCGCCGGAAGCTATGACGCGAGGCACAAAGCCTTCGCGGCAAGATGGAAAACAAACGCCGCACGGTCTAAACTGAGGCCGTGCGGCGTTTGTTTTCGGCATCGAACCGGTAGCCCCCGGAGTGACGGACTGCCATGCCGTTCGTTCGTGCCAAAGTGCGTGTTCCCAGTGTCGGCCCCCTCGCGGCCTTGATCGGCAGGTAACAATGGACGCGAGAACCCCCATTCGGATTCTGACCGTGGACGACCACCCGCTTTTACGCGAAGGGATAGCCGCCGTGCTGGCCAACGAGACGGACATGGTCGTCGTCGCCGAGGCCGGTGACGGGCGTGAGGCGGTCGAGCAGTTTCGCACACACCGTCCGGACGTCACGCTGATGGACTTGCAGATGCCGGACATGAACGGGACGGACGCGATTCTGGCCATTCGCAGAGATTACCCCGAAGCCCGCATCATCGTCCTGACCACCTACGGCGGCGACGCCCAGGCGGTTCGGGCACTCAAGGCGGGCGCCTCCGGGTATCTGCTGAAGAACATGGTGCGGAAGGAACTGGTCGAGACCATCCGGAGTGTGCACGACGGCAAAAAAAGAGTTCCTCCGGAGATTGCCGTCGAGATGGCCGAGCACCACGCGGACGATGCGCTGACGGAGCGCGAAATCGAGGTGCTGCGGGCGGTGGCGGCGGGAAGCGCCAACAAGGTCGTCGCCCTGCGCCTCGCCGTTTCGGAGGAGACTGTCAAAGCCCACATGAGGAATATTCTTTCCAAACTCGGCGCGAACGACCGGACTCACGCCGTCACCATCGCCTTGAAGCGCGGCATTATCGAAATCTGAGCCTGCCCGGCTAATCGACGCCGTTGGCGCGGCGAGACCAGAACCACTTCGGTTTGGCTCCGGGGACTTGATAGGCCGTCGCGCCCGGCACCGTCAACTCAACCTCGGTCCCGGTTTCGGAACGGCTCCACAGATTTAGTTGCGCGCCGATGCGTTGGGCACGCTCTCTCATTCCCCGCAGGCCCCAGTGATCGGGGCGGCCCTCTTCGATAATCGCGGGGTCTATGCCGCGCCCGTCGTCGCGGACTCGCAAACGAAACTGCCTCGGGTCGTAGGTGATCTCTACTTCAACGTTGCGGCCTTCGGAATGTGTGAGGGCGTTGACGAGGGCCTCGCGTCCGATGCAGTAAGACTCCTCACGGATGATGGGGTGTAACTCCCGCACGCTCCCTTCGACCACGGTCTTGAAGGCCACGCCGCCGCCCCGCGGCGTCTCTTCCACGACACGCTGGAAGGCCGCGGGCAGCCCCGCGGACGCCGCCGTCGTGCCGCGCAGATTCCTGATACGATCCCTTCCCTCTGCCAGCACCTCGTCGGCCTGATCCAGTGTCTTCTCCAGGACGCCGTAAGCCGGATCGTCCCGGCGCATCTGTGTTGCGACCGCGTGAAACTTCAGGATCAGCCCCTGGACGCTCTGCAACAGCGTGTCGTGTAGATCACGGGCGATGCGCTCCCGCTCCGCGTGGCGTTCCTCCATGCGCCCGTGCACCTGCCGCGCCACCTGCCGCAGCCGCAGTTGGTACAGCGCGCCGAGCAGCAGGAGAAAGACGGCCACGGCTGAAACACGGAACCAGGTGGTCTGGTGAAAGGCCGGGGCGACGGAAAAATCCAGAAACGTCCCGGCCTCGTTCCACACGCCGCTGTTGTTGCAGGCCATGACGCGGAAGCGATAGTCGCCGGGAGGGAGGTCGTTATAGAACGCCTGACGGCGATGGCCCGCCTCCTGCCAATCGGCATCGCGGCCTTCCAGCCTGTAGCGGAAGCGAACCTTCTCCGGCGCGGCGAGGCTGAGCGCCGTGTAGTCTATCTCCAGATCGCGGATCAGCGGCGGGAGCCGCACGCGCCCGCCCGCTTCGGCAGTCGCTTCGTAAGCCTTGCGGTCGGCGATGAGCTGTTCGACGTGCACCGGCGGCGGAAGTCGGTTGAAGGGCAGGTGGTGCGGGTCGAAGACGCTGACGCCGTCCAAAGGTAAGAACCACAACTTTCCGTCCGAAGACTTTGCGACCTGCGGGCTGTTGTGGCTGCCGCCGGCAAGGATTCTGACCCCGTCGGAGCTGTCGAAGACCGTGGCCCGGATCGCTCGCTGCCCCTCCTCACCCCTGTCAACCGAGGCGGCCCACGCGTCTAACTCTGTGCGCGCAATGCTCACCAGCCCACAGGCCGTGTACAGCCAGAGCGTGCGTGAGTCGTCTTCCATCGACCAATGAACCGCGTCGCAGGGCAGGCCGTGCTTGCCGGTCAGCGTGGCGGCGCGACCGTCTTTCAAACGGCTGAGCCCGCCTTCGGCGGCGGCCCAGAGCACGCCGTCCTGTTCGAGACGCAAGTGGTTGACGCGGCCCTCGCCGAGCCCGTCGGCGGCCGCGTACGTTGCGCGCACCTGATCGTCTGCGAAGTAGGCGACGCCGCCGAGATGAAATCCGAGCCACAAGCCGCCCCTCGACGAATCGGCAACCAGGGCGCTGGCATGGTCTCGATGTCCCAGCGCGGCCCAGGGAAGATGCCGAACCTCACCCCCGCGGGGCATTTGATAAAGGCCGCGCCGCTCGTTAGCGAACCACAGAGTCCCCGCCCCGTCCTGGACGATGCCAATCAGGTTTCCGTCGGGAACGCCGCTCAGGGAAGTGAACCGGTCATTCTCCAGGTAGCCGACGCCTTGAAGCGCGGAGACCCAGATTCGACCGCGGTCATCCTGAAAAAGAGAGACCAGTCCTTTATCCGGCACTCCGCTGCCGACGATTTCGCGCACGCCCGGCGCCGGACGCGCGGCACGCTCGCGGTAGACGGTCATCTGCCCGTCGTTCCACCTGTTCAGGCCGGCAGCGGTGGCGAGCCAGACGCTTCCGTCCCTGTCTGCCAGGACGGCCCCGACTAAAGCATTCGACAGGCCCTGCTTCACGGTCAGCGTGGCGACGGCAAATTCGCGAAAGCGGTCGAGGCCGTTCATGGTGGCCGCCCAAATATTGCCCTCACGATCCTCGAAGAGGTGGTAAATGTAGTCGCTTGAGAGGCCGTCGGCCGACGTAAACACATCTGTCCTTCCCCGGTGTACGTGCACAAGACCTCGGCCTTGTGTGCCGATCCACAGACCGCCGTCGCGGTCGCGCAGCAGCCGCTTAGTGCGGAACTGCCCCACAGAAGCCGGGAGGGGATAAGCCTCGGTTTTTCCGTCAACGAAACGTTGAACCCCGCCGCGCCAGCCGACCAGAAGTGTGCCGTCAACGTCTTCGCCCAGACCTTGAATGCCGTTCGCCTCGCCGGCCAGCGGGTGGAACGTTGGCGGGCCGGGTGTCCAACGCCACAGCCCGTCCTTCACCCCCGCCCAGAGATGGCCCTTGCTGTCCTCGAACAGATTGAACGCCCCGCGGCCGAGGGCGCCGTCCTCCCCGTGGCACCGGATGGCGCCTTCCCTGATCGCGCAGAGCTTGCCGTTGGTGACCGTCAGCCCGCTGGCCCAGACGGAGCCTTCGTGATCCTCAAGGACTTTATAAATATAATGGTCATCAAGCTCCGCGAACCGCGTGAGCCTCCCGTCCTTCCAGCTCGCGAGCCCCTTGGCGGTGCCGATCCAGAGAGTTCCGTCGCGCGCCGCGAGCAGGCTGAAGATTTCATTGGAAGGGAGTTGCTGACCCGCCGGCGGCTGGAAGGGGACGTTCCTGACCCCGTCGAAGCGGAGCAGGCCGAACTCCGTCCCGAGCCAGAGATAGCCGTCGGGCGTCTGGGCCATTGATGTGATCTGGCCTTTGATGAAGCCGTCGCGAATCTTCCAGGACGTGTGACCGTACTGACTCACATCCAACGACGGATTCAACGCGAACGCGGGAGGGCACCAGGCCAGCAGAACGCAGGCCAGCAGAGTGCCCGGCAAGACAAACTCTCGTCCGCACGCCTTCACCATGTCAACGCATCTTACCTTCGGCGAACCCGAGAGACATCACCCGATTGGGGATTGACAGAACCGCGTGTCCGCGTCTAGGCTTACGAATTCAACGCCGTTCGGAGGTCTGGCTTATGCACCGGTTCGCATTAGCTTTCCTCCTCACTGCCTCGTTCACGTCGCTCCTTCGCGCCCAATCCACGAATGCCTCACTCATGGGTCGTCTCGCCGACCCCGCGAAAGCCCGCATCGTCGGCGCCAGCGTCGCCGCCGTCAGAGCGGGCACCAACGTCCGTCACGAAACCACGACGAACGCCTCCGGCGAATACTACCTCGCGAATCTTCCGCCCGGCGACTACCGCCTCGAAATCGAAAAGCCCGGCTTCAAAAAGATAATCAAGCCGGGCGTGACCCTTCACGTCCAGGATGCCCTCGAACTCGACTTCGAGATGACGGTCGGTTCCCTGTCCGAGACGGTCACGGTCGAGGCCGGCGCGCCCCCGGTGAATACCGAGTCGGCGACGGTCAGCACCATCGTCGGCCGCACGTTCGTCGAAAACCTTCCCCTCAACGGCGGGAGTTTCCAGACGCTGATCGCGCTCACGCCGGGCGTGGTCCTGACCCCGACGGCCTTCAACGACCAGGGGCAATTCAGTGTGAACGGACAACGCGCGGACGCCAACTACTTCACCGTGGACGGGGTCAGCGCCAACTTCGGCGTCACCGGCTTTGTCGCCATGATGCAGAGCGCCTCCGGGGCCTTACCCGCGCTCAGCGCCTCGGGCGGGACGAACAGCCTCGTGTCGGTGGACGCCATGCAGGAGTTTCGCATCCAGACGTCTTCGTTCGCGCCCGAGTTCGGGCGCACGCCCGGCGGACAGGTCTCGATTGTGACGCGCTCCGGAACGAACAACTTTCACGGCACGCTGTTCGAGTTTTTCAGGAATGACGTGCTCGATGCCAGAGACTGGTTTGTGAACCTCAACGGTCTGGCGAAACCTGCGGAGCGGCAGAATGACTTCGGCGGCGTGGTGGGCGGCCCGGTCGTTAAAGACAGTGCCTTCTTTTTCTTCTCCTACGAAGGGCTGCGGCTGCGCCAGCCGTCGAGCCTGCAAACCGCCGTGCCCGACAACGCCTCGCGACAGGCGGCGCCGGCCGCCATTCGTCCCTACCTGAATGTTTACCCGGTCGCCAACGGGGCCGCGCTCGGGGGAGGCCTGGCGCAGTTCAACGCCGGCTTCTCGAATCCTTCCTCGCTCGACGCCTACAGCATCCGCCTCAATCACTTCATCAACTCAACCCTCAGCCTGTTCGGCAGGTATAACTACTCGCCGTCGAGCCTTGACCAACGCGGGCCTGTCTTCTCCTCGGGCAGAGTCCTCAGCACGATTAATTCGTTGTCATCGTTCGTGCACACCGGGACGGGCGGCCTCACACAACTGCTCAAGCCCGGAATCAGCAACGAGGTGCGGGTGAATTACAGCAACCATCAAGTGAGTATCAGGTTCGTCGCGGATGATTTCGGCGGCGCCGTACCGCTTCCCGATTCCCTCTTTTACCCCCCGGGGTACTCGGCCGCGAACAGCAATTTCATATTGGCCATCGGAGGCGCCGGGCAGTACGTGCAGGGTAAACAGGGGACGAACGAGCAGCGCCAAATCAATCTCGTGGACAACCTATCTGTGACCGAGGGCAGTCATCAACTGAAGTTTGGTATGGACTACCGCTGGCTCGCCCCTTTCAGCAGCCCGGCCGCGTACCGTCAGGTTGCGCAATTCTCGGGAGTGTCCGCTGCGCCCGGAGGCGCGCTCTCGGGGACGGCCCTGTTCGCCCAGGCGAACACCTTTCAAACCAACGCGCTCCTGTCGCAAAACTTTTCGCTGTATGGTCAGGACACCTGGCACGTCACCCCACGTCTGACGGTGACTTACGGCTTGCGTTGGGACGTTCATCCGCCGCTGAAGGGCAAGAACCGTGAGAACGATCCGTTTACCGTGGCGGGTCTGGACGACCCGGCGACGATGACGTTGGCGCCCCGCGGTACCCCGCTTTATGAGACGACCTATGGAAATATCGCGCCGAGAGTAGGACTCGCCTACCAACTTCGAGCCAAACAGAGTTGGGGCACAACCCTCCGCGCGGGCTTCGGCGTTTTTTACGATCTGGGCCAGGGGTCGCTGGGAGGGGTCACAAGTTTCTTTCCGTATAACGCCAGCAGGGACTTTGCGCCCGGGGCGTTTCCGCTCAGCCCTCAGGCCGCCGCCCCTCCCGCGCTTACCAACAGTCTGCCCGTCAGCACAATGCTCGTCGCCGACCCTCATTTAAGACTGCCGCGGACGTACCAGTGGAATCTCGCGCTGGAGCAGTCCGTCGGAAGTAGCCAGAGCCTGTCAGCGACCTACGTCGGCGCCGTCGGGCGCGACTTGCTCCGCGTGACCAATCTGTTCAACGTGAATCCGAATTTCCAGTTTGTCGCTGTGACCGACAACACGGCGACCTCGGACTACCACGCCCTGCAACTGAAGTTCCAGCGGCGTCTGTCGCGCGGGTCGCAGGTGTTGGCCTCGTATTCGTGGTCGCACTCCATTGACATCGCCTCGACGGACGCGATTGCCACGAACCTCAACACTCCGGGCACGATTGCCGAGCCCGAAGTGGATCGCGGTAATTCCAACTTTGACATCCGTCATTCCCTCACCGCCGGCGCGACGTACGACCTGCCCTCCCCGGTCTCGCAAAAAATCTTCAAAGCGATACTGGGCGGCTGGTCGCTGAACGGTCTCGTTTTCGCCAGAACGGCGCCGCCCGTGAACGTCGTCGGCGCAAGTTTCTTCGCCGCGGGCACACAGCTCGCTCCCCGCCCGAACGTAAACCCCGGCGTGAGTCTTGAGCTACGCGGCGCGCACTTTCCCGGCGGGAAGGTTTTCAACCGCGCGGCTTTTAGTGCCGCGCCCGCGGGGACGCAGGGTAATTTGGGGCGCAACGTGCTGCGGGGTTTCGGAGCCTGGCAAGCCGATGTCGGGGTGCAGCGGCAGTTTCGCCTCACCGAAAAGTTAGGGCTTCGTTTCCGCGCCGAGTTCTTCAACATCTTCAACCACCCGAACTTCGGCAGTCCCACCAACACGCTGACCAGCCCCCTGTTCGGCCGCTCGACGCAGACGCTGGCGAGCAGCCTGGGGTCAGGCGGTGCCAACGGCGGCCTCAACCCCCTCTACCAGCTCGGCGGGCCGCGCTCGGTGCAGTTCGCGCTCAAGCTTCAATTCTGAACAGGCCGCCCGCCCGGGCTCGACGATGAAGCATACGCCCCTCCGCGCATTCGTCGGGCCGACCATTTTTAGCCGTGGCGATTCCCCAAAAGAGTTACAAAAGCGTAGACACATCTCGGGTATCTCGTATTAAAGAAAGCCGCTACGCTCACCTTCGTGCAGAGACTGTTCTCAATGTTTCCGCAGGGCGGGCCGGGCGTCGCGTTGTTGCTGCTGAGGATTTCGGTGGCGGCGGTCTTCCTCGTGAATGCGGCGAGTTACCTCAACGTGTCTTCGCTCCGCCTGCTCTACGCGTGTGTCGTGCTGGCGTCCGTGGCCCTGAGCGCGGGCTTCCTGACGCCGTATCTGTCCGTCATCGCGTGCGCCGCTGCCCTCCTGAATCTGCTGCTGAACCCCGGCCCGGGCGACCTCATTCACATCACCCCGGTGATCGACGCCGCGGCGCTCGCCCTCCTCGGGCCCGGGGCGTATTCGGTGGATGCGCGCCTGTTCGGGCGCCGCGTCACGGTCATCTCTCCGGGCAAAAAAATGGATCAGCCGTAACCCGCCCAGCCGGCGCTTACCACGCGGAAGGTATTAAATGCTAACCCGATTGAGGTATGTACCCCCTGAACTATCTAGGGTTTCGCCACCAAGGTCACGAAGAGTAAATTTACCAAAACACCGAAAGGGCGACAGCGTCCGAGCAGGTGATCTGACCTGTCTTTAAGAGCGTACGGGAGGGTTGTCATGTCGCAAGTTTGGTCGGGCGTCGGCAGCGCGAGCGGTTTGGGCCGGCACATCCCCGAAGTATTGCCCGCACCGGGCGGGCCCCTCGTCGCGAGGGTTCGCGGCGGGCAAGATGAACTCTTTCGGCATCGTCAGCAGGGGCCCCGGCCCGCTTCGGCGATGTCTTCGGCCACGCCGCAAGCTGCGCCGACCGTCTTCGTCGTTGACGACGACATCTCGGTGCGCGAGTCTCTGGAACTGCTGATCGGCTTCGCGGGCTGGAGGCCGGAGACGTTCGCGTCCGCGCGGGAATTCCTCGCCCGCCCGAGGGCCTTTACGCCGAGCTGCCTCGTGCTCGACGTTTCCCTGCCCGACCTCAGCGGCCTCGACGTGCAGGAGCTCGTCGCGGATAGGGTAGACATGCCCGTCATCTTCATCACCGGCCACGGCGACATCCCGACGACGGTGCGGGCCATGAAGGCGGGCGCCGTCGAGTTCCTGACCAAGCCGTTCGACGACGAGGTGCTGCTCGGCGCCATCCGGCACGCCATCGAGCGCAGCGCCGAGGCACTCGGTCAAGAGGCTGAGTTACAGGCGCGCCGCGACTGCTACGAGTCACTCACCCTGCGTGAACGGCAGGTCATGGCGCTGGTCGTCTCCGGCCTGTTGAACAAGCAGGTCGGTCTCAGGCTCGGGATCAGCGAGATCACGGTGAAGGCGCACCGGGGCCGTGTGATGCAGAAGATGCAGGCCGACTCGCTCGCCGACCTGGTGAAAACGGCCGAGCGACTCCGCCTCAGGCCGGGGGTAATCCAACAGGCAACGGTTCAGCCGCCCGCCGACATCGCCCGACACAGGTCGGCCACTTCGTAGTCGCGCCGGCCCCCGCTCGGGGACGAACTGCCGGTCGAAGTCTTCAACCGGTGATTGAAAACGGCTCCCGGGTGGATTCGACCCGGCGCGCCTTCAACGCGGGAACGTCCCCGGCTTGAAGGCGATGTGTTTGCATTCGAGAAAGTCATCCAGACCTGCACGGCCGCGCAGACGACCCCGGCCACTCTGCTTGAAGCCGCCTTCTTCGAACTCGTCGTGGATGTTGGCCCAGTCGTTGATCCACACCGTCCCGTGCTCCAGCGCGCGCGCCACGCGCAGCGGCCGGTCCACGTCACGCGACCACACGCTGGCGGACAGACCGTATTCGCTGTCGTTGGCCAGCGTAACCGCTTCCGTCTCCGTATCGAAGACCTGCATCGTCAGCACCGGCCCGAAGACTTCCTGCTGCACTATCGGCAGACTCGAATCCGTCACCTCAAGCAGAGTCGGCCTGTAAAAGGCGCCTTTCGCCAGAGGCCCTTCCGTCGCGGGGCCGCCGCGCACGATGACTTTCGCGCCGGCCGCGATGGCGTCCTCGACCATCCTGTTCACGCGCTCCACGTTCGGCCTGTTGATGAGAGGCCCCATCTCGCTGCGCGGGTCGGACGCCGGCCCAATCCTGACCTTCTCCAGCCGCTCGGCCAGCGCGGTTCGGAACCGCCCCGCAATCCCGCGCTGGACGATGGCGCGGCTGCCGGTCATGCAGAACTGACCCGCGAAGACGGTCAGCCCCGCCATGACCTTCGCCACCGCGGCGTCGAGGTCGGCGTCATCAAAGATCACCACCGGCGCCTTGCCGCCCAGCTCCAGGCCGAACCGTTTGAGACGGGCCGCGCCGGCGGCCGAGATCGCCCGCCCGGTTCGGGTGCTGCCGGTGAAGCTGATGACCGGCACGTCCGGCGTTTCGACGAGGTACTCCAGCCCCTCATGTCCGCCGGTTAGGATGTTGACGACGCCGGGCGGCAAGTCGTCGGTCTCGGAAATCACCTCGCCAAGCAGAGCGTTCACCTGCGCGGTCTCTTTCGGCAGGATCACGACGGCGGTGCAGCCGGCGGCCAGGGCCGGCGCCAGCGAACGAACCCCCAGCGCGATGGGCGCGTTCCACGGCGCGAAGATGCCCGCCACACCGATTGGCTGGCGAATGACGATCGAGAGGCTGTCCTCACCCACCTCGGCGGCGCGGCCGTATTCCGTCAACGCGAGGGCTGCGTTGAAACGCAGGTTGAAGGGGACGCTGGCCGTTTCGAAACGCGCGTCCGGGAGGACCTTGCCGACCTCGGTGGCCAGCAGTCGGGTCAGGTGCTCGGCGCGAGCCTCGAACCGCGCGGCCATCGCGTTGAGCACGCGGGCGCGCAGCGGACGGTTGACCTTCCAGTCCGTCTCCCGGAACGCCCGCAGCGCCGCGTTCACGGCCAGCTCGGCCTCCTTGCGGCCGCCCATCGCGTAGCTGCCTATCACCTCGCCCGTCGCCGGGTTGATGCTTTCCCGGTGTTCACCGGAATCCAGCCACCAGCCGCCGACCCAGTGCACGGCAGTGCCACGACCGGGCTCCCCCCGAGCCAGTAATTCCGTCTGCTTGCTTGCCGACATGGACACGCACTCCTTTCCGGATTTCGCCCTCGTAATCGTGGCGTGGGTTGAAGGTAATACTTCGGCGGCGGGGTTTCTATTAGACCTTGGTATCAATCGGGCGCAGACCGATACCAAAGGATTATAGACAGCCTCGGGTAACCGGCGCATGCTTCCGCCCGGCAGAGACACAGGCCGCGCTGAGGACGTTATTCGACGCGCGAACGGCGCCCGGCGGAAGAGGAAAGTGACGGGCAATTCATTCAACGGGGTGTGAGGTGAGGAGATGCAGACCCGTCTGGACTACGGCATGGCCGCGCCGGGCTCGGTGCAGGCGATGGACAAGCTACAGAAGTTCTCCGAAGGGGCAGGGCTGGAGCGCCCGCTGCTCGAACTCATGAAGAGGCGCGTCTCGCAGATGAACGGCTGCGCCCTCTGCATCGACGTGCAGACGAAGGACGCGCGCGCCGCGGGCGAGACCGAGCAGCGGCTCTACGGCCTCAGCGCGTGGCGCGAGGCGCCCTTCTACTCCGAGCGCGAGCGCGCCGCCCTGGCGTGGGCCGAGGCCGTCACGAACATGCCGCAGGTCAACGAGTCGGACGAGGAGTACGAGGCCGCCCGCGCGCAGTTCAGCGCGGAGGAGTTAATCAAGCTGACCGTGGTCGTCCTCGCCATCGACGGCTGGAACCGGCTGGCGACCTCCTTTCGGGAGCCGGCCGGGACTTAGCACGGTAGGAGATTCACATGAGCGAAGAAGACTTGCGGTTGCTGATAACCCTGGATGACCCGTGGAATGCTCAAGAGTGCGATACCTACTACAACCAGGAGGCAGAAGAATGGAAAGGAACACTTCGGACGGTTACAGCACCGATATTGAAAAATTGGCCTACCGGTTTTGGGAGGAGCGGGGCCGCCCCTTCGGCTCGCCCGAGGTGGACTGGTTCCAGGCCGAGCGCGAGTTCCGCCGCGGGTTAGTCGGGCCGTCGGAGCGGCTGCCGTTCTCTTCGCTGAGCATGGGCCACGTCACCAGTTGAGGCCCACAGCTCGGCGGGCGCGGTAGGCCCTACGAGTTACGAACGACCGGCGGCTACGAATGCGTCCGCCGGTAACGAAGGTCTGGAAAGGAAGGTACAGCATGAAGATCGTTGTTATCGGTGGCAGCGGGCTCATCGGATCGAAGCTCGTGACGAAGCTCCGTGGGCACGGACATGAGGCCGTGGCGGCGTCACCCGCTTCGGGCGTCAACACGCTGACCGGCGAGGGTCTGGCCGAAGTGCTCAAGGGCGCCCAGGTCGTCGTTGACGTGTCGAACTCTCCTTCCTTCGAGGAGGCGGCTGTGATGGAGTTCTTCGAGACGTCAACCCGAAACCTCCTCACCTCTGAGGCCGCCGCCGGCGTGGGGCATCACGTCGCGCTGTCGGTCGTGGGATGCGAGCGTCTGCCCGACAGCGGCTACTTCCGCGCCAAGGTCGCTCAGGAGAAGCTCATCAAGGAATCCCCCATCCCTTACTCGGTCGTCCACGCGACGCAGTTCTTCGAGTTCGTCAAGAGCATCGCCGACGCCGCCACCGACGGCGACATGGTTCGCCTGCCCCACGCACTCATCCAGCCCATGGCCGCCGACGATGTCGCCGGTGCGGTCGCCGGCGTCGCGACCGGGTTGCCCTTGAACGGTACCGTCGAGGTGGCGGGGCCCGAAAAGTTCCATTTCGACGAACTCATCCGGCGTGACCTCCGCGCCCGCAACGACCTCCGCGAGGTCGTCGCCGACCCGCGCGCGCGCTACTTCGGCGCCGAATTGAGCGAGCTCACGCTCGTCCCCGGCGATGACGCGCAACTCGGCGAGACTCGCTACGAAGACTGGCTGAGCCGGGCGGCAAGTCAGACCCCGCCAACGAAACCGCAGCCCACTGCCGCCGCAGTTGCTTCGAGTCAACACGCTCAAAAGCAGTGAGAGTAGCGGCCATGCCGGCCGCGACCACGCCGTCGTGCGAATTCAGGAAACCTGAGATTACGAACGGCCTAACAAAGAAGGAGAGTGTCTCATGAGTACTATCACGACAAAGGATGGAACGCAGATTTACTACAAAGACTGGGGCACCGGCCCGGTCGTTACGTTCTCGCACGGCTGGCCCTTGAATGCCGACATGTGGGACGGACAAATGCTCTTCCTCGCACAGAACGGCTTCCGCGTGGTGGCGCACGACCGGCGTGGCCACGGCCGGTCCAGCCAGGCCTCATCCGGCAATGACATGAACGGCTATGCCGACGATCTGGCGGCGGTGATCGAGGCCCTCGATCTCAAACAGGTCACGCTGGTTGGCCACTCCACCGGCGGCGGGGAGGTCACGCGCTACATCGGCCGCCACGGAACAAGCCGCGTCGCCAAGGCCGTCCTGATAGCCGCGGTGCCGCCGCTCATTCTGAAGACCGCCGACAATCCCGAGGGACTGCCCATCGAGTTGTTCGACGAGGGGCGTGCGGCCCTCGCGAGGGATCGCTCGCAGTACTACAAGGAGCTCGCAGTCCCGTTCTACGGCGCCAACCGGCCCGGCGCCGAGGTCTCGCAGGGAACGCTGGATCAGTTTTGGCTCTGGAGCATGCAGGCCGGCCTCAAGAACGCCTACGAAAGTATCAGGGCCTTTTCCGAGACGGACTTCACCGAAGACCTCAAGAAGTTCGATGTACCTACTTTGGTGCTGCATGGCGAGGACGACCAGGTCGTTCCGGTGAAGAATTCTGCCGTGAAGTCGGCACGACTCATCAAGGGCGCGCAGGAAATCTACTACCCGGGAGCGCCGCACGGCATCACCGCCACACATCAGGATCAGCTCAACGCAGACCTGCTCAAGTTCATAGCGCAACCACAGGCAAGCTCGCAAACGGCCTGAGTCACGGTCGCCGCGGCAGACCACTGAGCGCTTGCCAGTGGTCTGCCGCGGCGACCCGAATGCCAACGTCGCTTGAACCTCATGGGGATGAACCGGGTTAAGGAGCGATTTGGTCTTCGCCTCGGTAACGCATAATTCTGCGTGCGACGAACTTTTGGATAAACCATCACTCTGACGAGTTTGGCTTTTCACGAACGTCAGGAGGTTTACAGTAATGAACTGCTGTTCGCATTTATCTGAAATTAGCAACGCTCCTCCGAAAACCCCGAACGGTTGTGAAGAGTGTTTGAAAACGGGCGACCGGTGGGTTCATTTGCGCCTTTGCGTAACGTGCGGTCACGTCGGCTGCTGCGATGATTCAAAGAATAAACACGCGACAAAGCATTTTCATTCGACGTATCATCCCATCATCCAATCTTTCGAGCCGGATGAGGATTGGGGCTGGTGTTACGTCGATGAACTATTTTTGGAGTCGTTCCCGGGATCGTTGACGACCCTATGGTGCGGCGTGCTCGGGGCCGCGCCGTGAGAACGTGCGAGCCCTGCTCTCGCGCACCGGGTCTTTCCCGCAGAGGAACGAACTCATCGGCCGAAACGGAGGATCGTCATGGGCAATTTTGAACCACCAACCCCGACACCCGTCCTCGTCAACGAGACGGGAGGGCCGGGGCTGCCCGCGGTGTTCGGAGCGCGCCGTCAGGCTTTCCGCACGCTCCACGAAGACGGCTGTTTCGTCATCCCTAACCCCTGGGACGTCGGCTCGGCGCGGTATCTTCAGCACCTGGGTTTCCCGGCGCTGGCGACAACCAGCGCGGGATTCGCGTTTGCGCGGGGGCTCCCGGACTCTGACGCCGTGGTCGGCCTTGAGCGCAGCCTGTCCCACATCGCCGAGATTGCCGCCGCCGTCGATCTGCCGGTCAATGCCGACTTCGCGTCCGGGTACGGCGTAGACCCGCGGGGGGTGGCGGAAAGCGTCACGCGGTGTGTGGCGACCGGGGTCGCGGGTCTGTCAATCGAGGATGCCACCGGCGACCAGTCGGCGCCGCTCTATGAACTGCCGCTGGCGGTCGAGCGCGTCCGGGCGGCGCGGCAAGCAATAGATCAGTCGGGCGGTGACGTGCTGCTGACCGCGAGGGCCGAGTGCTACCTGGTCGGCCACAGGGACGCCTTCCGCGAATCCGTCCGCCGGCTCCAGGCATACGCGGAGGCGGGCGCCGACGTGCTCTTCGCTCCGGGCGTCCACGAGCCTGAAGAGATCAAGGCTCTCGTCGCGGCGGTCCGGCCGAAGCCGTTCAACCTCCTGGTCGTCCGCGACAACGGGCTCGGCGTCGGCGACCTCGCGGCGCTCGGCGTCCGGCGCATAAGCGTCGGCGGCGCGCTGGCCCTCGCGGCGTGGACGGGCTTTATGCGCGCGGCGCAGGCGCTGAAGTCGGAAGGCAGTTTCGCGGGTCTCGCCGGTCTGGCGTCGTACGCCGACATCAACGATTTTCTCGCGGCGGATTTTCGGACGCGTAGCGTGTGATCGCACGCGCAGAGTTGATGTGGAAACGAGCGCAACGACTGTCGCGTTGGTCTTTCGTGTCCAACGGAAGTGGGTAAAAAGATGAAGATACTGATCGGCTACGACGGTTCGGAAAGCGCGGACGTGGGGATTGAAGGGTTGCGGCGCGCGGGTTTGCCGCCGCGGGACGTGGAGGCGCTCGTCGTCACGGTCGCCGAGGTGTGGCTCCCTCCCCCGCCGGGCGACGAGGTTCTCGACGACACCTTCCCTTTGCAGATTCCCGAGGGCGTCAAGCGGATGCGCGAACGAGCCGCACGTCTGGTCGGACAGGCGGAAGCCCTGGCCGAGCGCGGGGCGGAATGCGTGCGGCGCGTCTTCCCGCAGTGGGCGGTCGGCCAAGAGGCCCAAAGCGGCTCGCCCGCGTTCGAACTGCTGCGCCGCGCCGACGAGTGGCAGCCACAGCTCATCGTCGTCGGCTCGCACGGCCACACGGCTTTGGGGAGGTTTGTGCTGGGCAGCGTGTCGCAGAAAGTTCTGACGGAGGCGCGTACCTCGGTCCACGTCGCCCGGCGGGCCACGGGCTTTGGCGAGTCGGCCGCCCGCGTCGTGTTAGGCGTTGACGGCTCGCCGGGCGCGCTGGCGGCGGCGCGGGCGGTCGCCGCGAGGGGTTGGACGCCGGGCAGTGAGGTGCGCGTCGTCGTCGCCGAGGACCTGATGAAAGCCTTCCCGGTCTCCCTCCTCGACGTGCCGGCCGAAGAGTCTGCGGACGGCACGCGCGGGGCCGGGCAGGCGCAGGCGGAACAGTTTGCGGCGGCCGCGTCGGAGGAGCTGCGCGCCGGTCTAGGCGACAGGGGCGTCACCGTGTCGTCGGTGGTTGACGACGGCCCTCCGAAGCAGGTGCTCGTCCGGCTCGCCGAGGAGTTCGGCGCCGACTGCATCTTCACCGGCGCGACAGGCTACACCAGCCGCTTCGAGCGCTTCCTGCTGGGTAGTGTCTCGGCGGCGGTCGCGGCGCGCGCCCACTGTTCCGTCGAGGTCGTCCGGGGTTAGAAGTAGGCGGCGGGTAAGCCGACGGAAGTCATTCAAGTCCGGCGTACACACGCGAACGGAGATTGTTATGGGTAGCGGGCGGTTGGAAGCGTTCAGCGATGGGGTGCTCGCCATCATCATCACCATCATGGTGCTGGAATTGAAGGTGCCGCACGGGGCCGGCCTCGCCGACCTGCGCCCACTGATACCAGTGTTCCTGAGCTACGTGCTCAGTTTCGTGTTCATCGGCATCTACTGGAGCAACCACCACCACCTGCTGCACGCCGTCAGTCACGTCAACGGCCGCATCCTGTGGGCGAACCTGCATCTGCTGTTCTGGCTCTCGCTGATTCCTTTCGCCACCGGCTGGATGGGCGAGAACAACTTCGCCGCCTGGCCCGTCGCTGTTTACGGCGGGGTGCTTTTGTCAGCCGCCATAGCCTACTTCATCCTGGCCCACGTCCTCATTTCGTATCACGGCAGGGATTCGGCCCTGGCGAAGGCGCTCGGTAAAGACTTTAAAGGCAAGGCGTCTCTGGCGTGTTACGCGGCGGCCATCCCGCTCTCCTTCGTGAGCCCTTTGCTGGCCTGCGCGCTGTACGTTCTGGTGGTCATCATGTGGCTCACCCCGGACCGCCGCATCGAGCGGGCGCTCGCGGAGGCGAAGCCATGAGCGGCGTAACTCTCGTCGGCGGACGGCCGACGAATATGACGACCGCAGCACTCAGTCTGCGGTAGAGGAGTTCTACTATGAGCGTGACGAAGGAATTAAAGAGCCTGGGGATGCCGTGGGAGAAAGAGTACGGGTACGCGCAGGCCGTGAAAGTTGGCGACACGATCTACGTCTCCGGCCAACTGAGCCATGACGACGAGGGGAACATGGTCGGGGCGGCCCCGCTGGACGAACGTGGGCGGATACTGGATCACGCGAACATGGAAGTCCAGATGCGGCAGACGTACGCGAACGCGAAGAAGGTCCTCGGGCTCTACGGCGCCAGTCTGGACGACGTGGTGGAGGAGGTTCTGTACGTCACCGACATGGATGCGGCGTTCGCCGCCGCCGGCCCGGTGAGGAAGGAGGCTTACGGCGCGGAGAGACCGGAGGTCGCGAGCACCATTCTCGTCACCCCGCGCCTGGCGCTGCCCGCCCAGCTCATCGAGATCAAGTTCCTCGCACGGGTGTAGCCCGCCGCACAGGAGAAAAAGCAGACGTCGCGGCCCGTGCAACCCTTAAACATCTAAACTATGACCGACTCAGAAACGTGAGGCGCGGAGGCGTCGTGGCGGGAACCGCGCCGGGAGGTATCAGGGATGATTAGAGTACGGCCCGCAAGGGAGCGCGGGCGGACACGCACGGGCTGGCTCGACAGCAGCCACACCTTCTCGTTCGGCGACTACTACGACCCGCGGCACATGGGCTTCCGGTCTTTGCGGGTCATCAACGAGGACTACGTCGCGCCCGGCACGGGCTTCGGCACCCACTCGCACCGCGACATGGAGATCATCTCCGTCGCGCTCTCCGGCGGGCTCATGCACAGGGACTCGACCGGCGGGAGCGGGGTGATGCGTCCGGGCGAGGTGCAGGTGATGACGGCCGGGACGGGCGTCAGTCACAGCGAGATGAACGCCTCGAAATCGGAGCAGGCACACTTTCTACAGGTCTGGATACTGCCCGAGCGCGAGGGGCTCCGGCCCGGATACAGGCAGAAGTCCTTCGCCGACGAGGCGCGGCGCGGGCGGCTCCGGCTGCTGGCCTCGCGCGGCGGTGACGAAGGCTCGCTCGTCATCCAACAGGACGTCAAGCTGTACGACGCGCACCTCTCGCCGGGTCAGGCAGTCTCCTACACGCTCGGGGAGGGGCGGCACGCGTGGCTTCAGGTCGTGAGCGGCTCGGTCTCCGTCAACGGGACGGCGCTCGGCGCGGGCGACGGCGCGGCCGTGAGCGAGGAGACGGCCCTGCGCGTCAGCGCCGAGTCCGAATCCGAGTTCCTGCTGTTCGACCTCGTGTGAAGCGAGGCCGCGACGCCGCCCGGCGTATGAACGGTGCCGGGCGTGCGTTAATATCGAGGTGGAGGGCAAAGTCTGTGACCGCAGAAGTGAGTGAGTCTAAAGGGCCGGTGTCGGCGGCTACGCGCGGGCGACTGGGGGAGGTGCGGCGGGCGCTGCTGCGCCTGCACAAGGTGCTGCTCGAAGTGGAGCGCGCCTCGTACGAGCGCGGCCGGGGGAGCGTCGGCGGGAGCGGCGAGTTCCTGCAACTCGTCATCAACGACCCCTGGTTCGCGTGGCTGCGGCCCGTCTCGGAACTGATCGTGCGCATCGATGAGTTGCAGGAGCCCGCGCAGGAGACTACGGAGGAGGAAGCGCTGGCCGCGCTGGGGCAGGCGGCCGCGCTCGTCAGGCCGCCCGAGGGCGGCGGCGAGTTCGGGAGGCGCTACCGGGAGATTTTGCAGCGGTCGCCGGACGCCGTACTCGCGCACGCCGGTTTGTCCCGGCTGCTGCCGATGCCCGAGGCCGGGCCGATGAGCGAGCAGGAGATAGATGAGAACCTCGCGGAGTCATTCCCCGCGAGCGACCCGCCTTCGTGGACGCTCGGGACTAATCATGCGGCGGAGGGCTCGGGCGAGGACGGCCCCGTATAAGAGCGCTCAACTGAAAAGGGACGCCATGGCGTTTCCGTTGCGAGAAACGCTTCTCGGTAATAATCCAACCCCTCACGCACTTCCAGCCAATCAGTCGTAGCCGAGCGGGTCGGGCCCGGCGGCCTGTGCCGGCGGCGCGCGCCGCCGCCGGCACAGGCCGCCGGGCCCGACCCTCTGCGCGAGAAGGCGCGATTCGCCGTAGGGAGCCCGGGCAGGCCCCCACGGCCCTCCTAGAGCTTCCGGAGGTACGCCAGCAGCGCGGCCCGCTCGTCCGGCCTGATGAACCCGCGGTCAACGACGAGACCGTTTGACGAGATGATCGGCGGCAAGTTGGGTGGGGGATTCAGCCGGGCCACGCGCGCGACGCGCGCGAAGAAGGCGTCGTAGTGGTCGAGCACCTCCTCGAGCGTCGCCGCCGAGTTGTTGTGAAAATACGGGGCCGTCCTGCCGATGCCGCGCAGTTGGGTGACGTCCATCGCCCCGATGTCCGCCGGCTGCCCCGTGAGCAGCAGCCGGCCTGGGTCCGAGGTTGTGACGGTTTGGAAGGTGCCGTCGGCGAGCGTGATGCGGTAGGTGCGCGCGTTGCGCGCGAGCCGCGTCGGGCAGGGTGCGAGGCCGTCCCCGGCCGGGCGCGGGCATGCGGTCAGGACGGTGTGGTAGCGCACGATGGTGCGAATGCCCGCCAGAGTCGCGTCGGGCGTGGAACCACTCGGGTGCAGTGTGCTGCCGTGGCACTGGGCGCAGGAGCGGTTGAAGACCGCCTTGCCCTGCTGCTCAAGCTCGTTCAGTTCGGGGTCGGGGTCGGGGAAGGTCGTCGAGCCTGTGCGGATGGCCTGGGTCAGCAGTTCGACCCCGGGCGAGGAGAAGAGCGTCTGCTGAAAAGCTGCCAGGTCGTCGAGCATGCGCTCGGGCGGCTCGACCGCAACTTGCGCGTGCGCGAGGAGCGCGCCGCGGGCCTGCTCCTGGAGCGTCCCGAAGCGCGCGTCGTGCTGGTAGCCGCCCTGCCGGTGCGGGCCGTTCGGGTCGAGCCCCATGAGGGGGATGCGCGGCGCGCCCGGCGGCCAGAGGGGTGCCACGCCGTCCGGGCCGGTGATCGCGACGTTGAAGACTGGCATGACCGCGCGCCAGAGATCGACCGAGGTCTCATCCGTGGGTTGCCCCGTGACCGGGTCGATGAGCCGGACGTTCGGAGGCAAGGGCATTGACACGCGGATGAGACCGTTCTCAATCAAGTTCGAGAAATCGCTCGCGCTCTCCCCGTTGACCCGAAAGTCGTCGGCGTCAACGGGGCGGAAGAGCGGGTCGTCGGCGTTCGGGTTGTGCGCGCGTGCGACCTGGAGCGCGTCGAACCGGGCCCGCGCGGCGGCGGGCGAGAGCTGGAAGCCGTCGGACGGCAGGTGGCAGTCGGAGCAGGCGCGCCCGTTACCGCCGAGTTGTTGGAGGTTGCGGTCGTTGAAGGCGGCGCGCCCGCGGGCCACCGCATCGCACGGCCCTTCGCCGCAGTTGAGCTTCGTCGCGCCGTTCGGGCTCGGGTCTTGTCCGAAGCTTGTGCGCGGCCAGACGGCGGCTGTCACGCCGACGAGGATCAATAAACCGAAGAAGGCGACGACCGAGCCTTTGAGCTTATGCATGGTTTTTCTCCTTGAGCACGACGAACCCGCTCTTACATAGTCAGGTCAAGTACATCCCGCCCGACGGTCGAGCCGCCGCGCGGCGGATGTCTTTCGTCTGTACCCCCGTAAACGGAATCGCCGGGCGAATCTGGTCACGCGGCTCACTTTTTTTTGAGGATGCCGGAGTGGCGGCCGGGAGGCGCTGAAGTGTGGTAGATTGAGCCCGCCCCGATCACCCTTTCTCCCGTCCGAGAGCGGCCAGGATGTCGGCACCCACCCAGCAAGAAGTGACCCGGCTGCTCCGCGATTGGCAGGGCGGCGACCCGACGGCCCTCGACCGGCTGACGCCGCTCGTCTACGAAGAGCTTCGCCGCCTGGCCCACAACTACATGAGCCGCCAGCGACCCGGCCACACCCTCCAGACCACCGCCCTCGTCAACGAGGCCTTCCTGCGCCTCGTTGACCAGCAGGGGGTCGAGTGGCAGGGCCGGGCGCACTTCATCGCCGTCGCGGCCCGGGCGATGCGCCACATCGTCATCGACCACGCGCGGCAGAAGCAGTCGGCCAAGCGGGGGGGTGCGGCGCAGAGGGTGACGCTCGACGAGGGGGCGTTGTTTTCCGCAGGGCGCGCGGCGGAGCTGGTGGCGCTCGACGCGGCGCTGCGAGTGCTGGCGGAACTCCACCCGCGCCGGTCGAGGGTCGTCGAGTTGCGCCACTTCGGCGGGCTCAACAACCGGGAGGCGGCCGAGGTGCTCGGGGTGTCGGAGGCGACAATCGAGCGCGACTGGAGGTTCGCCAGGGCGTGGCTCTACCGCGAGCTCGAGCGGCGGTGAGTGGGCATGAAGCCGGAGCGCATAGAGAAAATTGACGAGGTCTTCCAGGCGGCGCTCGACATGGCGTCGGGGCCGAGGGCCGCCTTCCTCGGCGAGGCCTGCGCGGGCGACGCGGAGCTGCGGCGCGAGGTCGAGTCCCTGCTCTCGGCACACGAGCGGGCGGAGGGGTTTATGGAGCGGCCGGTGTCCGGGGAAGCCGCCCGCCTGTTGGTCGAAGGCGGCGCGCGGCCACTCGCCGGCCGGACGATTAAACATTACAAGGTTCTCAAACAGCTGGGCGCGGGCGGGATGGGCGAGGTCTACCTCGCGCAAGACACACGACTGAGTCGCCCGGTCGCGCTCAAACTGCTTTCCACACACCTGACGAATGACAAGGAGCGGGTGCGCCGCTTCCGGCAAGAGGCACTCACGGTCTCGGCCCTCAACCACCCGAACATCCTCACCGTCCACGAGATCGAGGAGGAGGGTGACAGACCTTTCATCGCCACGGAGTTCGTGGACGGGGTGACGCTGCGCACGCTCATGCGCGGCAGGCGGCTTTCACTCGCCGAGGCGCTCGACATCGCGCTCCAGGTCGCCGGCGCCCTGGCGGCGGCGCACAACGCCGGGATCATCCACCGCGACATCAAGCCCGAGAACGTCATGGTCAGGCCCGACGGGCTGGTGAAGGTCCTCGACTTCGGCATCGCCAAGTACGCCGCGCCGGCCCGCGGGCAGGACGCGAAAGAGTCCTGGGTCAGGACGGTGACGGGCGTCGTCGTCGGGACGACCGCCTACATGTCGCCCGAACAGGCACGGGGTCAGGCCGTGGACGCGCGCACCGACATCTGGTCGCTGGGCGTGCTCCTCTACGAGACGGTCGCCCGCCGCCTCCCCTTCCCCGGCAAGACGCCGACCGACCGCGTGGCCGCCATCCTCGAGCGCGAGCCCGAGCCGCTGAGCAGGCTGCGGCGCGGCGTCCCGGCCGAACTCGAACGGAGCGTCGGGCGCGCGCTCGCGAAGAACCGGGACGCGCGGTATACGCGCGTCGCCGAGATGGCGGACGATTTACGCAAGCTGCGGGCGGCGTTGGGCGACGAGCGCCCCTACCGCTTCAACGTGCCCGCGCCGGCGCGCGGGCTACTCTTCTACGGCCGACGCAGGGTGTTGATGTCGGCGTTGCTTCTGCTTGTCATGACGGCCGCCGTCGCCGCCGGCATCTACCTTCTCCGCCCCGGCCCCGGCGGCGCGCAGATAACTTCGCTCGCCGTCCTGCCGCTTGCCAACTCCGGCGGCAGCGCCGACACGGAGTACCTCTCGGACGGCATCACCGAAAGCCTCATCGACAACCTCTCGCAACTGCCCAACCTGAAGGTCATGTCGCGCAACTCCGTCTTCCGCTACAAGGGGCAGGACGTGGACGCCCGGACGGTGGGGAACACCCTCAACGTGAGCGCCGTGTTGTTGGGCCGGCTCGTACGGCGCGGCGACGAGCTTACCGTCAGCGTGGAACTGGTGGACGCGGGCGACAACAGCCGCCTCTGGGGCCGGCAGTACAGCCGAAAGATGGCAGACCTCCTGGCGCTACAGAGCGAGGTCACGCGGGACGTTTCGCTGAAGTTGCGGGCGCGGCTCTCGGGCACCGACGAGCAGCGCCTCGCGAAGAATTACACGGGGAACCCCGAAGCCTACCAGCTTTACCTCAAGGGTCATTACCACCTTCTCAAAAACACACGGCCGGAGATTCAGACCGGCGTCTCCTACTTCCGGCAGGCGATCGAGGTTGACCCGGCTTACGCGCTGGCCCACGCCGGGCTCGCCGAGGCATACCGCGTGCTCGCAATCGCCGGTGAAATGCCTCCGACGGAACTGATGCCGCAGGCGAAGGCCGCGGCGCGGAAGGCGGTCGAGATCGACGACGGGCTGGCCGAGGCCCACACCGCCCTCGGCCATGTCATCTTCTGGCACGACTGGGACTGGGACGCGGCCGAGGGCCAGTTCAGGCGTGCGCTGGAACTCGACCCGAACAGCGCGGACACGCATGGGGCTTACGCGAACCTACTCTCCTACACGGGGCGGCACGACGAAGCAATCGCCGAGATCAAGCGCGCCCGGGAACTCGACCCGCTCAATCCGAGGACCAACGTCGTCGAAGGGGTGATGCTCATCAACGCCGGGCGAGCCGACGAGGCGCTGGACAGGTTGCGGAAGACTCTG
>DAIRFV010000015.1:0-16441 GCA_036794905.1 Pyrinomonadaceae bacterium | reverse complement strand
TACGTCCCGCCGTACAACATCGCGATGATTTACAACGGGCTGGGCGAGCACGAGGAGGCGCTCGGGTGGCTGGAGCGGGGCTACCTGGAGCGGGAGCCGCGGATGGTCTTTCTGAAGGTTGAGCCGAAGTGGAATAACCTGCGCGCCGACCCGCGATTCCAGGACTTGCTGCGTCGCGTCGGCTTTACTCCCTAAGCGGTATGAAGCCTCCTGCGTAGCTCTTCAAACTTGATGTTAGATTTCCAGCCGCCGCCGATATCGGACTTTCACAATCATGCCGACAGTGTGTAACCACGATTCATGTTATCCCTTTTCTGGTCGAGCCACCCCCTCTGCCGGGCGGATAAGTTCGTCAGACCCCACGCCTTCGCGTAGTGCAGGAACATATAAAGCTGACGGAGCCTACATAGCTTAATGAACTCGGCCACCTGCGGCGGGCTGGTCGCGGTCTCCGCCGTGTACCCCTCCAGCAGGGACTCCAACAAGGCCCCCGCCCCTTCCCTTCTCCCGTGCGGGTAGATGGTGACGGCGAGGTCGTATGCGAACCAGTGGTAGCAACTGTCGTCGAAGTCGAAGACGCTCAGCTCTCCGCCCGCCTGCCGGAAGTTCGTCGGGCCGAAGTCGCCGTGGATCAGGCCGAAACAGTCACGGTCGCGCGGCCGGGCCGCCAGCCACTCCGTCAACTCGTCGTACTCAGCCCACACGACCTTCTCCGAACGCGGCAGGTAAGCCCCGACATCCCGGAGAAGGGCGTCCTCGTCCCACTTGAACCGGCGCCGATTCTCAGGCGGCGCGTAGCCTTTCGCCAGTGCGTGTATCCGCCCGAGCGTTCGGCCGCGCAGCCGGAAGTGACCCAGATTCGTCTCGCTGGAACCGAAGGTGAATGTCTCACCGACAGCCTCCTCAAAGACGCAGGCGAACAGGGACGCCCCCTCGCCCGGCAACTCTTCAACCATGCGCCCGCCCTTTGAGGCGATGGGCGGGCAGACGCTGACACCGTATCCGTGCAAGTAAAGGATGAAATCCAATTCGGCGTCGATCTGGGGTCGCGCGCGGTGAACGCCGGGCGTCAGCCTGAGGAAGTGTCTCTCACCGGACGAGACGAAAGTGAACACATGGTTAACAGAGTCACTGATACGGCGGAGGGAGCCGGGCTCCCCACCCCACCGCTCAACCGCGGCTACCGCGGTTGCCATCATGCGAGCTGAATCTGCCGGATGCATAAAAAGGAAATTCCAACGCCGGCATCACCCGCCCGCCGGCCCCACTACTGGAACATAAAAGGTTCGTTTCGCGCGTCGGGTGCATGCCGTTGTTATGCGGCGCCTGCGCCCATGCGTTCAAAGCACTTCGCCACCCTGGCCCGACCCAGATGCCGCAACTGCCGATTTGCCAGCGGGTCCAATCCCTCAGCCCTGAAGACTTCGTCTGTAAATGCGTCGATGTCATCGGGAGGACTGTTCTGAAGGCGCGCGTGCTCGTCAGGCGGCAGGCAGAAGCCTAACTCGACGCAAAGCTCTTCGAGCAGATAAGCAATTTGCTTTGGGCGGAGAGGAGGCTTCATTGTCTCATCCATAAGCCGCATCACCAGTGGTTTGCCGATTGATTCGGTCAAACTCGGGAATAGCGTGGGAATAGCCGAATCGTTCGGCAAAACTCCGTAATCGACTACTTCATCAAGCTCGAAGGCATGACGGACGGTCGCGAGCGTCACTGCTCGTACTGGCGTAGGGCCGCTTGCACTGCTTCGAGGTACTGGCGGTCGAGCTTGGTGAGGGCGCTGCGCGCTTCCAGCGTGAGGTAGATGTCCGCGGCGCGCTGGTGATTCTCTTTGGCCGCGCGCAGGCGCGAACGGCGCTCGCCGCCGGTCGCCGTCTTCGCGGAGTCGCGGAGCGCGTCGGCGATGTAGGTGTGGACGTTGGCGAGTTTGCGGAACGGCAGCATATTTTTCGGGTCGGCCCGCACATCGTCCTCGTAGAGCGCGACCGCCTTCCGGTAGCCTGCCAGCGCGCCGTCGAAGTCGCGCTGCTGGTACTTCGCGTTCCCCAGGTACGTCGAAACCCGTGCGATGTCGTGCTTGTACGTCCGGTTCTTCGGCTGGACTCTCTCCAGTTCCTCGAACTCCGCCGCCGACCTGGCGAGATGAGGTGCGGCCACGCCGGGCTTCTCCATGTGGAGCGCGATGAGGCCGAGCATCGAGTAAGTCTTCGCAAGGTTCTGCCGCGCCTGCGTGTTGGCGGCGTCGGCGGCGACCGACTCTTCGGCGACCTTCAGCGCCCTGTGCAGGATGGCGACCGAGCGCGCCGGGTCGCCCTGCTGGTAAATCTGCGACGCTTGCAGGTAGTTGGCGAGGAGACTCTGCTTGAGGACGCTGTCGTGCGGGTGCCCGGCGGCGAGCGATTCGCTGAGGGCGATGGCCTTCGTCATCTCGACGTCGGCCTCCTTCTCCCTGGTGTTCCAGAAGAGGATCGAGCCCTGGAGGGTGTAGCCCCGGCTGAGCAGCCTCCCCGCTTCGACGTTGGCGGGCTCATCTCGCGCGAGCGCTTCAAGCGACGCGAGAGCTTTGAGGACGAGCGGGTGGGCTGCGGCGAGCTGTTCGTTGAAGTAGTTGGTGGTGGCGAGGTCGAGCAGCGCCTCGGCGGCGGCGACGCGCAGCTCGCTTGAGGCGGGCCGCTCGGCGACGAGCGGTTCGTAAATCTCCAGCGCCCGCGCCGAGTCGGCGAGCGAGCCGCTCACGTCGCTCATCCACCAGCGGACGTAGCCGAGCGCGGCGAAGAGGGCGGCGAGGCGGCGGCGCTGCTCGAAGTCCGCGGGGCTCTTTTCGAGGAGCCGCTGGCGCACGTCGCGCGCCTTCTCGTAGCTCGCAATCGCGCCGGAGAAGTCGCCGAGGTTCGCGCGCCGCGGCGCCCCCTGCAAGTCGCCGACCTTCTCGTAGGCCGCCGCCAGCTCGCTCTGAAGTTGCGGGTCGTCGCCCGACTCGCGCGCCAGCGAGTCGAGGTATTCGAGCGCGCGCGTGACGAGCGCCTCGCGCGCCTCGGTCGAGCCTTCGAGCCTCTCGATCTTCGGGGCGATCTCAAAAAGCAACGCGTTCGAGAGGCGGCGCACGTCGGCGAAGCGGCGCTCGGCGCGGTCGCGCTCCAGCGCGGCCACCCTCGCCTCGCGCGTCGCGCGCCTGGCCTGCCAGACGGTGGCGATGACTCCGCCCACGAGCGTCAACAGCACGAGGGCCGCCGCCGCCACGCCGAGCTTGTTTCGCCGGATGAACTTCCCCGCGCGGTAGGTAAAAGAGTCTTTCTGCGCGCGGACGGGACGGCCGTCCAGATACCTCTGGATGTCTTCGGCGAGCTGGCCGGCCGAACTGTAGCGGCGCGCGGGGTCTTCGCGCCGCGCCATCGCGACGATGTTCTCCAGCTCCGCCCCGGCGAATTTCCGCACGACGCTTTGCGCCCTCCCGCCCTCGCCCTCCGGTTCGGTCGGCACGTTCGACGCGACCGTTTTCGGCCCCGGAGTCTCCGAGCGCCACCCGCCGGGGGCATTGCGCGCGTCCGCCGCGAGGCGCGAGCCCGCCAGCAGGTCGCGGAGCAGAACGCCGAGGGAGTAAACGTCCGAGGCCGTCGTGATCTGGCCGCCGCTCACCTGCTCCGGCGAGGCGTAGTCGGGCGTGAAGGCGCGCATCTCGGTGCGCGTGTCTTCGTCGCCGGCCTGCGTCGGGTCGAGCAGTTTGGCGATGCCGAAGTCGAGGAGCTTGGGCGTGCCGTCGGGGGTGACGAGGATGTTCGAGGGCTTGATGTCGCGGTGGACGACGAGGTGCTGGTGCGCGTATGCGATGCCCTGGCAGACCGCGAGGAAGAGCCGCAGGCGCCGGGCGTTCGAGAGATTTTTAGCGTCGCAGTAGTCGTCGATGCGCACGCCCTCGACGTGCTCCATCACGATGTACGGCTCGCCGTCCGCGCTCACCCCGCCGTCGAGCAGGCGCGCGATGTTCGGGTGGTTGAGCGTGGCGAGAATCTGCCGCTCCTGGCGGAAGCGGCGCGCCAGCTCGGTGTCGGCGAAACTGCGCCGCACGATTTTGAGCGCCACCTTCTGCTCGAACTCCCCGTCGGCGCGCTCGGCCAGGTAGACCACGCCCATCCCGCCGCGCCCGATCTCCCGCACGAACCGGTACGGGCCGACCCGCCGACCCGCGCCGCCCCCGCCGCCGTCCGCCAGCCACTCGGCGCCGTAGGCGAAGGCCGGCGTCTCGATGAAGTCCTTCGCCCGCTCCCGGTAGTTCAGGAGTGACTCGACCTCGGCGCGCAACAGCGCGTCACCCGCGCAGGCTGCGTCGAGCAGCGCCGCCTGCTCGACGCCCCAGCATTCCAGCGCCGTCTGGACGATCTCGTCCGCCCGCCGCAGCCGCTCGACTTCTGTCTCGCTGTTCACGGTCTTTAGACCCCCGCGCCGCCGCCGTCCATCTGCCGATAGAGCCAGAGCTTCGCCGACTCCCACTCGCGCATCACCGTCTTGTCCGAGACGCCGAGAATGTCGGCCGTCTCCTCGACGCTGAAGCCCCCGAAGAAACGCAGCTCGACCACCTTCCCTTTGCGCGGGAAGACCTCGGCGAGCCTTTGCAGGGCGTCGTCGAGCTCGACCAGCTCCATCGCGCGCTCGCCCGTGGGGACGTTCGCCTCTTCGAGCGACACCTTGCCCTGCGGCCCCCCGCGCTTCTCCGCCGCGTGGGCGCGCGCGTGGTCGATGAGGACGCGCCGCATCATCTGCGCGGCGATGCCGAAGAAGTGGTGTCGATCCTGCCAGCTCACGCGGCTCTGGTCGACGAGCTTCAGGTACGCCTCGTTGACGAGCGCCGTCGGCTGCAAGGTGTGGTCGGAGCGCTCGCGCCGCAGGTAGCTGCGGGCGAGCCGCCGCAGCTCTTCGTAGACGAGCGGCATCAGCCGCTCCGCCGCGCCCGCGTCGCCCCCGCTCCAGTCTCGGAGTAGTCGAGTGACCTCATGCGAGGATTGATTCACCTGCTCACCTCTCTCACGCGGATTCAGCTCAAGAAAACGGACAGCCGAAAATAAATCTTTAGGGTGGGAGTTTTGCGGGGCGCTTTCCGCGTGTGTGGATGAAGCGACAAACCGGGGCGGGAGAACTCGCCGCTGCTTCGGCCCATCCCGTCCCGCAGGCCCCGAGTGCGCGCGGATTATAAAGGGAACCGGTGACGTTTGAAAAACATTCCCGGCCGCCACACCTTCCGCCGCGGAATTCTACGCCAGCGGTTAACAAGGGGATACAACGCCTGGCCGCCCGCGTCCGCCCTACAGATTAAAAGGAGATGTTTAAGACCATGAAACTCGCAAAGACATCAACCAGCAACAGCCTCGTCGCTGTCTTGACAGCGTTCTCGCTTCTACTGGCTATGATCGGGGGCGTGAGGCACGCGTCCGCACAATCCACCTTCGTCGGCGACTACGACACCAACTTCGCCGCGCCGCTCGGCTACTATATCGACCCGCAAAATCCGGTGCCTCCGGCGAATGACACTAATGACACGCATTTCTACACGGGCGAGCTTCTGCCGGACGGCTCAATCATCGCCGGAGGACGGCATGTTGACCAGGCTCCGAGAGGAGATTTTTATATGAGAAAATTCACCTCATCAGGCGCGGTTGACGCTTCTTTCGGAACGAACGGATTTGTCCGCACCAATTTTCATACCCGATCCGACGGCGTTGCCGGAAACGACATCCCGCAAAATTTGAGAGTGCAGCCGGACGGCAAAATCGTCTTCGCCGGTCAATGCACGGTGTTTGGGTCGGTTGTGGAGTTTGGACAGGATGCCTGCATCGTCCGCTATAACGCGAACGGCACGCTCGACACATCTTTCGGCGGCTTTCCGGTTCCTGTGAGCAACGGACCGAATGAGACTCATCAGGTTCCGATTGACCCGGGCAAAGTGATTTTCCAAACCGGAATCAGAGCCAACGGACAGCTGCGTGGAACAGGCGGTATTTATTACGATATGGCGATTCAGCCCGACGGCAAAATCGTCCTCATCGGCGAAACGCGAGACGAAATTGCGCCTTTCGGGCAATTCGGTGAGCCATCATTCAGACGTGGCGCAATCATCGTGCGGCTCAACCCGAACGGTTCACTCGACACAACCTTCGGCTCGAACGGCATCGCCCGTTGGTCTGCGCCGGAAGCTTTTCCGGGCTGCTCGACCTATCCTGCCAATTATCAGCCCAGAAATTTCTTAGCCGTGCGCCTGCAACCGGACGGGCGAATTATCGCTGTCGGATACAACAGCACACACGACTGTGGCGGGTCATCAGCGTCGGGAAATCGTTTTGTCGTCACGCGCTGGACTGCCGCAGGTCAGCTTGAAACCGTGCGCCATTTCGATAACAACGCGGCTTTCGATTTTCAGGACGAACGCGCCACGTCCGTTCATCTCACGAGAGACGCGAGTAAAATTCTTGTCTCCGGTTCTTACCGAAACGTGAGCGGAACTCCGGCGGGACGACAAAAGCCGACGATGGTTCGTTTGAACATCGCCGATTTATCGCTCGACACATCTTTTGGCACCGGAGGAATCGTCCAGTACAACAGGGTGTTCGATAATTCTTCCCACTCGACTTTATACGTAAAAGCGATTCAGCCGGACGGCAGAATCATCGGCACTGACACTGACGCTAACGGCAGCGTCGTGCGCTTTAACCCCGACGGCTCAAGCGACCAATCTTTCGGCAACCGGAGCATTGACGACTCAAATGCGCTGCCGCGCGGCAGGCTGAGAGTGACAATCACCCACCAAGGTTTCATCATTCCGATCGACACCGGACAGATTCTCGTGCGTCCGAACGGCAGAATGAATCTAATCGGTCGCGTCGGGGATTTCACGTTTGGGATTGGTCGCGCCGTCGTCTCGCAGAACACTTCGACCGGCGCGCAGAACCCGGTTGACGACGCGCAGACCTTCGCCTTTGTCCACTACTACGACTTCCTCAACCGCGAGGCCGACTCCTCGGGCCTCGCCTTCTGGACGGGTAACATCACGGGGTGCGGCTCCAACGCCGGGTGCGTACAGGCCATGCGGGTCAACGTCAGTGCGGCCTTCTTCCTCTCCATCGAGTTCCAGGAGACGGGCTACCTCGCCTACCGCCTCTACAAGGCCGCACACGGCGACCTGCCCGGCAAGCCCGTGCCGCTCAGGCGCGAGGAGTTTCTGCCGGACACACAGACGTTGGGCGAGGGCGTCGTCGTCAACCAGGGCGACTGGCAGCAGCGGCTGGAGCAGAACAAGCAAAACTTCGTCGCCACCTTCGTCCTGCGTCCGCGCTTCGCGGCCGCCTACCCGTCGAACATGACGGCGACAGAGTTCGTCGACAAGCTGAACCAGAACGCGGGCGGGGTGCTCGACGGCGCGGAGCGCGCGCAGCTCATCGCCGAGTTGGGTCAGACACCCGGCGACGCCCAGAAGCGCGCCTCCGTGCTGCGTAGCGTGGCGGAAGACCAGACGCTGAGGGACGCGGAGCTCCGCAAGGCGTTCGTGCTGATGCAGTACTTCGGCTACCTCAGGCGCGACCCCGACGCCGCGCCCGACGCGGACTTCTCCGGCTACAACTTCTGGCTGGGTAAGCTCAACGAGTTCGGCGGCGACTACATCGGGGCCGAGATGGTGCGGGCCTTCATCGAATCCGCCGAGTACAGGAAGCGTTTCGGGCAATAGTTGAGCCCCGCCGTGAAGATAAAAGGCCGCCCGGGTGTTGCTCTCCGGGCGGCCTTCCCTGCCCTGCCCTCGGGGGTAATTTCGCATTTTGGCTGGGAGGTCTTTGCCACCGGCGGTGCATATTTCATTGCATGGGCCAACGCGGCATAAATTTGACTTTTTCGAGAGGGGGGGTTACTCTCCGCGTCCTCATGTACCGAGTGGGCGGCCTCTAGCAATCTTTACGGCAGCCTGTGAATAGACACGGACACGAACGCCCCGACGGGTCAATTTTTCGTCGAGGCGCTCGCTGAGACTCGGCAGGAGTTATTTCGAAGGGCAACCCACAGCAAAGTTATTCCCGGCCCGCCGCCGCATCTATTTTTTTCCCGCACCTACAACCGGGTTGCTCCAAGCGTGTGAAGCTTTAAGCCTTCCGTCGGAAGCCCCGGTAGGTATAACAGATGCCCCCCTCCGACTCCTCGATAGTGCAGCCCTATTCCGCACGCCGCAGGCCACATGTGGCGGGCAAGTTTATTTACGCGGGCGACGAAAAGCTCTACATCCGCGGCGTGACCTACGGCACGTTCCGGCCCGGCCCCGACGGGCGCGAACAGCACGACCCGCCGCAGGTCGAGCGCGACTTCGCACAGATGCGCGAGGCGGGCGTCAACACCGTCCGCACCTACACGGTGCCGCCGCGTTGGTTCCTCGATCTGGCCGCGGCCTACGGCCTCTACGTGATGGTCGGATTGCCGTGGGAGCAACACGTCGCCTTCCTCGACGACGCGCAGAGGGGGCGGGACATCGTCGGGCGCGTGCGCGGGTTCGTGCGCGAATGTGCGGGACACCCGGCCATTCTCTGCTACACCATCGGCAACGAAATCCCGGCTTCGGTCGTGCGCTGGCACGGGGCGCGCAAAGTCGAGCGCTTCCTGCGCCGCCTCTATCAGGTGGTCAAGCGCGAAGACCCGGCGGGGCTGGTGACTTACGTCAACTACCCTTCGACCGAGTACCTGCAACTGCCCTTCGTCGATTTCTTCTGTTTCAACGTCTACCTCGAAACCGAGCCGGCGCTCGACGACTACCTCGCGCGTCTGCAAAACATCGCCGGCGACCGCCCGCTCGTGATGGCCGAGATCGGCCTGGACAGTCGCCGCCACGGCGAGCTGGCGCAGGCCGAGACGCTCGCGTGGCAGGTGCGCGCCTGCTTCGCCTCGGGTTGCGCCGGGGCGTTCGTCTTCGCGTGGACTGACGAGTGGTGGCGCGGCGGCTACGACATAGAAGATTGGGACTTCGGTCTCGTCACCCGAGGCCGTGAGCCGAAGCGGGCACTGGCGGCCGTCAGCCGCGCGTTCGCGGAGGTGCCTTTGCCGCTCGACGCCCGGTGGCCGCGCGTCTCGGTCATCGTCTGCACCTACAACGGGTCGCAGACCATTCGGGACTGCATGGAAGGTCTCGCGCGTTTGGAGTACCCGGACTTCGAGGTCATCGTCGTCAACGACGGCTCGACCGACCAGACCGCGCAGATCGTGAGCGAATACCCCTTCCGCCTCGTCAGCACGGAGAACCGCGGCCTGAGCGCGGCGCGCAACACCGGGATGCTGGCGGCGACGGGCGACATCGTGGCCTACACTGACGACGACGCGCGCCCCGACCCGCACTGGCTTCAGTACCTCGCGCACGCTTTCAGCAAGTACGGCTTCGCGGGCGTCGGCGGGCCGAACGTCGCGCCGGCCGGCGACGGGCCGGTGGCCGACTGCGTCGCCAACGCGCCGGGCGGCCCCGTCCATGTCCTCCTCTCCGACCGCGTGGCCGAACACATCCCGGGCTGCAACATGGCCTTCCGTCACGATGTCTTGCAGGAGGTCGGCGGGTGCGACCCCCTCTACCGCGTCGCGGGCGACGACGTTGACCTCTGCTGGCGCGTGCAGGAGGCGGGCGGCACGCTCGGCTTTCATCCCGCGGCGCTCGTCTGGCACCACCGGCGCAACTCCGTCAAAGCCTACTGGCGGCAGCAGCAGGGCTACGGTAAGGCCGAGGCGCTGCTCGAAGGGAAATGGCCCGGGAAGTACAACGCGGCCGGGCACCTGACGTGGGGCGGCCGGCTCTACAGCAAGGGGCTCACGCGGGAGCTTCGGCTCAACCGCGGGCGCGTTCACTACGGAACCTGGGGGGCTGGACTCTTTCAGTCAGTCTACGAACCGGCCGCGGGCGGCCTGGGGTCTCTGCCGCTGATGCCGGAGTGGTTCCTCGTCGTCTTCGCGCTGGGCGTGCTGACGGCGCTCGGCTGGGCGTGGCCGCCGCTCCTGGCGACCGCGCCGTTATTTGTTTTTGCACTTGCCGCACCGGTCGTGCAGGCCGTACTGAGCGCGCGCCGCGCACAGTTCACGAGCGGCCCCGCGACCCGGCGCGGGTTGGTGAGACTTCAGGCGATAACGGCGCTCCTGCACCTGATGCAGCCTTTGGCGCGCCTGAAGGGGCGTCTGCGCTGGGGGCTGACGCCCTGGCGTTGGCGCGGCGAGCGGGGCTGGGCCGCGCCGCGCACATGCTCGACGGCCCTCTGGAGCGAGACGTGGCGCTCACGCGAGGAGCGTTTGGGCGACCTTGAGGCGAGGCTGTGCGAGGCCGGCGCCTGTGTGCTGCGCGGCGGCGAGTTCGACCGCTGGGACCTGGAGGTGCGCGGCGGGATGTTCGGCGCGGCGCGCGTGCTGACGACCGTCGAGGAGCACGGCGCGGGGCGCCAACTCGTGCGGGCGCGCACGCGGCCTCGGGTCTCGGCGAAAGGGATGTTGGTCGCGCTCTCGCTCGCGGCACTCGGAGGGCTCGCGGCGTGGGACGGCGCGAGGCCGGCCGCCTTCGTCCTCGCCGCCGCCGCGCTCTTCATCACGGCGCGCACCCTGCTCGAATGCGGGGCGGCGATGTCCGCGATGCTGCGCGCGCTCGACGCGAAGTTCGAGGCGTCGCGCGTGCAGAACGTGGACGAAGGCGAGGCCGAAGGGTCGGCGCCGCGTACGCCGCCGTCAAACGTGCGTGCGGAACCGTCGGCCGCTCCCGTCACCGTGGCGCAGTTCGAGGCGGAAGGATGAATCTTTGTTAGGCAGATGGCAGTAGGCAGCCGGCAGTTAAGTGCCCTGCTGTCGGAGCTTCCGATGTCATCATTTCACTTGTGTCACGCGGAGCGTACTGCCTACTGCCATCTGCCTACTGTCATCTGCCTACTGCCTACTGCTTTACCATGCGAGAGCAACTGACATACAGGCTCTTCGAGGACGGCGACCTGCCGGGCCTCTTGCGGCTGTGGGAGGGAGCCGGTTGGGGGACGCTCGCGCCGGAGCAGTGGCGCGCGTGGTTCGTGGACGGGCCGCAGGGCCCCAGCCTCGTGACGGTGGGCGTGGACGAGTGCGGTGAAGTGGCGGCGCAGGAGATGTTCGCGCCTTCGCGCGCCGTCGTGGGAGGGCGCGAGGTGCGCGCGCTCAGAGTCTCGGCCCCCATCGTGAGCGAGAGACTGCGCGGCGAATCCCTGAACAACGGCGCGCACCCCGTCTTCGGCCTCTTGAGGGTCGCCGAGGCGGAGGCCGCGGCGCGCGGCTTCTCGGTTATCTACTCTCTGCCGGAACACGCGTGGCTCCCCGTCTTCCGCCGCCTGCCGCGCTTCGGCCTGCGGCCTTTCGCCGAGGCCGCCTACGCGTGCGCGACTCTGCCGCTGGAGGCGGCGCATGCGCCCGAGGTCGAACGCGCGGCGCAAGGGCTTGAGGCGCGTGGCGTCGCGGAATTCGGCGACGAGTACGAACAGCTCTGGCAAGAGGCGAGGGAGAGTTTCCCGATTGACTGCGGCGTCGTACGCGACCCCGGGTGGCTGCGTTTCCGCAACTCGGGGCGCATCGCGGTCGAGGTACGGGAGCGCGCGAGCGGCAGGCTCGTCGGCTATTCGGCGACGAAGAAACAGACGGGGCTGGTGGCCGACCTGCTGGCGCGCGAGCCCGGCGAATTGAAGAACGTTCTGGCCGCCACGCTCCGCCGGCTCGACGCGGAGCGCCCCTCCGCGCTGACGCACTTAAAGGTCATGCGGACGCCCGCGCTCGCGCCCGCCCTCGACGCGCTCGGCTTCGAGCTGAACGATTACAGATTCGCCTTCACTTGCAACGCGCTCGATTCGGCGTTCGCGCCCGACGACGTGGCGCCTGACCGCTGGTACATCCTGCCGGGCGATTAAAGAGGAGCCGACCCGTTGAGACTCGCTTACAGACTCGTGCAGGAGGACGACCTCCCCGGCGTGCAGCGTCTCTGGAAGGAGGAGGCGGGCTGGGGCACCCTCGCCGAGGAGATGTGGCGGCGTTACGTGGTCGAAGCGCCGATGGGCGGCATCTCCGGGACGGTGGCGACCGACGCCGAGACGGGCCGCATCGTCGGGCAGTTCATCTTCGTGCCGTCGCTCATCTCGGTGGACGGGCGCGAGGTGCGTGCCTTCCGTCCCGGCGCGCCGATCCTCTCGAAGTCGTATCGCTTCCGCAGCGCGAACCCCTTCAGCCACCCCGTCGTGGCGATGTACAGGTACGCGGTCAAGGCGCTGCGTGCGCGCGGCGACGGCCTCATCTACATGGTGCCCGACCCGCGCTGGGTGCGCCTCTTCAAGATGTTCCCGTTCTTGCAGACCGGCTCTTTCCCTCTGTGGCGTCTTGAGCTTCCGCTCGCGTCACCGCTGCCGCTCGGCGAGGGCTTCACCGCGACGCCGCTCGCGGCCTGGGACGAGCGCGTTGACCGTCTGTGGGAGGCGGCGCGCAGGCTCCACGGCTGCATGGTCGTGCGCGACTCGCGCACGCTGCCGTGGAAACTGGGCGCGGCGCGGCACGAAGTGATCGCCGTCGAGCGCGGCGGCGAACTCGTCGGACTCACGGCCTCGCGCCAGCGCAAGAACGAGGAGCAGTGGCTCGTCTGCGAACTGCTCGCGGCCGACGACGGCGACTGCCTGCGGGCGACGCTCGCAGCGGTCGCCAACCTCGCGCACGTGAAGACGCTCGAATCGTTGGCGACTCCGAAGCCGGTTCGCAAAGTGACGCTGCTCGTGACGCCCTCGATGGAGTCGGCCGTCCGCGGCCTCGGCTTCGTGCGGGACGAGTACGACTTCCCGCTCGTCGTCCACATCCTCGACGACACACTGGCGAAAGAGGAGATACACCCTTCGCGCTGGTACGTCAGCGCCAACGACTGAGAGCGCGCACGACCGCCGGAGGTCGCAAGTGACGACCGGCGAGGAGCAAACGATGACACTCAAACTCGAATTTCACGAGGTCGCCGACCTGCCCGGCCTTGAGCGGCTGTGGCAGGAAGCGACCGACTGGGGCGAGCAAACGCTGCGCCGTCTTCACGAGTGGTTCATGGAAGCCCCCTTGGGTCGCCCGCGCATCGTCGTCGCGACGGACGTGGAGTCCGGCGAAAACGTCGGGCAGTTCCGCTTCATGCCGTCGCGCGTCTCCGTCGACGGGCGCGAAGTCCGCGCGCATCGTCCTTTCGGCACGATTATCACTCCGCGGATGCGCGAGGCCGTCCAGAGCAACAATCCTTTGGAGCAACCGGCCGTGGCCATGTACCTGCACGCCGTCGCCGAGTTGCAGGCGCGCGGCGAACAACTCATCTACATGGTGCCCGACCCGCGCTGGGTGCGGCTGTTCAAGATGTTCCCGTTCTTGCAGACCGGCTCTTTCCCGCTGTGGAGTTTGCCGGTACCGTCCGAGGCGGGGCCGCTCGCGCTCGGCCGCGGCTTTACGGCGGCGCCGCTCGCGGCGTGGGGCGACGGGCGGGTGGACGCTCTATGGAACGCCGCGCGGCGTGTGCATGGGTGCATGGCGGTGCGCAACGCCGAGGTGCTTCGATGGAAGCTGGCGAACGCCACCTACACGGTGACGGCCGTAGAGCGCGGCCGTGAACTCGTGGGACTCGTCGCCTCGCGCGCCAAGGGCGACCGGCAGTGGCTTGTCTGCGACCTGCTGGCGGCCGACGACGGCGACGCGTTGCGCGCCACGCTCGCCGCCGCCGCCAATGTCGCACACGCGGAGGCGCAGGCGCGCGCAGGAGGCGCCGAAGAGATTCGCAAGGTGGCTGTGCTGACAACGCCCGTCATCGAGCCGGTCGCGCGCGACCTGGGCTTCGTGCGGGACGAGTACGACTTCCCGCTCGTCGTCCACATCCTCGACGATTCGCTGCGCGCCGAAGACGTGAATCCCGCGCGCTGGTACGTCAGCGCCAACGATTGACGCGCGTGCGCGAACTAACCCCGGCGGCGGGCGGGATCGGTAAACCTTCGGGAGGCTAACGGACGATGCCGAGATACAGAACTGAGGTCGCACACACGCTCGGGCAAGCTGAGGCACTGGCGCGTCTCAGGGCGTTGGCTGAGCAGGCCCGCCGCGTTTCAGACCTGAAGGGCACGTGGAGCGATAACAAGTTCGAATTCTCCGTCACGGCCCAAGGCATCGGCCTGCGCGGCACGTTGCACGTCGAGGCCGACGCGCTCAGGTTCGATGGCCGTCTGCCGCTTCTCGCCATGCCGTTTGCGAGTTGGATTCCGCGCGTGCTCAAGAAGGGACTCGCACAGGCGGGGCCGGGCGGGGCGATGGCCGCGGGGGCCGAGAGGTCGGCGGGCGTCACTCCACCCGGCGCGCGGGCCGAGCCTGATGCGCCGGTTGTCCTCTTCCTACACGTCCCGAAGGCGGGTGGGCAGACGCTCGGCGAGTACGTCTACAATCAATGCCGCGCGCCCGAATCGGGCGACGGCGACGGGCTGCTCGATGCGGGCGTCGCCTACCTCAATTACGGCTTCATCAAAGAGCCCGTACTCGCCGTTCCGGAGCACGTCGTCAGCCTGCTCGGTCGTCGCGACCTGCGCGCCGTCATCGGCCACTTCTGGTTCGGCCTGCACGAACACGTCGCGCGCCCCTCCACTTACATCACGCTCCTGCGCGACCCCGTAGAACGCGTCGTCTCGCTCTACTATTACGCAAAGCTGCACGAGACGATGAGTCTCGAAGGGTTCGTCCGCGCGCCACCCTTCAGAGAGGTGGACAACGACCAGACGCGGCGCATCGCGGGCGTGAACCCGGCCGTGGGCGCCTGCACGCGCGCGACGCTCGACGCGGCCCGCGAGAATTTGCGGCGTCACTTCGCCGTCGTGGGCGTGACCGAGCGTTTCGATGAGACGCTCGCCCTGCTCAAGTCAAGACTCGGGTGGAGCCGCGAGGTCATCTCCGTTCCGCGCAACGTGAACGCCGCGCGCCCGGCGTCGGCCACGCTCCCGCGCCAGACAATCGAGGCCGTGCGCGGTCGGAACGAATTCGATTTCGAGTTATGGCGTTTCGCCTCGGAGTTGATGGACGAGGCAATCGCGGCTGAGGGGCGAAAGTTTCATGACGAGCTTGAAAGGCTCCGAGGGTTGGCGCACGCATGAAGGGGCGGCTGCGCATCGTCGTCGGCGGTTACGTGGGGCTGCTCCCGGCGGGCGGCGTGACGTGGGACTACGTGCAGTACCCGGCGGGACTGGCCGCGCTGGGCCACGACGTTTACTACGTCGAGGACACGCGGCTGTGGCCGATCTACCAGCCGGAGGGGAGCGACTGGGGCGACGCCTCGGCGTCGGTCGGGCACCTCCGGCGTGTGATGGACGCCTTCGACCTCTCGGCGCGCTGGGCCTACCGCGACGAGGCTTCGGGCCGCACGTTCGGCATGAATGAGGAGCAAGTTAAAGAGGTCTGCCGCACGGCGGACATCTTTCTCAACGTCTCCTGCTCGACCTGCATGCGCGACGAGTACCGGGCGATACCCGTGCGCGTCCTTGTTGACACCGACCCGATGTTCACGCAGATTCAATACCTTTCGCAGCAGATGTTCACGCCGGGTGCGCCCGGCCTGCGCCACCTCGTTGACGCGCACAATTTTCACTTCACGTTCGGCGAGAACGTCGGCGGCGCCGACTGCCGTATGCCCGACTGCGGCATCAACTGGCGTCCCACGCGACAGCCCGTCTGCCTCCCGCACTGGCGCGCGAACGCGCCGCCGATGGTCGCCGAAGACGGGATCAGCCGTACCGCCTACACGACGCTGATGAACTGGACGGCGGCGCGGCCGCTTCAGTACGGCGGCGAGACGTGGGGGCAGAAGGATGTCGAGTTCCGCCGCTTCAACAACCTGCCCGGCCTCGCCCCGCAAGTGGCGCTCGCCGTCGCCGTCGGGCAGACGGGCGGCGCGGGCGAGCCGTTCCCCGCCGAACATGCGCGTGCGGCCGGCTGGCGCGTGCTCGACCCGCAGTCGTGCGCGCCCGACTGGCGCTCCTATCGCTCGTTCATCGAGGGCTCGCGCGGCGAGTTCTCCGTCGCCAAGGAGACTTACGTGAAGGGGCGGACGGGCTGGTTCTCGTGCCGCTCGGCCTGCTACATGGCGGCGGGCCGCGCCGTCGTCGCGCAGGACACCGGCTGGTCGAAGCACCTGCCGGAAGGAGAAGGGCTCCTCGCCTTCGAAGACCTCGAGGGCGCGGCCGAAGCACTCAGGCGCGTCGAGTCCGACCCCGCGCGCCACTCGCGCGCGGCGCGCGCCGTCGCCGAAGAGCATTTCGACTCGGCGCGCGTCCTCGCGTCGCTGCTCGCCCAGACGGGCGCCTGAAGGCTAGTAGGCAGTAGGCAGTGGGCTGTGGGCAGTGGGCAGTAGGCAGCCGCTCCGCGTCGAGCATGTTGAAGTTTCGACCCGAGTCTTTGCAGTAGA